>JAWVFR010000088.1:0-24446 GCA_033855845.1 Solirubrobacteraceae bacterium
CGGCGGGCACCGAGGACGCCTCGCGCGCCTTCGGCCGCGACGAATAGCTGCCCGAGGCCGCCGGGATGGCCCGTGCGATACGGCCGATCGGCCATGAGGATCGCCTGTCGCTCATCGAGCATCTCGATGAGCTGCGCTCGCGGATCGTCATCTGCACGATCGGGTTCCTGATCGCATTCAGCGTGGCGATGTGGCAGAACCACGCGCTCCTGGACCTGGTCAACCAGCCGCTGGCCGACACCACCTCGGCCAGCATCCAGAAGGCGTCGGGCCCGCTGGAGCAGACGGCGCGCTCCCAGGTCTCCCTGCGTGCGGCGCTGGAGCGGGGCGCCGCCGCCTTCGAACGGCTCTCCCGCTCCCGGGTGCTCACGGCGCAGGACCGTGCCGCCCTGCGCGAGGCGGTGCGCTCCTACGCCGACGCCGCGCGGGCGCTGCCGCGGAATATCCCGGAGCGACAGCCGGTGACCCTCGGGGTCACCGAGCCCCTGACCACCACGCTGACGGTGTCGCTGTACTTCGCCGTGCTGTTCACGCTGCCGCTGCTGCTCTACCAGGCCTATGCGTTCATCCTGCCGGCGTTCAGCCCCCAGGAACGGCGGATCGCGCTGCCGCTCATGCTCCTGGCCCCGTTCCTGTTCCTGGCCGGCGTGGCCTTCTGCTACTTCATCGTGCTGCCTCCGGCGGTGCTGTTCCTGCAGGGGTTCAACGCGACGTCGTTCGACATCCTGGTACAGGCCAAGCCGTACTACTCGTTCGTGATCTTCGCCCTGATCTCGCTGGGCCTGATGTTCCAGCTGCCGATCGCGGTGATCGCCCTGACGCGGGCCGGCATCGTGACGGTGGCGCAGCTGCGGGCGAACCGGCGCTACGCGATCGTGGTGATCGCGGTGGTCGCGATGCTGCTCCCCACAGTGGACCCAGTGTCGCTGCTGCTGGAGATGGTCCCCCTGCTCCTGCTCTACGAGCTGAGTATCCTGCTGGCCAGCTGGCTGGAGCGCACGAGCGCCCGCCGCGCCGCGAGCGCGGCGCCCGCCACGACCGACGACGACATCCCTCCCTCTTCCGCCAATGCTGTTTGACCTCAGAGGCCGCGGCCGCCGGCGCACCGTGCAGGTGATCTACCTGACGCTCGCCGTGCTCATGGGCGGCGGCCTGGTGCTCTTCGGGATCGGCGGCTCGGTGTCGGGCGGCCTGTTCGACGCCATCGGCCTGACCGGCGGCGGGGGCGGGGGCCAGAGCGCGAACGAGCAGCTCGTGAAGCAGGAGAAGGCCGCGCTGCGCCGCATCCAGGCCAACCCCGCGGACGCCACGGCCTGGGCCACCGTGACCCGGCTGCGCTACCAGCAGGCCGGCCAGGGCAGCAACTACGACCCGAACACGGGGCAGTTCACCACCGCCGGGCGCCGCGAGCTGGCCAAGGCGGCCGCCGCCTGGCGCCGCTACCTGGCGCTGAAGCCCCCCAAGCCGGACCCCAACGTCGCGGCGCTGATGGTGCAGGCCTTCGGGCCGCTGGGTCTCAACCAGCCCAAGGACGGGGTGCTGGCCGCGGAGACCGTGGCCGAAGCGAGACCCAGTTCGCAGACCTTCTACCAGCTGGCGGTCTTCGCCTACGCGGCGGGCCAGACGCGCAAGGGCGACCTGTCGGGGGCCAAGGCGATCAGCCTGGCGCCCAAGGACCAGCGCGCCGCCGTGAAGGCTCAGATCGACGCCGCCAAGAAGGCGCGCGGGTTCCCGAGCGCCACCGGCCAGTAGGCCGCCTCCCGGTACCATCCGCGGCTGTTCCCGGTTCCGGGCCGTTAGCTCAACTGGTTAGAGCAGGGGCCTCTTAAGCCCAAGGTTGAAGGTTCGAGTCCTTCACGGCCCATCCCAGCGCGTGTGGAGCCCCATGGTCATGGGAGCACTTCGCCCTTGGCCTTGGCGCAGTAGAGGGCGGTGTCGGCGCGCGCGACCAGGGATTCCAGGGTGTCGTCGGGCTCGAGCTCGGTGAGCCCGGCGCTGACGGAGGCCCCGGGCAGGTGCGTCTCGAGCCTGCGCTGGATCTCGGCGACGCGCTCCGACGCCACCTCCAAGGTCACGTCGGACAGGGCGCCCAGGAACTCGTCTCCGCCCCAGCGCACCGTGACGTCGTAGGAGCGCGTCGTCGAGACGATGGCCGCGGCCACCTGGCGCAGCAGCGCGTCGCCGGCGGCGTGTCCCTCGCTGTCGTTGACGGCCTTGAGCCCGTCGACGTCGATGATGGCGAGGACCAGCGGCCGGCCCGACCTGTGCGAGCGGTCGAGCTCGTGGCTCAGCGCCAACTCGCCGGTCCCGCGCCGGCAAACGCCGGTCAACTCGTCCAGCCCGGCTTCGCGGCGGTCTGCCGCGGCGGCGGCGCGGTCTGTCGCGGCCGCGGCGCGGTCTGCGGCGGCCGCGTTGCGCTCCAGCGCCGCCTGTCGCCGGTGGGACGCATCGGAGTCCCGGAGCCACATCACCAGGTCAAGGGCCTCCTGCAGGTTGCGGGCCTCGGCCGCAGGGCGCTCCGGCGCCTCCGCCGCCCTGTCGCGCGCCTCGACCGTACGATCGCGGGCCGCGGCGGTGAAGTCGCGCACCTGGGCCACCTCGTCGCGCTGGGCCGCCGTGGTCAGTCGCCGGCCGGTCGTCTTCGACCGGTCCGCGGCGGTGGAGTCGCGCTTCCGGCTGACCTCATCGCGTTCCACCCCCGACCCCTCGTCGCTGCCGCCGAGGTTATCGCGCTCGACCATCACCGCTGCCCAGGACGTCGAGAAGTTCGCCGATCTCCCGCTCGCGGGCGACGGCGTCGGGCAGGGGGAGGTGGGGCTCGATCGTGTAGCGGTTGCGCCGACCGTTCCGGTCGCGGGAGAGGTAGCCCGATGCCTCGAGCTCGGCCACGATTCGGTGTGCGGCTCGCTCGGTGATCCCGATGCGATCGCCGATCTCGCGCACGCTCAAACCGTCCTCGTTGGCAATGCAGAGCAGCAGCTGTCCGTGGTTGGTGAGGAACGTCCATTTCGGGGGCGGCTGCGCCATCGACTCAGGACAAGCGTATCATGATTGAAATGTCATAGCCGGGCTCCGCGAAATCGTTGCCGGCCCGAGCCCGGCGCTACGATCCGCCCCGTATGTCCCTCGCCTCTCTCGACGGCACGGTGCTGCCCGCCGCGGAGGCGGTAATCCCGGCCACCGACCCGGGCCTTTTGCGGGGGGATGGGGTGTTCGAGGTAGTGCGGCTCTACGCCGGGCGGCCGTTCGCCCTGGACGACCACCTGGAGCGCATGGGCGGGTCGGCGGCAAACCTGCGCCTGCCGTTCGACCCCGGCTCGCTGCGCGCCGACGTGGAGGCCCTGCTGGCCCGGGCGGGCGACTGGGACGGGCTCCTGCGCCTGGTCGTCACGCGCGGGGGACACCGGCTCGCCCTGCTGGAGGATCTCCCGGCGGTCCCCCCGACCGTGCGCCTCGCCAGCGTGACCTACGCCCCGCCGCGCATCCTCGACGGCGTGAAGTCGCTCTCCTACGCTCCGAACATGCTGGCCACCCGACTCGCGCAGGAGCAGGGGGCGGACGAGGCGCTGCTCGTGACCCCGCACGGCCGCGTCCTGGAGGCGCCGACGTCCACCTTCTTCTGGGTCCGCGACGGCGTCCTGCGCACCCCCCCGCTGGAGGAGCACATCCTGGACTCCATCACCCGGCGCCTGGTCCTGGAGGAGATGGAGGTCGAGCCGGCCTCCGCCGCCCTGGACGATCTGGCCGGCGCGCAGGAGGCGTTTCTGGCCTCCACGGTGCGCGAGGTCCAGCCGGTGTCCGCGCTCGACGGACGCGAGCTGCCCACCGACGGGCCGGTGACGGCCCAAGCGGCGGAGCGGGTGCGCTCGCGTGTCGAGGCCGCGCTGGCGTCGGAGCCGGTGGGTTAGCCCCCTGCGCGTCGTCACCGTCATCGGGAACCGGCCGCAGTTCGTCAAGGCGGCGGCGGTGTCGCGGCGGCTGCGCGCCGAGCACGAGGAGCTGCTGGTCCACACCGGCCAGCACCACGACGACGAGCTGTCGCGGATCTTCCTCGACGAGCTCGACATACCCCCGCCCGAGCGCGAGCTGGGCATCCACGGCGGCACCAACACCTCCCAGACGGGACGCATGCTCGAGGCGCTGGACCCGTTGCTGGCGTCCGAGGCGCCAGATGCGGTCCTGGTCTATGGCGACACGAACTCCACCCTGGCCGGGGGGCTGGCCGCCGCGCAGCGGGGAATTCCCGTCGCGCACGTGGAGGCCGGGATGCGGTCGTTCGATCGCACCATGCCCGAGGAGCTCAACCGCGTCCTCACCGACCACCTGTCCGACCTGCTGCTGGTCTCGACCCCGGCGGCGCAGGAGAACCTGCGCCGCGAGGACGTGGCCGGGCAGGTGGAGCTGGTGGGCGACGTGATGGTGGACGTGGCGCGCCTGATGGCGCCGCGGGCCCGCGCGCGAGCTGACGTCCTGGAGCCATGGGGCGTGGCGGCAGGGGAGTACGTCCTGGCCACGGCGCACCGGGCGGGCAACGTGGACGACCCCGAGCGCCTGGCGCGGCTGGTCGACCTGCTGCTGGGGCTGCCGGGGCCGGTGGTCCTGCCGCTGCACCCGCGCACTCGCGCGCGCCTGGAGTCCGCCGGCCTGCTGGGGCGCCTGGAGCAGTCGCCCTCGGTGCGGCTCGGAGCCCCGGTCGGCTACCTGGAGTTCGCGGCGCTGCTGCACCAGGCCGACGCGGTGCTGACCGACTCGGGCGGAGTCCAGAAGGAGGCCTACCTGGCCGGCGTGCGCTGCGTGACCCTGCGGCCCAACACGGAGTGGGTGGAGACGGTGGAGTCCGGCTGGAACACCCTCGCCGACCTCGACGCCGGCGCGGTCGGCGAGGCGCTGGAGCGCCCGGCGCCGCCCGCGCACCCCGAGCTGTACGGGGACGGGGAGGCCGGGGCCCGAGTGGTGGCGGCCCTCGCAGCCCATACACTGCGCCGTCGATGACGGTCGGCATCATCGGACTCGGCTATGTGGGCCTGCCGCTGGCGGTCGCCTTCGCGGAGGCGGGCTCCCCCGTCATCGGCGTCGACGTCGACGCCGAGCGGGTCGAGTCCCTGCGCGCAGGGCGCTCGGACATCGAGGACATCCCGGACTCCCAGCTGGCCGCGATCGCCGAGCGCCTGACCTTCGACACGGACTACGGCGCCCTGCGCGACGCGGACGCCGTCCTGATCTGCGTCCCCACCCCGCTCACGCCCCAGCGCGAGCCCGACCTGGGACCGCTGCTCGCCTCCACCGAGTCCCTGTCGGGCGTGCTGCGCGAGGGCCAGCTGGTGGTGCTGGAGTCCACCACCTATCCCGGGACCACGCGCGAGCGGCTGCTGCCGATGCTGGAGGCCTCGGGCCTGCGCCTGGGCGAGGGCTTCAACCTCGCGTTCTCCCCCGAGCGCGTCGATCCCGGCAGCGAGCGCTTCACGATCCAGAACACGCCCAAGGTCGTGGGGGGTCTGACCCCGGCCTGCGGCGACCGCGCCGAGGCGCTCTACGCCACGATCTGCGAGCAGGTGGTGCGCGTCTCGTCGCCGGAGACGGCGGAGATGTCGAAGCTCCTGGAGAACATCTTCCGCTCGGTCAACATCGCGCTGGTCAACGAGATGGCGACCATCGCCCACCGCATGGGGATCGACGTCTGGGAGGTCATCGACGCGGCTGCCACCAAGCCCTTCGGGTTCATGCGCTTCGACCCGGGGCCGGGGATGGGCGGGCACTGCCTGCCCGTCGATCCCTTCTACCTCTCCTGGCGCGCGCGCGAGTACGACCTGACGGCGGAGTTCATCGAGCTGGCCGGCAAGGTCAACCAGTCTCAGCCCTACTACTGCGAGCAGCGGGTGGTGGAGTCGCTCAACGACTCCGGGAAGCCGGTGAAGGGCTCGAACATTCTCGTCCTGGGCGTGGCCTACAAGCCCGGCGTCGGCGACATGCGCGAGTCGCCGGCGCTGAAGCTGATCGAGCTGCTGCGCCGCCACGGGGCGCGGCTCTCCTACCACGACAGCTTCGTGCCCGAGCTCCCGGAGCTTGCGCTGTCCAGCCGCGACCTCGCCCCCGCGGTGCAGGAGGCCGACCTCGTGGTGATCGTGACCGCCCATCCCGACGTGGACCACGAGGACGTGGCCCGCACCGCCGCCCTGACGCTCGACCTGCGGGGAGTGACCCGCGCCGTGGACGCCCCGAACGTGCAGCGCCTGTGAGCGAGGACGCGATCACGGTGGGCGTCGCGGGCCTGGGCTACTGGGGCCCCAACCTGGCGCGCAACTTCGCCCGCCTGCCCGGAGCCCGGCTGCGCTGGCTGTGCGACCGCGACGACGCGCTGCGCGAGCGGGTGGCCGACGCCTATCCCGATGCGCGCCAGACGGCCGACCTCGACGAGCTATTGGCCGACGAGGGGCTGGACGCCGTGGTCCTGGCCACGCCCGTCCCCACCCACGCTGACCTGGCGGTGCGCGCCCTGGAGGCGGGTAAGCACGTGTTCGTGGAGAAGCCCCTGGCCCAGTCGGCCGCCGACGCCCAGCGCGCGGTGGAGGCCGCGCGCGAGGCGGGCAGGACCCTGATGGTGGGCCACCTGCTCGAGTATCACCCGGGCGTCATGAAGCTGAAGGAGATCGCCGACTCCGGCGACCTGGGCGACATCCGCTACATCTACTCCCACCGGCTGAACCTGGGGAAGCTGCGGGCGGACGAGAACGCGCTGTGGAGCCTGGGAGCCCACGACGTGTCGGTCATCCTGCGCCTGGCCGGCGAGGAGCCCACCGAGATGCAGGCCCGCGGCGAGGCCTACATGAACCCGGGCGTCGAGGACGTGGTGTTCGGCTTCCTGCGCTTCCCGTCGGGCATCGCCGCGCACCTGCACCTGTCCTGGCTCGATCCCCACAAGGAGCGCCGCTTCACGGTGGTGGGCTCGCGCCAGATGGCGACGTTCGACGACATGGCGCTGGAGGGCAAGATCACCGTCTACGACAAGGGCTTCGACGAGAGCGCGACCAGCTACGGCGAGTACATAACCCGCTCGGGCGACGTCTGGAGCCCGCGGGTCGACAACACGGAGCCCTTGCGCGCCGAGTGCGAGCACTTCATCGCCTCCGTGCGCGAGGGCACGACGCCGGTCTCCGACGGCGAGAGCGGCCTGCGCGTCGTCCGGGTGCTGGAGGCGCTGCAGGACTCGCTGCGCGAGTCGGCCCGGGAGTCCGGTGGGCGTCCCGCCTGAGGCGCTCGGCGCCCACGCGACCGTCCACGCCGGGAGCGAGATCGGCGCGGGGACCACGGTCGGGGACGGCGCCGTGCTGGGCAAGCCCGCGCGACTGGCGCGGACCTCCAGCGCTCCGCGCGAGACCCCGGAGCCGCTGCGCCTCGGGGCGGACTGCGTGGTGGCCGCCGGCGCCGTGGTCTTCGCCGGGGCGGTGCTGGAGGCCGGCGCGCGGGTGCAGGAGGGCGCCTACGTGCGCGAGCGCGCCCGGGTGGGCGAGGGCACGGTCATCGGGCCCCGCGCGGCGGTGGACAACGACGTGGTCCTGGGCGCCGGCGTCACGGTGGGTGCGGGCAGCTACGTCACCGCCGGCTCGGTCGTGGAGGACGGCGTCTCCATCGGCCCCGGCGTGGTGACCACCAACGACGACACGATGGGGCGCCACGGCCCCGACTACGAGCTGCGGGGCGCGACGCTGCGCCGCGGCTGCCGGGTGGGAGCGCGCAGCGTCCTGGTGCCGGGCGTCGAGGTGGGCGCGGACGCCGTGGTGGACCCCGGGTCCCTGGTCACCCGCGACGTCGCCCCAGGGGTTCGCGTGGGCGGAGCGCCCGCGCGCCCGCGCGGGGACGGAGCCCCGCCGGGGTGAGCCCGGTGGCGGTCGCTGGAATTCACCCCCCGGACGTCGCCGCCCTGCGCCGGGTGGCCTCCTCCCTCGCCGCTCTCTCGCCGCGCCGCCGGCGGGCGCGCCGGCGGTTGGACCGGGGGACGGCCGTGCTCGGCGCCGCCGCACTGGCGAGCACCGCCGCAGCCGTGGCCGGCGAGGTCGCCCGCGTCTGGCGGCGCGGCTCCGCCCCGCTGCCCGCGGACGCCCCGGACGTGATCGCCGCCGCGGAGGAGGCCGCGCGCGAGACCGTCGAGGTCGCCCGCGCCGGCTACCGCGACACCCCGGTCCAGGAGACCGCGCTGCTCAACCTGCTCGGCTCCTTCGTCGTGACGTGGGGCCTCGTGCGCACCAGCACCGCGGTCATCCGCCGGCGGGGCAAGTTCGGGCCGTTTCGCAACGTCCGCGTGGGACGCCGTCACATCCACCACTTCGTGCCGGGGATCCTGGTCGCGTTCCTGTCCGGGGGCGCCGCCCTGCTGACCCGCGACGAGGACATCGAGCCCTGGCTCGCCATCCCCTTCGGCGCCGGCGTCGCGCTGACCCTGGACGAGTCGGCGCTGCTGCTCCAGCTCGAGGACGTCTACTGGACCGAAGAGGGCGTGCTGTCGGTGCAGATCACGCTGGCCGCCATCGCCATGCTGGGAGCCGGCGCGACCGCGCGGCGGCTGCTGCGCCGCGGCGAGGCACGGGTCCTCAGCCCGCCGCCGCCGGAACCTGGTTCCAGATGACCTGGTCGCGCCCCGGGCCGACTCCCACCAGCGCCACGGGGACGCCGACGAACTCGGCCACGAAGTCGATGTAGCTGCGCGCGGCCTCGGGCAGGTCGTCGAGCGTGCGGGCGCCGCCGATGTCCTCCTGCCAGCCCGGCAGCTCCTCCAGGATGGGCGTGACGTGGTGCAGGACCGACTGGTGGTAGGGGAAGTGGTCGAGCTCCGCGCCCTCGCCGCTGCGGTAGGCGGTGCACAGCGGGATGCGCTCCAGCCCCGAGAGCACGTCGAGCTTGGTCAGCACCAGGGCGGTCAGCGAGTTGATGCGCGCGGCGTAGCGCAGCGCGATCAGGTCGATCCAGCCGATGCGTCGCGGGCGCCCGGTCGTGGTGCCGAATTCCCCACCCTTGTCGCGCAGGCGATCCGCCAGCTCGCCCTCGATCTCGCTGGGGAACGGGCCGGCGCCCACCCGCGTGGTGTACGCCTTGGAGACGCCCCAGACCTCGTCGATGTCCTTGGGCCCGACGCCGGCGCCGACGCAGGCCGCGCCGGCCACCGGGTTGGAGGAGGTGACGAAGGGATAGGTGCCGTGGTCGATGTCCAGCAGGGCGCCCTGCGCGCCCTCGAACAGGATCGGGCGCCCGCGGTCGAGCAGGTCCCAGGCCAGCCGGGACGTGTCGGCGATGTGCTGTTCCAGACGGTGGCCGTAGGTGGCGTACTCCTCCACCATCGCGTGGAGGTCGAGCGCGGGGTCCTTGTCGTGGGGGCGCAGCGTCAGGCGCTTGGGCTCCAGCGCGGCCACGATCTTCTTGCGCAGGATCTTGGGGTCCAGGAGGTCCTGCATGCGGATGCCCAGGCGCGCCGACTTGTCCGCGTAGCAGGGACCGATCCCGCGGCGCGTGGTCCCGATCTCCAGCTTGCCCAGCCGCTGCTCGCCGGCGTGGTCGAGCAGCAAGTGGTAGGGCATGATCACGTGCGCGTTGGCCGAGATCCGCAGGTTGCCGGTGTCGATCCCGCGGCGGCGCAGCGCCTCCAGCTCGTCGGTCAGGACGCGCGGGTCGATGACCACGCCGTTGCCGATCACGCACAGCGTCCGCGGGTGCAGGATCCCGGACGGGATCAGGTGCAGCTTGAACGTCTCGCCGTCGCGGATGATCGTGTGGCCGGCGTTGTTGCCGCCCTGGAAGCGGATCACCGCATCGGCCCGCTCGGCGAGCAGGTCGGTGACCTTCCCCTTCCCTTCGTCGCCCCACTGGGCGCCGACGATGACGATCGAGGACATGACGCCCCGGAGTCTAGGCGGCGTCGGCCCGCCGGTCCGGGCCGAACACCGGGATGTCATCGCACATTTCGTCGAGCCGCGACACGGTTCGCGGGCCGATCTGCGCGCGCAGGTCCTCTGGGTCCGTGATGTTGGTGGTGACGACGATCGAGCGTTGCTCCTCGTAGCGCGTGTTGACGATCGAGTAGAGCTCCTCGAGCACCCATGGCGTCGTGTTCTCGGCGCCGAGATCGTCGAGGTGGAGCAGGTCCACCGCGGCCAGCTTGTCCAGCAGCTGGCCATGGCTCTGGGCCGAGTCGTCGTTGAAGGTGGTCCGGATCGTGGTGAGCAGCCGGGGCAGGGAGTAGATCGCGACCGACCGCCCGGCCTCCAGCGCCGCCTTCGAGACGAACATCGCCAGCGAGGTCTTCCCCGTCCCGACGTCCCCGAGGAAGCACAGGCCCTTGCCCTGGTCGAGGTTCCCCTCGAGGTCGCGGATGTACTGCTTGACCGGCCGCTCGATCTCCGGCGACATGTCCGCGAGCGGCTTGCGCTCGAAGGAGACCTCGCGGTAGCGCTTGGGGATGACCGCCGAGAGGCTGCGCGCGCGGGCGCGGCTGATCCGCTGCGGGCGGCAGCGGCAGGGCCGGGCGGTGTTCGTCTCCTCGTCGTAGAGGAAGCCGTCGCCGTCGCACAGCCCGTGGGGGCAGGGGACGCTCACGTGAAGCGCGCCTCGTCCACGAAGTTCATGAACTTCGGGAACTCCTTGCGGAAGGTCAGCGTGACGTCCCCGAGCGCGCCGTTGCGGTGCTTGGAGATGATGATGTCCGCCTCGCCCTCGCGCTCGGACTCGTCGTTGTAGTACTCGTCGCGGTAGATGAACATCACGACGTCGGCGTCCTGCTCGATCGAGCCGGACTCCCTCAGGTCGGACAGCAGCGGGCGCTTGTCGGTCCGGGCCTCGACGCCGCGGTTGAGCTGGGACAGCGCGATCACCGGGACGTTCAGCTCGCGCGCCAGGATCTTCAGCCCCCGCGACATCTGGCCCACCTGCTCGACACGGTTCTCGATCCGCGAGTCGGCCCGCAGCAGCTGGAGGTAGTCGATGATGATCAGCCCGATCTCCTTCTGCGCGTGCAGGCGCCGCGCCTTGGCGCGGATCTCCAGCAGGCCGACGTCGCTGGAGTCGTCGATGTACAGCGGCGCCTGGGAGAGCTTGTTGGTGGCGGCCAGGATCTTGGGCCAGCGCTTCTCGGCCACGCGGCCCTTGCTCAGGTCCTCGCCCTTGATGGAGGCCTGGGAGGCGACGAAGCGCTGGGCCAGCTCGGACTCTGACATCTCCAGCGAGAACAGGGCGACCGGGTGCCCGTGGTCCAGCGCCGCGTTCTCGGCGATGTTGGCCACCAGCGCCGACTTGCCCATGGACGGGCGGGCGGCGATGATGATCAGGTTGCCGGGCTGGAAGCCGCCGGTCAGCTCGTCCAGGCGGTCGAAGCCGGAGGGGACGCCGGTGAGGGCCGTGCCCTCCAGGGACAGGCGGTGGAGCTTGTCCAGCTCCTCGTCCAGGACCTCCTGGATGCTGCGGAAGTCCTTCTGGCGGTCGTCGTGGCCGACCTCGAGGATGCGCCGCTCGGCCTGCTCCACCATCTCCCGGGGAGAGCCGGAGCGGTCGTTGAGGTCGGCCAGCACCTGGTAGGCGCTGCGCTGCAGCCGGCGCATGAGTGCGTTGTCGCGGACGATCTTGGCGTAGTGGCGGGCGTTCCCCGCGGCTGGGACGGCGCCCGCGAGCGCGTGGACCGTCCCCTCGCCTCCGGCGTCCTCGAGCTGCCCGTGCTGGCGCAGGTGCTCGGTGACCGTGAGCGTGTCGACCCCGCGGCTCTCGTCGTAGAGGTCGAGGATCGCCTGGTAGACGATGCGGTGCTGGTCGCGGTAGAAGTCGTCCGCGCGCAGGCCCTCCTCGATGACCAGGCCGTAGATGGCGCGCTCGCTGAGGAGGATCGCGCCGAGGACGGACTCCTCGGCCTCGAGGTTGTGGGGCGCCCCTGCGGGCGCGGTTACGTCGACGGTGGCCATCGCCGATCGAGTTTGCCATTCCGCCCGGCGGCGGTGAGACGAAGACCGAGCTATCTCGGCCGGTTTTCTACTGCGCGACGACCATGGTCTTCACGGTCGCGGTCACGCCGTCGGCGACCTCGACCACGACCATGTGGGTGCCCAGGTTCCGGATGGGCTCCTCCAGGTGGACCTTGCGCTTGTCCACCCGGATGCTGCGCGCATCGCGGATCGCGTCCACGATGTCCTGCGCGGTCACGGAGCCGAAGAGCCGGCCGTCCTCGCCCGCCTGCTCGGCGATGGTCAGGACGGTCTTGGTGAGCAGCGCCGCGTTCTCCTGGGCGCGCTCCTGCGCCTCCTCCTGCGCGCGCTCGGCCGCGTCCATGCGGCGGCGGGCCTCCTCCAGCGCTCCCTTGGTCGCCGGCTGGGCGAGCTTGCGGGGAACGAGGTAGTTGCGCAGATAGCCGGGCGAGACGTCGATGACCGTCCCGCGGTCGCCGAGCTGCTCGACGTCCTGGAGGAGGATCGCCTGGGCCACGCCTACTCCCGGTCGCGATCCCGATCGCGGCGCCCGCGGCCGATGCCCTCCTGGCGGTCCTCGGCCACGTAGTGCAGCAGGGCGAGCTCACGGGCGCGCTTGACCGCGCGGGCGATCTGGCTCTGGTGGCGGCGGCAGGCGCCGGTGATGCGGCGCGAGCGGATCTTCCCCTTGTCGGAGATAAACTTCCGGATCGTGCCGACGTCCTTGTAGTCCACCTGCGCGATCTTGTCGCGGCAGTAGGGACACGGCTTGCGCCGCCCGCTCCCGGGACCGCCCTTGCGGTCGCGGCGCCGGGACGGCGCGTCACGACGATTGCGCTGCTTTGCCACCTGAGGAGAACCTCTCTGATCAGACCGAGCGCCGGGCGATCACCCGGCGCACCAGTCTTCAAGGATAGCGAGGTCCCGCCGCAGCGGGCTCGCGGCTAGAACGGAATGTCGTCGTCGCCGGCCGCGGCGGGCGCGGCGCTGGCGCCGCCTCCGGCCGGAGCGCCGGCGGGTGCTCCGGCGGGCGCGAAGTCCTGCTGGTCGACGGGGACGTCGCTCCGCGCCTGGAAGCCGTTGCCGTTGCCGCCTTCCTCGCGGCCGCCGAGGAACTGCACGGAGTCGGCGATGATCTCCACGGCCTGGCGCTTGGCGCCGTCCTGGGTCTCCCACTCGCGCCACTCCAGGCGCCCGTCGATCGCGACGGGACGGCCCTTGGACAGGAAGCGCGAGCAGTTCTCGCCCTGCGCGCCCCAGACGGTGACGTCGAAGTAGTTGGGCTTGTCCTCCCACTCGCCGCTGGAGTTGTTCTTGCGGCGGGTGTTGACGGCGATCCGCAGGCTGCAGACGGACATGCCGCTCGGCAGCGAGCGCAGCTCGGGGTCGCGGGTCAGGTTGCCGGTGACGATCACCCGGTTGATGTTGGTTGCGGCCACTGTGGGCTCCTTTCAAGTTCGAGGCGCGAGTGTAGACCCGGGTCCAGTCGGGCTCGGCGATATACCCGCTGGTTGCGGAGAGTTGTGACGGTCGCGCCGCTGAGAGGGCGCGAAGCTAGGCGGCGGGGGGCGCTTCGGCGGGCTCGGCCGGCGCGGGCTCCGCCTCGGGCGCCGGCTCCGCGGGGGCGGCGACGGGCTCCGCCGCGGGTGCCGCCTCCGGGGCCTGAGCCTCGGCGGGAGCGGGTTCAGCCGGGGGAGCCTCTGTGGCGGCGGGCTCAGCCGCGGAAGCCTCTCCGGCGGGGACCTCGGCGGCCGGGCGCGGCTCGGCGCGCATCGCCGGGGGCGGCGGGGTTCCCGGGCGCAGCCGGATCACGCGGTGGCGCAGCACGCCGTCGGTGATCTTCAGCATCGTCCGCAGGCGGTCGATCAGGTCGGGCGGAGCCGTGAACTGGAGCAGGTGGTACTCGGCGTCCTTGCGGTGCTGGATCTCGTAGGCCAGCGTCCGCACGCCCCAGTCGTGCTTGCTCTCGATCGTGCCGCCACGGCCGATGAACGCCTCGACCTCGGTGAGGATCTCGGCGCGGCGCTCGCTCGGCGCCTCGGCGTCGAGCAGGAGCATCAGGTCGTACAGGGGCTTGGTGGCGGCCATGGCGGCGGCGGACGATAGCAGGGGTCCTGGGGCCTCCGGGGGGCGGATTCCCGCCCGGCGGCGGCTATCGGAGTCGTGGGCAACGAGCTCCCCGACCGCGAGCCGCTGCGCGACCGAGTCCGCTGGGGCAACGTCGCGTGGACCGTGGCGGCACTGGCCGCCGTCGCGCTCGTGGTGGCGTGGCCGCGCCTGGGGTCGCGGCCGCCCGAGCTCCCGCCCCCGGCCGCCGTCGAGACCGGCGGCCCCGCCCCGGCCGCCCCGGCCGTCCCGCCTGTGGTGGCGGGCCCTGCCGTCACGGTTCCACCCGTGGCGTCTGGGGTGCCGGGGCGGGCCGGGGCCCGGCCTCGAGCCTCGCGCCCCCGCGAACAGCCGCATCGAGGGAGGGTTCGGGGTGTTGGTGGTGCTCCCCTGCGGCGTGTGGTGGTGCCCCGGCCCTCCCGGGCTTGGGCGCGGCCCGCCCCCGTGCGTCCCCCGGGCGGCGAATTCGCTCCGGGCTGAGGCGCTGTCGTCTTTTTGCCCCTATATGGGGCACTATGGCGACAGCGCTTACTCCGTTCCGCTCGTGCCTTCCTTCTTGCGGATGTCGGCGAGCTGCTCGTCGATCCAGTCGCCCGGATCGCGGGACATGACGATCTCGCGCAGGCCGTCGGCGCGGCGCTTGCGCTCCTCGGGCGCCATGGTCAGCGCGGCGTAGATCGAGTCCGCCAGCTCCTGCACGTCGAACGGGTTCACCGACAGCGCGCAGGACCCGAGCTCCTCGTGTGCCCCCGTGTTCTCGGACAGGATCGAGACCCCGTCGCGCTCGTTGACCACCGGCCCCTCCTTGGCCACCAGGTTCATCCCGTCGAACATCGCGTTGACCAGCAGCACGTCGTAGTGCTTGTAGGCGGCCATGGCCTCCTCGAGGTCGTCGCGCAGCTTGAGCTGGATCGGCATCCAGTCCGGGGTGCCGTGGCGGTGGTTGACCACGGCCACCAGCGCCTCGATCCGCTCCAGGTACTCGGCGTACTCGGCCACGTCGGTCCGCGAGGGCATCATCTGGGCCAGGAAGGTCACGCGCTCGCGGAACTCGGGGTGCTGCTCGAGGAAGATGTCGAAGGCGCTGAAGCCGCGCAGCACGTTCTTGGACAGGTCGGCGCGGTCCACGCGCAGGATCAGGTGCTCGCGGCGGCGGCGCAGCAGCTCGCGCTCGAACTCGGCCACCGCTTCGCGCCGGGACACCGCCTGGGTGGCGCGCCAGTCGATCGGCAGCGGGTAGGCGCGGACCCACACCTCGCGGTCGCCGACGGACACCGTGCTGCGCTCCCAGTCGACGTCGTACTCCATGAGGTCGCGACAGCACTGGAGGAAATTCCTCCGGTAGGCCTGTGTGTGGAAGCCGATGATGTCGTTGGCCAGGATTCCGTCGTAGATCTCCTCGCGGATCTTGTTCGGAAGCACGCGCCAGGCGTCGGGCTGGGTCCACGGGATGTGGACGAAGTGGTGCAGGAAGACGTCGGGCCGCGCTTTGCGCACCAGGGCGGGCAGCGTGTACAGGTGGTAGTCGTGGACCATCACCGCCGGCTCGGTCATGTCCTCGATCTCCTCCAGCACCGCCCGCGCCAGGTCCTCGTTGACGACGTTGTAGCCGAACTCGAAGGCCTCGACCTCGTGACGGCGGACGTCCGGGGCGTTGGACAGGTCCCACAGGTAGTGCTGGATGAACCACAGCATCGGGTTGGCGAAGACCGAGTAGAAGCCCTCGTAGGCGGCCGGGTCCGACGAGACCAGCCGGATGCGGTAAGTCCCGCCGTCCGGGGACTCGACCTCGAACGGCCGCCCGCCGCGCTCGCGCGAGACCTTCGCGTCGCCGTCGGTCAGGGCCGAGGCGATCCAGATCGCGTCGCGGTGCGAGGCCAGCCCGGTCAGCGCGGTGACCAGCCCGCCCGTGCCGCGGGTCATCTCGCCGTCGTCGTCGAAGGTGACCGGGCCGCGGTTGGAGACCAGCACCAACGGCGCGGCGTCGCTCACGAGGAGCCGGCCTCCGTGAAGATCCGCAGCCAGTCGCGCAGGAGCCGGGGCATCAGGAAGTTGGCGCGCACGTGCTCCTTGCCCCGGCGCCCGAGGTCCTTGCCCAGCCCCGGGTCGTGCAGGATCTCGGCCGCGCGCTGCGCGCACTGCTCCGTGGTGTCCACGAGGAAGCCCGACTCCCCGTCTTTGATCTGCAGCGGTATGCCGCCCACGTTCCCGGCGATCATGGGCCGGGCCTTCCAGATGGCCTCGGACACGGTCAGCCCGAACCCCTCCCGCGTGGACTTCTGCACCAGCACGTCGGCGTGCGACTGGAACGCGTTGACCTCGACCGACCCCACGTTGTTGAAGTTGTTGAGGATGTGGATGTCGGGATCGCCCTCGGCGTGGGCGACGGTCGCGTTGAAGAAGTCCCACCCCTCGGGGTCGTCGGTGGCCATGGAGCCGACCAGCGCGAGCTGGAGGTCGGGGAAGTCCTGCTTGGTCAGGCGGTAGGCGTCGATCACGCCCAGCGGGTCCTTCCACGGGTCGAAGCGCGAGACCTGGCACATCAGCGGCCGGTCCACGTCCAGGCCGAACTGGTTGCACACGTAGATCGCGTCCTCGGGCGAGAGCGCCATGTTCTTGGGCGCGAGCGGGTCGATCGCTGGCGGCACGATGTTGACGTTGCCGTTCATCCCCTCCGGTACGTAGACCGGCATGTGGAAGACGGAAGTGGGATAGGTCTGCAGGAACGGCAGCAGGTGGGCGATCGTCTCCGGGTTGGGCGTGGAGAGGTCGATGTGGCAGCGCCACACCCAGGCCTTCGCCTTGTCCGCGACCAGCGAGTGCATCGCCGCCGGCTGCGGGTCGTGGACGATGATCACGTCCCAGTCCTCGGACAGCTCGCGGGCGTTCATCTCGTTGTACTGCTTCCAGATGGCCCACTGCTCGGGGGTGAGGTCGTCGGGCGCGCCCTGGAGCGCGTTGTGCAGGAGCTTGGTGGAGTTGAAGAACTCCTCGCGCCCGTAGATGACCTGCCAGTCCGCCTCCACGCCCACGTCGCGCATGAGCGGCACCAGCGTGTAGAGGATCTCCGACACCCCGCCGCCGAACGCGGTCGCGCTCAAGTGCAGGACCTTCAAGCCCTTCAACGGCTCGGCCAGCGAGCGCACCTCGTCGATCAGCGGCCACCCCACGATGTGGGTGTAGTCGGCGAGGAGCTTGTGTCCGACGGCGACGGGCTGGAGCACGGGCGCGAGGTTATCTGGCGCGGCGCTCGCGCAACCGCGCGATGCCACGGTCGATCTCGGCTACCAGCTGCTCATGTAGCGAGGCGTTTGCCGTGACGAGCATTGACATCTGGAACTCGTGACCGGACCCGAGCAGCCGGCGGTCGTCGAGCGGGCGACCGGCGGCGTCGGTGACGATCGCGCCGCCCTCGGTCAGGCACAGCGCGGCCGCGGCGACGTCGTAGGGGGAGTTGTTGAGCACCGCTCCCGCGCCCACGCGGCGGAACTCCTCCAGCATCCCCGGCACCTCGTCGATCATCCGCGGGCCCGGCTCGACGTAGGCGTCGAGCTGGCCGGTCAGGACACGGGTCATGTCGTAGGTGGCGGAGCCCAGGTCGAAGGTCCCGCCGCCCACCGACGAGCGGTCCAGCAGCTCGGCCAGGACCTCGACCGTGTCGCGCGCCGGGCGTCCGCGCAGGCCGTAGACCCAGAACAGGCGATCCAGGTCCTCGTTGGCGCTCAGGGCGACCGGCGGGTCGCTGCGCACGCCCTCGCCGCGCACCGCGACGAAGCGGGCGCCGGACTTGATCTCCACCACCACGCCCACCTCGACGTCGCCCATGCACGGCTCGCCGCCGGCCAGCGCGGCGGCGGCCACCGACACGCAGGCCGACTCGAACCCGGCCAGCGCGGGCCGGGTCCCGTCGATCGGGTCCACGATCAGGACGTGCTCGGCGTCCCGCGAGCCCACCAGTCCGCGATCCTCGGAGTAGAAGGCGACCTCCGGGGCGCGGCGGGCCAGGAAGTCCTCCAGGAACGCCTCGGCGTCGGCGTCGATCGCGAACGTCACGTCCCCGCCCTCGGCGTCCCCCGCGTGCGACCGCGCCGCGTGCGATCCCAGCGCCGGGAGCACCTGCCCGCGCAGCGCCACCGCCAGCTCCTCGGCCAGCTCGGCGACGTTCACGGACGCTTGCCGAGGCGGACCTCGACGGTCATGCGCTGGTCGCCCCGCACCACGTCCAGCTTCACGCGCTCGCCGGGGCGATGCTCGGCCAGGGCGCGGGCCACGTCGGACTCCTCGCGGATCTGGCGGCCGGCCACCGCCACGATCACGTCGCCGCCGGCGCGGAACACCTCGCCCTGGAAGCGGAGCCGCTGGCTGCCGGCGCGGATTCCGGCCTGGGCGGCCGGGCCGCCCGGCACGACCTCCTGGACCAGCGCCCCGGCGGTCACGGGCAGCTTCAGGCGCCGCGCCAGCTGGGGGTAGAGGGCGACGGTCGAGACGCCGACGTACGGGTACTCGGCGCGCCCGGTGGCGCGCAGCTGCGCCAGCGAGCGCTTGACCGTGTCGACCGGGACCGCGAAGCCCACGCCCTCGTTGCCGCCGCTCGCGGTCCGGATCTGGGAGTTGATCCCCACCACGCGCCCGCGCGCGTCGAGCAGCGGGCCGCCCGAGTTGCCGCGGTTGATGGCGGCGTCGGTCTGGATCGCGCCGGGGATCTGGAAGCGGGTCAGCGACTCGATGGTCCGGTCCACGGCGGAGACCACGCCCACCGACAGCGACTGGCGCTCGCCGAACGGGCTCCCGATGGCGGCCACCGGCTCGCCCACCACCAGCCGCGAGCTGTTGCCCAGGGGCAGCGGATGCAGCTTCACGCCAGGGTCGGGCGCCACCTTCAGCAGCGCCACGTCGTAGTCGGGGTCCGTCCCCACGATGCGGGCGCTCACCTCGTTGCCGTCGGCGAACTGGACGTAGACCTCGTCGGCGCGCCGCGACGCGCGCCCGTTGCCCTCGGTCACCACGTGCGCGTTGGTCGCGATCTCGCCCTGGCCGTCGACCACGAAGCCGGAGCCCAGCCCGCGGCCGGAGCGTCCGCCGCGGAACACGCTGATGACCGTGACCACGCCCGGGCTCTGGCTGCGGTAGATGCCGGCCGGGTCGAAGCGGCCCTGCGGCAGCGTCGTCGCGGTCGATCCGGCCGCCGACGGTGAGGACGGCGCGTTCACGGTCTGGACGACGGTCTTGGTGTCCTGTCCACCGCAGCCGGCCACCAGGAGGCCGAGTGCGACCGAGACGGCGACCGCGAGCCTCACGCGGGCAGCTCCAGCGTGAAGGTGGTCCGGCCGGGCACCGAGTCGACGGCCAGCCGTCCCTCCATCTGCTCGGCCAGCTCGCGGGCGATGGCCAGCCCCAGCCCGGAGCCCTGGGCGTCGTCGGAGGTGAAGAACGGCTCGAAGATGCGCGGCAGCACGGTGCGATGGATGCCCAGGCCGTGGTCGCGGACGGCCAGGCGCACCGCGCCGTTCTCGCGCGTCGCGCTGACGAAGATGTCCGTGCCCTGCGGCGTGTGCGCCAGGGCGTTGTCGATGAGGATGCGCATGATCTGAGCCACGCGCTCACGATCGCAGGTTGCCCGCACGGGGTCGCGCTGGAGGCGCAGCTCCAGGTGGGAGTCGTGCTGCGCCAGGGCGGGCGTGAACTCCTGCGTGACCTCCCGGGCCAGGTCGCCCACGTCGGTGGGCTCGGGTCGCAGCTCCAGCGAGCCGGCCTCCAGGCGCGAGAGATCCAGCAGCTCCGCCGTCAGCCGGCGCAGGCGCTCGAGCTGCTCGGAGATCTGCTCCAGGAACTGCGCGCGGGTCTCGTCGTCGATCTCCTCGTCCTGGAGCAGCTCCACGAACCCGCCCAGGGAGAAGATCGGGGTGCGCAGCTCGTGCGAGGCGGTGGCGATGAAGCGCTTGCGGGCCGAGTCCAGCTGCGCGAGCTGGCTCTGCATCTCGTTGAAGGCCCGCGCCAGGTCGCCCAGCTCGTCGTCGCCGTCGATGGGGATGCGCTGCGAGAAGTCCCCGGCGGCCACCTTCTCCGCCGCCGTCTCCAGGCGCTTGATGCGCCGCGACAGGGCCTGCGCCACCAGGTAGCCCCCGACCGAGGCGAAGATCAGCATCAGCCCGCCGGCGATGGCGATCTGCCGGCGGATCAGCTCCACGTTCTGCTGCACGTCGCCCAGCGGCGCCGAGAACACCACGACGCGTGCCACCCGGCCGTTGAACAGCAGCGGGCGCGCGGCCTCGCCGATGCGCCCGTCGTTGGTGGGCTCGGTCCCGGTCTGCACGCGGCCCGTGCGCGCCGCCTCCGCCGCCACGGTGAAGTTCAGGTCGTCCAGCCGGGTCTGGGCGGTCGAGTCCGAGACCGGGTAGGTCTGCAGCCCCTGGGTGCCGCGGGCGACGCCGAACAGCGTCACCCGCGATCCCGAGCGGTCGGCCGCCTGGCGGACGGCGTCGTTGATGGCGCGCTCGTCGACGTTGGTCCCGATGGCCCGGACCAGGTCGCGCGAGTAGCGCTGGGCGTCACGCGCCAGCGTGCCGAGCTTCTCGTCGCGCAGGCGCGACTCCAGCTGGGGCGTGACGTACACGTAGACGCCGACGATCGCGCCCAGCGTGATCGCCGAGAAGATCAGCGCCAGCCGGACACGTATGGAGCGCATCGCAGCCGGGCGCTAGCGCAGGTCGCGGAACCGGTAGCCCACGCCGCGCACGGTGAAGATGTACTCCGGGGCCTTGGGGTCGACCTCGAGCTTCTCGCGCAGGTGGCGGATGTGCACGTCGATCGTGCGGGGGTCGCGGTAGGACGAGTCGCCCCAGATGCGCGACAGGAGCAGGTCGCGCGTGAACACGCGGCCCGGGTTGCGGGCCAGGGAGCCGAGGATCTCGAACTCGACGTAGGTGAGCCGGACGTCCTCCCCCCGGACCACGACGGCGCGCTTGGCGAAGTCGATGGTCAGCTCGCCCTGCTCCAGCGGCGGCTCGTCGGGCTCGTCGGCGTCCGCGCCCGGCCGCATGTCGCCGCGCCGCAGCGCCGCCTTGACGCGTGAGCGGAACTCCCGCATCGAGAACGGCTTGGTGATGTAGTCGTCGGCGCCCAGCTCCAGGCCGACCACCTTGTCGATCTCCTCGGACTTGGCCGTGAGCATGATGATCGGGACCGCGCTGCGGGCCCGCAGGCGCCGGCACACCTCCAGGCCGTCGAGCTGGGGCAGCATCACGTCCAGCACCACCAGGTCGAACGGCTGCTCGGCGAAGCGGTCCAGCGCCTCGCGCCCGTCCCCCGCGTGCACCACCTCGTAGCCGTCCTTGCGCAGGGGGAACGACAGCAGCGTCTGGATCGACTGCTCGTCGTCTACGAGCAGGATTCGAGCGGATCGATCGGGCACGGGTACGAAACAGCTTAGGTGCAGGGGTAGTCTGCACGGCGTGCTCGACCCCCGCGTCTACAGGGCCGGGCTGCTTCCGGCGCTGCTGGCGCTCATCGTGGCGGCATTCTCGATCCAGCCGCCGCCGGCGCCGCTCACGGCCACGCTTCCGCCGGACTCGTTCTCCGGCGTGCGGGCCTTCGGGACGCTGCGCGCGCTGGCCCAGGAGTTCCCCTCGCGGCGGCCCGGCAGCCAGGGCGACGACGGGCTCGCGTCGCGCGTGCGCGCCGACCTGCTGGCCGCCGGCTTCCGGGTCGGAGAGCACCGCTTCTCCGCCCGCACGGCGGACGGGCCGAAGGAGCTGCGCAATGTGGTCGGCACCCGCGCCGGCTTCACCAAGCGGCGCATCGTGATCGTGGCCCATCGCGACGCGCTGGAACGCGGGGCCACCGCGCAGCTGTCCGCGACCGCCGGGCTGCTGGAGCTGGCCCGGGTGTTCCGGGGGCGCACCCTGCGCAAGACGCTGGTGCTGGCCTCGACCAGCGGGGGGACGGCGGGCGCGGCGGGCGCGAGCGAGCTGGCCGCCACTCTGGACGGCGCCGACGCCGTGATCGTGCTGGGCGACCTGGCCGGCAACCGGCTGCGCCGCCCGATGGTGGTCCCGTGGAGCAACGACGAGGGCATCGCGCCGCTGCTGCTGCGCCGCACGGTGGAGGCGGCGCTGCGGCTGGAAGGCGGGCTGCGGCCCGGGACGGTGGGGGCCTTCGCCCAGTTCGCCCGCCAGGCCTTTCCCTTCACGACCGGCGAGCAGGGCGAGTTCCTCGCTGCGGGCGAGCCCAGCGTGCTGGTGTCGGCCGGCGGCGAGCGCGGGCCGGGCTCCGAGCGGGCGGCGAGCTCCGGGCGCCTGAACGGCTTCGGGCGCGCCGTGCTGCGCTCCATCACGGCGCTGGACGCGCGCGCGCAGTCCGCGCCGCGGCCGCAGGCCGAATGGCTGGTGGCCGGCAAGGTCCTGCCCGGCTGGGCGCTGCGCCTCCTGGTCGGCGCCCTCATCCTGCCCGTGCTGATGGCGGCCGTCGACGCCGCCGCCCGCGTGCGCCGCCGCCGCCATCCCGTCGGGATGTGGACGGCGTGGACCGTCTCCGCGGCGTTGCCCTTCGCCGGTGCGCTGCTGCTCGCCTTCGTGCTGCGCTGGACCGGGCTGATGCCCAGTCCGCCTCCCGGCCCCACGCCGGCGGGCGCCGTTCCGCTGGACGCGGCCGCCGGGGCGGTCCTGGTCGCGCTGGCCCTGGCGCTGGTCGGCGGCTGGCTCGCCGTGCGCCCGCTGGTGCTGCGGGTCTGGGGCGTGCGCGGAGATCCGGGCTCGCCGGGGGCCGGGGCCGCCGTCCTGCTCGTGCTGGTGGGGATCGTCACCGCGGTGTGGGTGGCCAACCCCTTCGCGGCCGCCCTGCTCCTGCCCCTCCTGCACTCCTGCCTGCTGGTGACCGCGCCCGAGGTGCGGGTGCGGCGCGGCGCGGCGCTGGGCATCGTCGTCCTCGCGCTGCTGCCCCTGGCCGCCGTGGCGCTCTACTACGCGCTCGCCCTCGACTACGGGCCGCTGGACCTGGTGTGGACGGCGCTGCTGCTGGCGGCAGGCGGCGGCCTGGGCCTCCCGGCGCTGGTCGCCTGGTGCCTGCTGCTGGGCGCGCTGGCCTGCGTGGTGTCGGTGATCCGGGCGCGCCGCTCGCTGGGCGGCCCGGACAAGCCGGACGACAGGCCCCGCATCCGGGGGCCGGTAACGTACGCGGGGCCCGGCTCCCTGGGCGGCACCGAGTCCGCATTGCGACGCTAGAACCCGCGCCCATGCTGCAGGAGCCCAGTTCCCCTAATCCCCCGAAGCACCGCGTCCGCGGCGCCCTGCGCGCGCTGTCCACGGTGCTCATCGTCTCCGGGGTCATGCTGATCATGGACGCCGGTCTCACGCTGGTCTGGCAGGAGCCGATCTCGGCGATCTACGCCCAGTACCAGCAGGACGAGCTCCAGAGCCAGCTCAACGCCGCTGTCCCGCTGTCCGATCTTCAGCTGCGCGCGCTGGACCGCCTGCGCACCGAGCGGCGGCGCATTCCCTTCCTGGCCCGCCTGCGCCGGCGCGAGATCAAGGCCGGCGATCCCTTCGGGCGCATCCGGATCCAGCGGACCGGCACCAACTTCGTGGTCGTGGAGGGGACCGACCCGGGCGACCTGCGCAAGGGGCCGGGCCACTACTCCGACACCACCGTGCCCGGGCTGCCGGGGACGGTGGCGATCGCCGGCCACCGCACGACCTATCTCGCGCCCTTCCGCGACCTCTACGACCTGCGCCGGGGCGACACGGTGGTGCTGGAGCTGCCCTACGGGCGCTTCACCTACCGCTTCGAGTCCAAGCACATCGTCTCGCCGCGGGCCTACAAGTTCGTGACCGGCAGCCGCGGCTACGAGCGCCTCGCCCTCACCGCGTGCCACCCGCTCTACAGCGCCGCGCAGCGGATCGTGGTCTTCGCGCGCCTGGTGCGCTCCGAGGCCCGCGGCAAGGCCAAGATCGCCCCGTCCCTCTAACGGGCGTCCAGACTCGGGGCCGATCGCTCACGCACTGCGGCCGGGAATACGATCTGGGGTATGCAGCGGAAGAACCGCATGGAGGCGACACGACAGATGAAGCTCGAAACGCTCAAGGCACGGATTGTCAGCCGCGACTACGTCGTGGACACCGACGCGGTCGCGGAGGCGATCGTCCGGCGTCTAGGCGGCGTGTTCGTAGCCGGCCAGCCGGCGCTCGGCGCCGCCGGCGGTGAAGCGCGCGCCCGGTTCGCCGGCGACGACTTCCCCCACCCAAACGAGCTCTGACGCGGCCTCGGCGCCCGCGCGGCGCTCCGGCGAGACGCACACGCACAGCTCGAAGTCCTCGCCCCCGGTCGCGGCGAGGTCCGCGGCCTCCACGTCCAGCTGCGCGGCCACCTCGGCCACGCCGGGCGCCAGGGGAAGGCGCTCCAGCGCGATCTCCA
>JAWVFR010000089.1:0-6244 GCA_033855845.1 Solirubrobacteraceae bacterium
ACATGCGCGCGCAGCTCGGCGAAGGTCGGGAGCCCGGCGCCGTCCTCCGGCGGCGAGAACACCGCCGCCCAGCCCACGTGCATGTGCGCCGCAGGAGTCTCGACCGCGAGAAACGACGCGTCGAGCGGAGACAAGCGCTCAGGTGCCATGTCGAGAGAGGTACCGCCAATACCTTTTCCCCGCCAGTGCAAGGACCGGAGGACGTGCGCAAAGAGCGGTAAACCGTCGCCCGTCGTAACGGGTCGCCAACAGACCGCTTAGGCCGCCGTTAGGCCGGCGACGAGACGCCGCGGCGCTCGCGGATGCGGACCGCCTCGATGCGGTTCTCGCGCACGGACTCGACCCGGATCGAGTAGCCGTTGTGCTGGATCGTGTCCCCGCGGCGGGGCAGCCGCCCGAGCTCGCCGAACACGAAGCCGCCGACCGAGTTGTAGGCCTCCGAGTCGACCGGCAGGTTCAGCCCGTAGTCGACGAGGTCGGTGATCGCGACGTGCCCGCGCACGAACCAGTCGCCGTTGGCCAGCCGCCGGACGGCGCCGCCGGCCGGGTCCGTCTCGTCCTCGATCTCCCCCACCACCTCCTCCAGGATGTCCTCGACCGTGACGATCCCGGCGACCCGGCCATACTCGTCGACCACCACGGCCATGCTCGTGCGCTGGCGCTGGAGGTCCGCGAGCAGGTCGTCCAGCGGCTTGGTCTCGGGGATGATCGGGACGTCCTTGACCAGCGGCTCGAGTTTGGCGTCGGGGCCGCGCTCCAGCATCGCGCGGGCCAGCGAGTTGACGTGGACGATCCCGCGGACGCGGTCGGCGTTGTCGTCCTCCGTGACCAGCAGGCGGGTGTGCCCGGTCTCCACGCAGCGGCGCAGCGCCTCCTCCACCGACTCCGAGACGTCGACCGTGACCACGGCGGGAATCGGCGTCATGACCTGCCGCGCCTCCTGCTCGTGCAGGTGGAAGACGCCCGACAGCATCACCGCCTCCCCGGGGTCGATCTTCCCGCCCTGCAGCGACTCGGCGATGATCAGCTTGAGCTCCTCGGGGGTGCCCCCCTCCTCGTCCATGTCCTCCGGCTTGACGCCGACGACCCGCAGCAGCCCGTTGGACGTGCGGTTGAGCACGGCGACGGCCGGGCGGAAGGCCAGGCGGAAGGCGCGCAGAGGGCGGGCGCACCGGCGCGCGATGTCCTCGGCGTGCGTGATCGCGAAGATCTTGGGGACCTGCTCGCCGATCGTGATGTGGGCCGCCGTGGTGAGCATGTAGGCGATCACGATGCTGATCGCCACGGCCAGGCCGTGGGAGATGCTGCCGAACAGCGGCTCGATCAGCTTGGCGATCGCCGGCTCGCCCAGGAAGCCGATGGCGATCGAGGCCAGCGTGATGCCGAGCTGGCAGGCCGACAGCGCCTCGCTGATGTTCTCGACCTCCGACACGGCGGCCGCGGCGCCCGGCAGGCCCTGCTCGGCCATCGCCTCCAGCTTGGACTTGCGGGCGCGGACGAGCGCGAACTCGGCGGCCACGAAGAACCCGTTGACCAGGACCAGCAGCGCGACGGCGGCGAGGTACAGCGCGGTCACGCCGCGCCGCTACTTCGAGGTAGGTCGTCGTCGTTCATCGAATCGACGCGCGAACGGTAGCAGCCGCTCCACCGGCTACCGGCGCAGCCGCGGTGGGCGCGGGACCGGCGCCGCGACGCGGTCGCCCACGATCTCCCGCGGCACGCCGGGGCGCAGGGTCGCGGGGCGGGCCGGCAGCCCGAGGTCGCCCGCGCGGCGCACCAGCAGGTCGGCGCAGCGCTCGGAGACGGCCGCGATGGTCAGGGACGGGTTGACGCCCAGAGACGTCGGGACGATCGAGGAGTCGATGCAGTAGAGCCCTTCGTAGCCGAACACGGCGCCGGAGTGGTCGGTCACCCCGAGCGCCGGCGACTCGGCCATGCGGCATCCCCCCAGCGGATGGGAGGCGTAGGAGCCCTGGGTCTCGGTCAGCTTCATGAACCGGCCCAGGCCGCGGCGCCCCGCGATGCGGGCGATCGTGCGGTCGGCGGCCTCGCGCACGCGCGCGGACTGCTCGGAGAAGGCGTAGTTGAACAGCCCGACGGCCACCGGGCCGGCGTTGGGCCGGGCCGCCCCGCCGCGCGGGGGCACGGCGTAGAACTGCCCGTCGTGGGTGTCCTCGACCATGGCCAGCAGCTCGATGCGGCTGGACCAGTTGGCGATCGCCTGCTTCTTCTGCAGGCCCCACCAGGAGGGGTCGCCCTGGGGATCGCGCCCGTCGTCGTAGAGGAAGTTGGTCAGGGCCGACAGGAAGATCTCCTGCAGCGTGAAGCGGGTCCCGTCGAAGCGCCGGCCGCGGCGACCCACCCAGAAGTCGTAGGTCATCGTGGTGATCGGCTTGCCCTTGTGGAAGTCGGCGTAGCCGGGCAGCCCGAGGACGTCGCGGACCTTGCGCGGGTCGTACTCGATCGCCGCCACGTGGTCGCCGTTGACCCCCAGGTGCCGTCCGACCTGGTCGGAGAGGGACGGCAGGTCGTTGCGCGAGCGCATGAGGATCGGCGCGTTGCCCATCGCGCCCGTGGCCAGCACCAGGACCTTGCACTCCAGTTCCACGTTCGCGCCGGCCGCGTCCAGCGCGCTGACCACGTAGCGGTAGGGCCGCGCCTGGCTCTGGCGCACCGACTGCACCTCCAGGTTGGGCCGGATCTGGACCCCGAGGCGCTCGGCGCTGGGCAGGTAGTTGGTGATCAGGGAGTTCTTGGCCCCGAACACGCAGCCGGTGTGGCACCACTTCGCGTTCACGCAGCGCTGCGGGCTGATCGCCAGCGGGACGCGGTCGCAGGTGTGACCGGCCGCGGCCAGGGTGCGCGCCCAGAGCCCGCCGGACTTGGACACCTGGTTCCAGGCCGGGCGGTTGACGCGCAGGCCCTGCTCGGCGCGCGCGTACCAGGGGTCCAGCGTCCGGCGTGAGATCGGCGCCGGCCACATGCGGCGCTCGTCGCCGTCGCCGGGGCGGCGGTCGCGGCGCTCGAAGGTCTCCTGCGGCGCGCGCAGGGAGGCCGCGAGGTAGAGGTTGGAGCCGCCGCCCACCGCCTGCGCGGTGACGATCTGCGCGCCGTTGCCCTGGATCAGGTTGTAGACGTTGGAGAGGTGGTCGATGTCCATCGACTGGCGGAAGTCCCGATGGCCCATGCGCCTGCCGCGCTCCAGCACGACGATCCGGCCGGCATTCGCGCCGGCCGCGCGGTACAGCTCGGCTAGGCGCCAGGCCGTGATCGCCCCGCCGAAGCCCGAGCCCGCGATGACCACGTCGACCTGCTCGGCCATCAGGGCAGATATCCCTTCCTGGTGCGCTCGCGCGACAGGACGCGGGCGTACGTGAAGTCGCGATAGCCGCGGGGCGCGACGCCGGGGAGCCCCATCGTGCGCAGGCCCGAGGCCCTGGCGGCGGTGGCCTCCGGCACCAGGGCGGCGGCGCAGAAGGCGGTGAAGGGGACGGCGGCCGCGGCCTCCCACAGCAGGCGCGAGGGGCTCTTGAAGTCGAGCCCCGCCACGCAGACGCGGACGCGGCGCTCGAAGGACAGCGTCAGGAACGGGCCGCCCTCAGAGAGCGCGCGGGTCTCGAGGTCGGCCAGGAACGGGCCCTCCAGCGCGTCGAAGCCGATCTTCTCGTGGTGGTAGAGGGCGAGCGCGTCGGCCTCCACCGCCCCGGGCGCGCCGTCCACGCCGGCGATCGCCTGCGGGTGGATCTCGTGGCCCAGGTCGGTCCGGGTCGCCTTGCGCCCGGGGATGATCGTGTCGGCGAAGGCCTGCAGCGTGGCGTCGGGCAGGGCGGGCTCGGCGTGGGCGGGATCCGGGACGACCAGCGCCCGCGCCACCGGCCCGGCGCTCGCGACCAGAGCGGCGAGGCCGAGCACCCCGCCGCGCTGGAGCAGGCCGCGGCGGGTCAGCTCGTCCAGGAGCGGGCCGCGCGGCTCCATCAGCCCAGCGCGTCGACGCGGCGGGCCAGCTCGAAGTCGCCGGCGGTCAGGCCGCCCTCAGAGTGCGTGGTGACCGAGAGGCGGACGCGGTTCCAGCCGTGGACGAGTATGTCCGGGTGGTGGTTGAGCTCCTCGGCCACCTCCGCGACGCGGTTGGCGAAGGCCATCGCCTCGGCGAAGTCGGCGAACTTCAGCTCCCGCGCGATCTGGTCGTCCTCGCGCTCCCACTCGACCTCGGCCAGCCGCTCGTCGATCTCCTGGTCCGACAGCGTTGCCATACCCTTCCTCCCGTGCGGATCGTGTCCCTCGTCCCGTCGGCCACCGAGACGCTGTTCGCGCTCGGCCTGGAGGACGAGGTTATCGCCGTCACGCACGAGTGCGACTGGCCGCCCGAGGTCGCGGGCAAGGCCCGGATCACGCGCGACGTCCTGGACCCGGGGCTCAGCGCACGGGAGATCGACGACGCCGTGCGGGAGCGAACGCAGCGCGGACAGTCGATCTACGAGCTCGACGCCGACCTGCTGGTGGAGCTGGAGCCCGACCTGATCGTGACCCAGGCGCTGTGCTCGGTGTGCGCGGTCTCCTACGACGACGTGCGCGCGATCGCGCAGGAGCGGCTCGCGCGGCCCGCGCAGGTCCTGTCGCTGGACCCGCACACGATCGGCGAGGTGCTGGGCGACGTGAGCACCCTGGCCGAGGCCACCGACCGCTGGAGTGAGGGCGAAGCGCTGCTGGAGGACGCCGCGTCGCGCATCGACGTCGTGCGGCTGGCCGTGCGCGACGCCCCGCCGCCCCGCGTGGCGGCGATCGAGTGGCTGGACCCGCCGTTCGTGGCCGGCCACTGGACGCCGCAGATGGTCGAGTACGCCGGCGGCGAGGACGTCCTGGGCTTCGCCGGGGAGCCCTCGCGCGCGACCACCTGGGAGGAGGTGGCCGCCGCCCAGCCCGACGTCGTGGTGGCCATGCCCTGCGGCTACGACGCGCCCCGGGCGCGCGCCGAGGCGCAGGACCACCGCGAGGCGCTGGAGGCGGTGGGCGCCGGCCAGGTCGTGGCGGTGGACGCGGCCGCCTACTTTTCGCGCCCCGGGCCGCGGATCGTGGACGGGCTGGAGCTGCTGGCCTACGTGCTGCATCCCGATCGGTTCTCCGAGCCGCCCCCGGCCCTCGAGGCCCGCGTGCTCGAGCTGGCGTGACGGGCGCCGCTGGCCGGGCTCCCCGGACCGTTCTCTATGTCCACTCCTCGGCCGGCCGCTACGGGGCCGACCGCCAGCTGCTGGCGATGGCGAGCGGCCTGGATCCCGCCCGCTACCGAGCGCTGGCCGTGCTGGCCGAGCCGGGCCCGCTGGCCGACGATCTGCGGGCGGCGGGCGTCGAGGTCATCGTGCGCCCAGACCTGGCCGTGCTTCGCCGGTCGCTGTTCACGCCCCGGGGGCTGGCCGGGGTGGCGCGCCGGCTGCACGCCGACCGCGCGCAGCTCGGCGCCCTGGCGCGCGAGCACGGCGTCGACCTGGTGCACGCCAACACCTCGGTGACCGTGGGCGCGTACGCCGCCGCCGCGGGCGCCGGCGTGCCGCTGGCCGTCTCGGTGCGCGAGATCTACACGGACTTCGCGCGCTGGTGGCCGCTGTACCGGCGGTTCCTGCGCCGCGCCGACGCCCTGCTGTGCTCGTCGGAGCCCGTCCGCGCGCAGTTCGGCGACGACCCGCGCGCGCGGGTCGTGCACGAGGGGGTGACCGGGGTGGCGCACCGCGCGCCGCGCGAGGCGGCACGCGCCGCCCTGGCGCTCCCGCCCGACGCCTTCGTCGCCGCCGTCCTGGGGCGGCTGTCCTCGTGGAAGGGCCAGGAGATCCTCGTCCAGGCGCTCGCCCACCCGGTCCTGGAAGGCGACGGACTCGCCCTCATCGCGGGCGACGCCTGGCCGGGCGAGGAGCGGCACACCGCGGCGCTCGCGCAGCTCGCCGTCGACCTCCGCGTGGCCGACCGGGTGCGGATGATCGGCTTTCGCGACGACGTGGAGAACGTCTACGGCGCGGCCGACGTGGTCGTCGTCCCGTCCACCCGGCCCGACCCGCTGCCCAACTCGGCGCTGGAGTCGGCCGCGGCCGGCTGCTGCGTGGTCGCCGCGGCCCACGGCGGGCTGCCCGAGATCCTGCGCGACGGCGAGACCGGCCGCCTGGTCGCGCCGGGGGACCCGGCCGCCCTGGCGCGCGCGTTGAGCGAGCTGCGCGCCGACCCCGCGCAGCGCGAGCGCCTGGGCGCCGCGGCGGCG
>JAWVFR010000090.1:0-30825 GCA_033855845.1 Solirubrobacteraceae bacterium
CCACGGCGAACAGAGGAAGAAGACGCCGCCGGCGGCCTCCTCGGGCGTGCCCGGCCGGCCGATCGGGATCATCATCGGCGCCATCGTCCGCATCTGCTCCGGGATCCCGAGCTGGACCGTCTGCCCGTCGATCTCCATCGTGTTCTCGGAGTCCTTGGACGCGGTCAGCCGCGTCTCGATCCAGCCGAACGCGACCGCGTTGACGTTGATCTTGAACTGGCCCCACTCCTTGGCCAGCGTCTTGGTCAGGCCGACCACGCCGTTCTTGCCGGCGGCGTAGTTGGCCTGGCCCGCGTTGCCCATCGTGCCCGAGATCGAGGACACGTTGACGATCTTGCGGAAGACCTCGCGGCCCTCTTCACGCTCCGCCTTGGCCGGCTCACGCAGATGCGGGGCCGCGGCCCGGATCACGCGGAACGGCACGACCGTATGGATGTCGAGCATCCGCTGGTACATGTCGTCGGACATCTTGTGGATCGGCGCGTCGATCGTGTAGCCGGCGTTGTTGACGATGATGTCGATCTTGCCCCAGGCATCGATCGCCGTCTGCACCAGCGCGTCCGGCGCGCCGTCCTTGGTCAGATCACCGCCGTAGACCGCTGTCTCACCCGCGATCTCCGACGCCGCCTGCTCGGCCAGATCGGCGTCGAGGTCATTGATGATCACCTTCGCGCCGTGCTCGCTCAAGAGCTCCGCCGTCGCGCGGCCGATGCCACGCGCGGACCCGGTCACGATCGCCACTTTGTCGTCAAGGACTCCCATGGCGAAGCAACATAGTCGGTGGTCCACCTATTTCGCTCGAACCTAAAGGGGTCAGACCCCTTTAGAAAAGCTAGAGGCCGTACGACCGTCCGATCACGTCGAGCATGATCTCGTCGGTGCCGGCGCCGATCCGGTTCAGCCGCAGGTCGCGCCAGGCGCGCTCGATCTTGTACTCGCGCATGTATCCCGCGCCACCGTGGATCTGCAGGCAGGTATCGGCGATTTCGCAGCACATCTGCGACGCGTGCAGCTTGGCCATCGAGATCTCGCGCACGGGGTATTCGCCGTTGGCGAATCTCCACGCTGTGTTGTAGACGAGCTGGCGCGAGGCCTCGATCTGCGTGGCCATCGCCGCGAACTTGTGGCGGATGACCTGGAAGTGGCCGATCTCGCGCCCGAAGGCCTTGCGCTCGAGCGCGTAGGCGAGCGTGCGGTCATAGGCGCGCTGGGCGCCCGCGACGCAGCCCGCGGCGCCGATCAGCCGCTCGCCCTGGAGCTCCCACATGATGTGGTAGAAGCCCTTGCCGATCTGCCCGAGCACCGCGCTGTCGGGCACGCGCACGTCCTGGAAGGCCAGCAGCGCCGTGTCGGAAGCGTGCATGCCGAGCTTCTCCAACCGCTTCTCGCGCACGACGCCCTCAAGGTCCATGTCGACCAGGAAGAGCGTGAACCCGTCGTAGCCCGCGTCGGGATCGGTCTTGGTGACCAGCACGATCGCGTCCGCCCGGTGGCCGTTGGTGATGTAGGTCTTGGACCCGTTGATGACGTACTCGTTGGCATCCTTCACGGCGCGCGTCTTGATGCCCGCGACGTCGGAGCCGGCGTCCGGCTCGGTGATCCCCAGGCACAGGATCTTCTTGCCGGCGATGGCGGGGACGACCCACTCCTGCTTCTGCTCCTCGGTCCCGAAGGCGAGGATCGGCGGCATGGCCATGTCGGTGTGGACCGCGATGCCCATCGCCAGGCCGCCGGACTGGGCCGCGCCGATGGACTCGGCCAGGATCAGCGAGGAGTAGTAGTCGCCGCCCTGCCCGCCGTACTCCTCCGGCTTGTCCAGGCCCAGGAAGCCCAGCTCGCCCATCCGCTCGAACACCCAGTCCGGGAAGGTGGTCTCCTCCCACTCCTCCGCGTGGGGGGCGAGCTCCTTGGTGGCGAAGTTCGTGATCGACTCGCGCAGCTGCTCGTGCTCGTCGGTGAAGATGAAGTGCTTGCGCCTGGCGCCGAAGTCGGGCTTCAGGACGTTGGTGGCGGCGGTGGCCATGCGTCGACTCTCCTCTGGGTGCGGGCGAAAGTGGACAGTAACACTTCCTACTTTCCGCTCGCCAACGCTTGCCGCGATGGCTACCCTGGGCGGTGATGAGGCACGGACGCATCATCGCCGCGGCCGCCGCCGCCCTGTCCACGGCCGCGCTGTGGCCCGCGGGCGCGGCGGCGGACGACGTGCTCGTCGTCTCCACGACGACCGACGACCCGGGCCTCACGTGCGTGTCCGCGGTCGCGTGCTCGCTGCGCGGCGCGATCACCGCGGCCAACGCCGATGCCGACCACGACATCGTCGCCATCCTGCCCGGGACGTATTCCCTCAGCCTGGGAACGCAGCTCGCGGTCACCGCGCCGGTGACGATCGTCAGCACCGGCACACCGCGCAACACCGCGGTGGCGGGTGCCGGCAGCCGCGTGCTCAAGACCTCGGCCGACACCGTGCTCGCGGGCTTCACGCTGCGCGACGGCAACGGCAAGGACGGCGGCCTCCCGCTGCCCGGGGCGCTCAGTCCCCGCGGCGGCGGCGTCTGGCAGGCCGCGGGCAACCTGACGCTGGCCAACATGCGGGTCACCGCCAACCAGGTGGACAACGCCACGGCCAGCGGGGGCGGGATCCAGCACGAGGGGGCCGGGACGCTCACGATCGCGGCGACGCTGGTCGACACCAACCTGGCCAAGGGGGGAACGGCCGCCGGGCAGCTGGGGCGCGGCGGCGGCATCTTCGCCGCCACCGGAAGCGGCGCGGTCACGATCGCCAGCTCGACGCTCACCGCGAACGGCGTGCAGGGGGCGGCCGGCAGCCAGGGGGGCGGGCTGGCCACGGAAACGGGGTCCAGCGTCGCGCTGGTCAACGCCACGCTGGCCGCCAACACGGCCACCGGGGCGGGCACGCTGGGCGGCAACGTCGCGCCCGGCGGTCCGGTCACCGCTCGCAACACGATCGTCTCCGGGGGCACGGCCCCGGCCGGCGCCAACTGCGCGGGCGCGCTGTCCTCCCAGGGCAGCAACCTCGAGCTCGGGACGGGGTGCGGCTTCGACCGCAACGCCGATCCCGGCCTGGGCGCCCTGGCCGACAACGGGGGCCCGACCGACACGCTGGCGATCACCACCGCCAGCCCCGCCTTCGACGCGGGCACCGACGCCGGCTGCCCCGCCATCGACCAGCGCGGCCAGGGCCGCCCCCAGGGCCGCGTGTGCGACATCGGCGCCTTCGAGGTCGTCGCGCCCCGCCCGGCGGCGCCGGGCAACGGCGGGGGCAACGGGTCCGGCGGTGCGGGGACGCCGTCCGCCGACCTCCGCCCGCCCGTCCTGACGAGGCTCGCCGTCGCCCCGTTCGCGTTCCGCTCCGCGCCGAGCGGGCCCAGCGCGCGCGCCGCCGCGGCGCGCCGTCCGGCGCCGGTGGGGGCGCTCGTCTCGCACACCCTCTCCGAGGCCGCGACGGTCGCCTACGTGGTGGAGCGCTCGCTGCCGCGCAACCGCTGGGCCGCCATGACCGGGGCCTTCGCCCGCCGCGCCGTCCGCGGGGTGAACCGCTTCCGCTTCACCGGGCGCCTGTCCGGTAAGCGCCTGGCGCCCGGCCGCTACCGCCTGCTGACCATCGCCCGCGACACCGCGGGCAACGTGTCCACGGTGTCGCGGCGCGAGTTTCGGATCGTGCGCTGAGCGGCGGGCGCTACTGGCGCCCGAGCTGGCCGACCCAGATGGTCGAGGTGCGGCCATGGAACCGACCGGTCGCCTTGCCCAGGCCGATCCAGAAGAAGCGCCCGCTCATCAGCACGTCCCGGTGCCCGGGCGAATTGAGCCAGGCCTGCAGCGTCGAGCCCACCTGGGGCCCGGAGCCGCTGTGCATCTCGAGGACCTCCCCGAGGACCCGGAAGCGGCTGCTGGCGCGGATGCGTGACGCGTGCCCGAAGTACCCCCGGCGCATCAGGTAGCGCGCGTAGCGGGCGGCCGAGCTGTTCAGCGACGTCGATCCACGCAGGGCATGAACGCCGGAGCCGGCCCGGGCGGCGTTGATCTGGGCCAGCATCGAGCTGCGGGTGTTTGCGGTCGCGGATCCGGGTAGGAGAACCAGCGCGGACGCCACGAGTACGGCTACGACGAAAATCCGAATCTGAAGCATTTCTCACCTCGTACGGTCGGCTCTTCCTGTGGCCTACGGGGTGAGCTGACGGGCTCGCGCCGGAAGAGCGGCGCTACAAGCGCGGAAGTGCGCTCGATTCGCCCCAAGCCGGTTCAACAGTCCGGCCAAGTGGGTCCCCCGTCCGCCTTCTGGGGTCGAAGGCGATTCGGCCCGGGGCACTATACAGTCCCCGCGTGCCGTACGAGACAGTTCGCTGGGACCTGGCTCCGACGGGTGTGGCCACCATCACGCTCGACCAGCCGGATACCCGCAACGCCCTCTCGGACGAGCTGCTCGGCGAGCTGATCGCGGCCTTCGAAACGGCCCGAGACGACGACGCGGTGCGCTGTGTCGTCCTCACTTCCTCCCACGACAAGGTGTTCTCCTCGGGCGCCAACCTGGGCGGCTTCGCAGCCGACGTCCCGCTGGTCCACAAGCACTTCGGCACCGAGCGCTTCCCCCGCCTGTTCCGGCTGATCGGGGAGCTGGGCAAGCCCACCATCTGCGCCGCCAACGGCCACGTCCTGGCCGGCGCGCTGGGCATCGCGCTGGCCTGCGACCTGATCGTCGCGCGCGAGGGCGCGGAGTTCGGCACGCCGGAGATCAGCGTCGGCGCGTTCCCGTTCATGATCATGGCCCTGATCTACCGCAACGTCCCGCGCAAGAAGACCAACGAGCTGCTGCTGCTGGGCGAGCGCGTCACGGCGCAGGAGGCCGAGCGCATCGGGATCGTCAACAAGGTGGTCGCGGCCGGCGAGTTCGACGACGCCGTGCGCGACTGGGCGCAGCGCCTGGCCGCCAAGTCCCCCGTGATCATGCGCCTGGGCAAGGACGCGATGTTCCGCCAGCAGGACATGGCGTTCCTGGACGCCCTGGACTACCTGCGCGCCAACCTGTCTCTGGCCCTTTCGACCGAGGACATCGTGGAGGGCGTCACCGCCTTCTTCGAGAAGCGCGAGCCGCAGTGGGCGGGGAGGTAGCGGAGCGCTCCGTCGTCGGGCTGTGCTGCCGGACGTCGGACCAGACGCCGGACGCGGCCCGCGGTGTGCAGGAGCTGGCCCCGGCCCTGGCGCGGAGGCTCGGTACCGAGGCCCGGATCATTGGCTCGCCGCCGGAGGAGATCCCCGCCGACACCAGCTGGGAGAGCGACATCCGCGACTCCCGCGGATGCCTGCTGGAGGCGGGCGGCCAGGTGGACGACGCGCTGGCCGCGGGGCGCTCGCCGGTCCTGGTGGCGGCCGAGTGCTCGGTGGCGCTGACCACGCTCCCCGCGGTGGCCCGCCACCGCCCCGATGCGCGAGTGCTGTGGCTCGACGCGCACGGGGACTTCAACACCCCCGACACCACGACCAGCGGGTACCTGGGCGGCATGTGCCTGGCCGGCGCCTGCGGGCGCTGGGACCCCGGCCTGGGCCAGCAGCCGCTGCCCGCCGAGCGCCTGGTCCTGTGCGGCGTGCGCGACCTCGAGGCCGGGGAGCGCGCGGCCCTGGAGCGCGCCGGCGTCCCCGTGATCGGGTCCCAGCTGGAGACGCTCGTGCACCTGGTGAACGCGCTCGACGACGCGCCGGTCTATTTGCACCTGGACCTCGACGTGCTGGACCCGATGGAGCTGCCCGCGCGCTACCCGGTGGACGGGGGGCTCACGTACGAGAAGCTCTTCGACCTGCTGGACGCGGTGACCGAGGCCTGCGAGCTGGTCGGGTTCGAGGTCACGTGCCTGGAGGACCCGGCGCGGGCCGACGACATCGCCGAAGTGCTGGCGCCGCTGCTGTAGGTTCGGGACGTGGCGACCACCGACGACCGACCGGCCGGAGTCTCCGCCGACACCCTGGTCGCACGTCCCTCGCTGCGCTCCCTGGCCGAGGACCTCGAGCAGCGCCGCGCCCAGGCGAAGCTGGGCGGGGGCGAGGAGAAGATCGCCCGCCAGCACGAGCAGGGCAAGCTGACCGCCCGCGAGCGACTGGCCCTGCTGATCGACGAGGGCACCTTCACCGAGCTCGGGATCCACGGGCGCCCGCACTTCTCCCAGAAGGCGATGGAGGGCAAGGACGCGCCGGCCGACGGCGTGGTCACGGGCTGGGGGAACGTGGACGGACGCCCGGTCGCGGTGGCGGCCTACGACTTCACGGTCATGGCGGGCTCGATGGGCATGACCGGCGAGGTCAAGATGGCGCGCCTGCGGGAGCTGGCCCTGTCCAAGCGCATCCCGATGATCTGGCTGCTGGACTCGGCCGGCGCCCGGATCCAGGAGGCGGCGGGCTCGCTGTTCGCCGGCTCGGGCCACCTGTTCCGCGAGGAGGTGGTGATGAGCGGGGTGGTCCCGCAGATCGCCGCCCTGATGGGCCCGTGCGCGGCGGGCACGGCGTACATCCCGGGCCTGGCCGACTTCGTCCCCATGGTCAAGGGCCGCGGGTCCATGGCCCTGGCCGGCCCCTATCTGGTCAAGGCCGTGACCGGGGAGGACGTGACGCAGGAGGAGCTGGGCGGCTCGAAGGTGCACACGCGGGTGTCGGGCGTGGGGGACCTGGAGGTGGAGTCCGACGAGGAGTGCATCCAGGCCATCAAGGACTACCTGTCCTACTTCCCCTCCCACTGCGAGGAGCCCCCGCCGCTGCGGGAGGGGTCAGACCCCTTGAGTCGGGGCGACGAAGATCTGCTCGACGTGCTGCCCGAGTCGCCGCGCAAGCCCTACGACATGTACGACGTGATCCGCCGGATCGTGGACGACGGGGTGTGGTTCGACCTCAAGCCCCGGTTCGCGCGGACGATCATCACCTGCCTGGCGCGGATGGGAGGGCGGCCGGTCGGGATCGTCGCGAACCAGCCCAAGCACCTCGGCGGGATCCTCGAGAACGACTCCGCCGACAAGGCGGCTCGTTTCATCAACCTGTGCGACGCCTACGGGATCCCGCTGCTGTTCCTGCAGGACGTTCCGGGCTTCATGGTGGGGACGAAGGTGGAGCGGGCGGGGATCATCCGCCACGGGGCCAAGATGCTCTACGCCGTCTCGCGGGCCACCGTCCCCAAGGTCACGGTCGTGATCCGCAAGGCCTACGGCGCCGGCTACTACGTGATGTGCGGCAAGGCCTACGAGCCGGACCTGATCGTGGCCTGGCCGAGCGCCGAGATCTCGGTGATGGGGCCCGAGGGCGCGGTGAACATCATCTTCCGCAAGCAGATCGAGGCGGCCGAGGACCCGGACGCCACTCGCGCCGAGATGATCGCGGGGATCCAGAAGATCATCGACCCGTACATCGCCGCCGGCAACGCGCTGATCGACGACGTGATCGACCCGCGCGAGACGCGGCCCATCGTGATCCGCGCGCTGGAGATGGCGGCCACCAAGCGGGTCGAGCGGCCCTGGCGCAAGCACGGCGTGCAGCCCGTCTGAGGCGGCCTTCTTTTACAAAGTACGGTTGTTCTGTGGGACTTATGGGTGTCACAATGCCACCGTGCACGGCGACGACGACACCGGCCATATCAAGGATCTCCAGGACCTCAATGACTCCCTGGTCGGCGAAATCCGGAGCGGCAACGCGGCGGTGGTCGTGGAGATGCAGGCGCTGAAGGCGGAGATGCACGACTTCAGGGCTGAGATGAACGCCTTCAGGGCGGACATGCACGCCTTCAGGACATCGATCATCGAGGACACTCGCGACTTCACGCGCGCCCTCATCGGCCGCTTCGACCGGTACGTCCGGGAGATGACGACGGAGCTGCGACGCCTCAGCGAGGAGACTCGCGAGCTGCGGGAGGAGAGCCGCGCCCAGACGCAGGCGCTGCTGGCGGTGCTCGACCGGCTCGACCGGCCGCAGCCCGGCGGCGCCGCCGCCTGATCCCTTCCGGCATCACCGTGGGCGCCGGGCGCGAGATAGAGTGGGGAGTGGCACGTCCCACTTCCCACGGAGCCGCGCATGAGCCTCGACGACCCCGTCGTCATCACCTGTTCCATCTCCGGCGCGATCGCCAACCGGGACCAGTGCCCGGCGATTCCCTACACGCCGGAGGAGTACGCCGCCGAGGCGCGGCGGGCCGTGGACGAGGGGGCGTCGATGATCCACATCCACGCCCGGACCCCCGACGGGACGCCCTCCTACGAGATCGAGGACTTCCGCGCCATCACCTCCGCGATCCTGGGCGCGGTGGACGACGTGATCGTCAACTACTCCACCGGCGCGATCGGCGTCTCGCTGGAGAAGCGCATCGACTACCTGCGCGCCCTGCGCCCCGAGGTGGGCGCGCTGAACATGGGCTCGATGAACTACGCCAAGTACAGCCGCCGGCGCAAGGACTTCGTGTTCGCGACGGTGTTCGAGAACAGCTTCGAGACCATCATCACCCTGACCAGGGCGATGAACGAGCTCGCAATCAAGCCCGAGCACGAGTGCTTCGACTCCGGCCACGTGGCCAACCTCGACCCGCTGCTGGACATGGGCATCCTGGAGCCGCCGCTGCAGGTCTCCTGCGTCATGGGGGTCACCGGCGGCATCCGGCCCAGCGCGAAGAACCTGGCCCACATGGCCGAGCAGGTCCCCGACGTGCCGCACGAGTGGGGCGTGATCGGCATCAGCCGCCGCCAGTGGGAGCTGGTGGCCGCCGCGCTGACCCTGGGCGGGAACGTCCGGGTGGGCCTGGAGGACAACTTCTACCTCCCCGACGGCGAGACCGCCGGCTCCAACGGTGACCTGGTCGCGCGCGCGGCGCGGATGACGGCGGACGTCGGCCGGCGCGTCGCGACCGTGGCCGAGGCCCGCGAGCTGCTCGGCCTCCCCGACCCCGCGGCGACGCGGCGCGAGGTCTTCGAGGAGGCCGCCGCGTGAGCGAGGCCGCCGCGAACGGCTCCGGCGACCTCCCGCTCGCGGGCGTCCGGGTCCTCGATCTCTCCCGCCTGCTGCCCGGCGGGTTCTGCTCGCTCCTGCTGGCCGACTTCGGGGCCGAGGTGCTGAAGGTCGAGGACACGGGCGCCGGGGACTACGTGCGCTGGGCCCCGCCGCTGTACGAGGACGCGCAGCCCAGCGCGCAGAGCGCGCTCTTCCTGTCCCTGAACCGCAACAAGCGCTCGATCCGCATCAACCTCAAGGAGCCCGACGGCCGCGACGTCCTGCTGCGGCTGGCGCGCGACTACGACGTCGTGCTCGAGTCCTTCCGCCCCGGCGTGCTGGACCGCCTGGGGGTGGGCTACGAGGCCCTGCGCGCGGTCAACCCGGGCATCGTCTACTGCGCGATCACCGGCTACGGACAGGACGGCCCCTACACCCAGCGCTCGGGCCACGACATGAACTACCTCGGGCTGGTCGGGCTGCTGGGGCTGACCGGCGAGCGCGACGGCCCGCCGATCCAGTCCGCCGGCCAGATCGCGGACATCGGCGGGGGCGCCCTGACGGCCGCGTTCGGGATCCTGGCCGCGCTGCGCGAGCGCGACCGCAGCGGCGAGGGCCAGCTGGTGGACGTCTCGATGGCCGACGGCGCGCTGTCCTGGCTGGCCATGGTGGCCGCTCGCTACTTCGCCGAGGACGTCGTCCCCAAGCGCGGCGACCTCGAGCTCGCGGGCCGGCTCATCTGCTACCGGCCCTACGCCTGCCGCGATGGCTGGGTCACGCTGGGCGCGCTGGAGCCGAAGTTCTGGCAGGCCTGGTGTCGCGGGGTGGACCGCGAGGACCTGATCGAGAAGCAGTTCGAGGCGCCCGGGTCCGAGGCCCACGCGGAGGTGGAGCGCGTCTTCCTGGAGCGCACCCGCGACGAGTGGCAGGCCTTCGCATCCGAGCACGACTGCTGCCTGGAGCCGGTGCTGGACCTCGACGAGGCGCTGGACTCCGAGCTCGTGCGCGCGCGGGAGATGGTGGTCGAGCTGCACCAGCCGGGCACCGACGGGGTCAAGCAGCTGGGCGTCCCCGTGAAGCTGTCGCGCACGCCCGGCGGCGTCCACTCCCCGGGCCCGGTGCTGGGCGAGCACACCGACGCCGTGCTGGCCGGCGCCGGCTTCTCGGAGACCGAGGTCGCCGCGCTCAAGGAGTCCGGCGCCGTGGCCGGCCCGGCCACGGAGGCCCAGGGCTCGTTTCGCGCGTGATGGCGACTCCCGACGGGCTGCTGAAGATGTCCGAGCTCGCGGAGCGCTCCGGCGTCAGCGCGGGCACGATCAAGCACTACCTGCGCGAGGGGCTGCTGCCCGAGCCGGTCAAGACCTCGCGCAACATGGCCTACTACCCGCCCGACTTCGTGGAGCGGATCCGCATGATCAAGCGCCTGCAGGAGGAGCGCTTCATGCCGCTGCGCCTGATCAAGCGCGTCCTGGACGCCGACTCCGAGCGCACCCGGCTGTCGCGCGCCGAGGCCAGGCGGCGCTACCCGGTGCCCGACGACGTGCTGGACCGCCTGGAGAAGATCGAGGTCCTGACCCCCAACACGCGCGGCTACGACCCCGACGACGTGGCGATCATCGAGGCCATCGCGCGCTTTCGCGCCGGCGGCTACGACGAGCAGCTGGGCTTCACCGTGTACGACACGCTGCGCTACCGCGACGCGCTGGGGCCGCTGGTCGAGGAGGAGGTCCGCACCCTGCTCGAGCGCCTCACCGGCGAGGTGGAGATCGACCGCGCCGCGGAGATCATCGCCGCGGGCGCCGAGCCGCTGCGCGAGCTGATCGGCGCCATGCACTCCAAGCTCCTGCTCGCCGAGCTCAGCCGCCAGCGCGAGAGCTGACCGGGCGGGCGCCGTGCGCTGGCTCGTGGACGGGATGAACGTCATCGGATCGCGCCCCGACGGGTGGTGGCGCGACCGGCAGGGCGCGATGCGCAGGCTCGTGGAGCGGCTGGGCGACTTCGCGGCGAGCACGGGCGACGAGGTGGCCGTGATCTTCGACGGCAAGCCGTTCGACCTCTCGTCGGACCGGGTCGACGTGGCCTTCGCCTCGCGACGCGGCCCCAACGCCGCCGACGACGACATCGCCGCGCGCGCGGAGCCCGATCTGACCGTGGTCACCTCGGACCGCGACCTGGTGCGCAGGGTGCGGGAGAGGGGGGCGGAGGTGGTGGGGGCCGGGGAGTTCCTGCGCCTCACCAGCGAACGTCGTGACTCTCCATGACGCCGTAGGCCTCGGCCAGCTCCACGCCGCCGGGCAGGGTGCCGGAGAAGGTCCCGAAGGGCTGCGCGTAGCGCGAGCGGAACACGAGCAGGTTGTCGTCGCGCGCGCGGGTCGCCTCGGCGTCGCAGTCCAGCCGGCCGCCCTCGCGGAAGGCGACCGAGCCCAGGTCCTCCGCGAAGCGCACGGGCCCGATCTCGCGGGGCTCGCCGTCCATCCAGATCGTGCGCTCGCTGTCGCGCAGGGAGTCGTGGATGCCCTCGGCCAGGTTCCAGGCCACCGGCTCCCCGCCGACGGCCACGCCGGTGCCCGCGGACCAGCGCCACGACGTGACGCGGTCGTGGTAGCCGGCGCTCTCGTCCACGAAGGCCCGGCCGTCCAGGTCCAGGCGCCGGCCGTCCAGCGTCACCGCGCCGCGGGCGGGCACGTGCCCCTGCTTGCGCGTCCAGATCCACGCGCGCCCGGCCGGGGTGACGGTCTCGACGCCGGCGCCCTCGTCCAGCTCCAGGTCGATGGACACGCCGCCGTCGGCGACGCGCACCCGCCCGGGCTGCTCGACCTCCACGCGCCCGCGGCCCGCCAGCATCCGCGTGCGCTCGCGCAGCCGCCGCTCGCCCCGGTCCCACACCGCCCACCACACCTGCCGCGACGGGCCCACGTGCGCGGAGCCGACGCACAGCATCACCTCGGGCCCGTAGAAGCCGACGTAGCGCCAGCGCTTGAGCATCCGCCCCGCGCGGAACAGCGGCATGCGGGCGGGCGGGATCGCGATGCCGTCCGGCCGCTGGGCGGCGGCGCCGCGCCAGGGGAGACGGGGGACCGTGGCGGTTTCCATGGGAGTGCGTCGGTATTCTGGCGGCGCAGTCGTTGACCGACTGGTCAATCGGGAGGGCTACCCGCTGCGCGCAGCCGCGATCCAACTGAACTCTACCCTCGACGCCGAGCGCAATCGCGCGGCGGCCGAGGGGCTGGTCCGCGAGGCCGCCCGGCGGGGCGCGGGCCTCGTCGTCCTGCCCGAGAAGTGGAATCGCCTCGGCGACCCCGAGGCGATGGCGGCCGGCGCCGAGCCGCTGGACGGGCCGTCCACCACGTGGGCGTGCGCGCTCGCCCAGGAGTTGGAGATCGACCTGGTCGCCGGGTCGATCGTGGAGCGTGGGGCGCACGCGAACCACAACACCTCCGTGCACGTGAGCCCGGGGGGCGACGTCTGCGCCGTCTATCGCAAGCTGCACCTGTTCGACGTCGAGGTCGAGGGGCGCGAGTACCGCGAGTCCGACCACGAGTCGCCGGGGGACGAGGTCGTCTCCTCGCGGCTGGCCGGGGGCGAGGGCCTGGGCCTGAGCGTCTGCTACGACCTGCGCTTCCCCGAGCTCTACCGCGAGCTGAGCCGCCGCGGCGCCCGCGTCCTGACCGTCCCCTCCGCCTTCACCCTGGCCACGACCCGCGACCACTGGGAGATCCTGCTGCGCGCACGGGCGATCGAGAACCAGGCCTTCGTGGTCGCGGCCAACCAGGTGGGCGAGCACGCGCCGGGGCTGCGCTCGGGCGGGCGGTCCATGATCGTCGACCCGTGGGGCGTCGTCCTGGCCCAGGCGCCCGACGCCGAGGCGGTGGTCGTCGCCGACCTCGACTTCGCCCGCCAGGACGAGGTGCGCGCCAAGCTCCCCGCACTCGAGCACCGGCGCACCGGCGTCTACGAGGGGGCGGTCGCCTGATGGCGAGCACCGCCCGCTCCCAGGCCGCGGCCGACAAGCGCCGCCTGATCCTCGACGCCGCCGTGCGCGTGTTCGCGCGCCAGGGGTTCCACCAGTGCCGCGTCTCGGACATCGCCGACGAGGCCAGCGTCGCCTACGGGCTGGTCTACCACTACTTCTCCTCCAAGGAGGAGGTGCTGGACACGCTGTTCCTCGAGCGCTGGGACGTGCTGGTGGCCGTCATCGGCGAGGTGGCCGAGCGCGAGGCGCTGCACCCGCGCGCGCGCCTGGAGGAGATCGCCTCCTTCATCGTGGACTCCTACCGCCACGACCCCGAGCTGATGAAGGTGATCATCGTCGAGGTCACCCGCGCGGCGAACTCCTTCGGCCGCACCCACCTGCCCAAGATCCGCGAGGCCTACGACGGGATCGCCGAGATCGTGGGCCGCGCCCAGGAGGAGGGGACCTTCAAGTCCGACGTGAAGCCCGAGTACGCGGCGCTGGCCTTCTACGGCGCGATGGAGCAGGTGCTGACCGCCTGGATCTTCGACCTGATCCCGCGCGAGGACCAGGACTACGACGAGGCCAAGCGCTTCGTGGTGGAGACGGTCTGCGGCGGGCTGGATGCGAGCGCTCCCCCGTCGGATTAGACTGCGGCGCCGATGGAGAACGACCTGGTCAAGCGCCTCGTCTGGTCCGGCCTGCTGGCGGGCATCGGCGCCCTGGCGAGCATCGCGACGCAGCGCCTGGCCACCACGATTTGGGTCCGCGTCTACGGGGAAGACCCGCCCGAGTGACCGAGTCGCCCGAAGACCGCGAGCCGCCCCGGCTGCAGGACACGACCGAGCGCTCGGCGCTCCCGCTGCCCCTACCCGGCAGCGACGAGCCGGCCGCCGCCGGGGCGGAGACGCCGGCCGCCGCCGACCCGCCCGCACCGACCGAGAACGCCGCCGCGGACACGCTGCCGGTGGCCGGGGAGCCGGAGCCCGAGGCCGAGCCTGAGGCCGCCGCGGAGCCCGAGCCCGAGGCGGCCGAGGATCCCGCTCCCGCCGACAAGTCCGCCGCGGTCGAGGAGCCCTCCCACTCGCCCAACGGCTCGCCACCGCCGTACGAGCCTCCGTCACCCGCGCTGGGAGCCGAGACCGCGCACGAGGGCCCCTCTCCCGAGGTGCTCATCGGCGCCGCCTTCCTGGGCGGGCTCGCCCTCGCCCTCCTGATCCGCCGCCTTGGCCACTGATCCCACCCAGCGCCCCGGCTCCCAGGAGAGCTCGCCGCAGGTCGCCTCCGCGATCCAGGACATCTCCGAGCGCGCGACGCTGCTGGTCCGCGAGGAGATCGAGCTCGCCAAGGCCGAGGTCGCCGAGAAGGTCAGCAAGCTCGTCCGGGGCGCCGTCGTGGGCTCCGCCGCCGGCGTGTTCGCGGTCTTCGGCCTGACCATCCTGCTGCACGGCTTCGCCTGGCTGCTGTTCTCGCTCGTGTTCGACGAGATCTACTGGGGCTTCTTCGTGGTGGCCGGCGTCCTCTTCCTGCTGGCCGGGCTCGCGGCCTTCCTGGCCGTGCGGTTCTTCAAGAGCGGCGCGCCGCCGACTCCGGACATGGCCATCGACGAGGCGCACCGGATCCGCGACACGTTCTCCGGCGACAAGGGCGGCCAGCTCGAGGCCGTCGCGGCCCGGCACGAGGCCGAGAAGCACTGATGCCGGACCGCTCGCCCACGGAGATCCGCGCGTCGATCGAGGCCAACCGGGCCGAGCTGGCGGTCTCGATCGAGCGGCTGCGCGGCGAGGTCGCGGAGCTGACGGACTGGCGCGGCCACCTGCGCCGCCACCGCGGCGCGGCGCTCGCCGGCGCCGCGGTCACGGGGTTCGTGGTGGGCGGCGGCATCGCCGCCCTCGGCGCGCTCGCCTTCCGCCGCCGTCGCGGCCGCGGGTAGCGCTCAGCGCACGTACGAAGACGGCACGGCGCCGACGCCGAGCATGCCCGGGCCGACGTGGGTCCCGAGGACCGGGCCCAGCTCGGACACGAACAGCGGCTCGTTCCCGAAGATCTCGCGCCCGCGCTCCACTATGCGCTGCGCCTGGTCGGGCACCTGGATGTGCTGCACGACCCAGGCGTCGGCGCCGTCATCGTGGCGGCTGCGCAGGTAGTCGACCATCCGCTCGAAGGCTCGGCCCGAGGTGCGCACGCGCTCCACGGGCGTGATCTCGGCCTCGACACTGAGAATCGGCTTGATTCTCAGGGTCGTGCCCAGCCACGCGCCCGCCGAGCCGATCCGCCCGCCCCGGCGCAGGTACTCCAGCGTGTCCACGGCGAACCACAGTTTCATGTCCGCCCGCGCCGCGCGCGTGTGGCGCACCACCTCCTCCACGTCGCCGCCCGCGCGGGCTCGCGCCGCGGCCGCGAGCACGACCATGCCCAGGCCGCCCGCCGCGGTCACCGAGTCGACGACCTCGATCCGGCCGCCCCGGCCCTCCTCGTCCAGGCGAGCCTTGGCGGCCAGCGCGGAGTCGTAGGTGCCCGAGACCCCGGCCGACAGGTGGACGGAGACGATGTCGCGCCCGGCGTCCAGCAACTGCTCGTAGCAGGCCAGGAAGTCCCCGACCGCCGGCTGGGAGGTGGTGGGCAGCTCCGGGGCGGTGCGCAGCTGCTCGTAGTAGGCGTCGAGGTCGACGATGTCGGCCTCGCGCTCGTCGCGGTCCTGCGAGTGGACGTAGAGGCTGACCAGGTGCAGGTCGTTGGCCTCGATGTCCTCGCGGGGCAGGTAGTGCGTGGTGTCGCTGACCACGGCCACGGGCGCCATGACCGCCATCCTACGCGCGGCGCGGGGCGCGAGAGCGGCCCCCTAGACTCGGCGCGTGGGAAAGACGCTGGTGACCGGGGGCACCGGGCTGATCGGCTCGCACGTGGTGCGCGCGCTTGCGGCCCGAGGCGACGACCTGCGGCTGACGCTGCGCGACTCCTCGCGGCTGGACAACCTCGAGGGCCTGGACTACGAGGGCGTGCGCTGCGACGTGACCGACCGCCGGGCGGTCAGGCGCGCCCTGAAGGGCGTGGACCGCGTGTTCCACGTGGCCGGGCACACGTCGATGCGCGCGACGGCCAAGACCCACGAGCGCCTCAACGTGGCGGCCACGCGGCTGGTCCTGGAGGAGGCCCTGCGCGCCGGCGTGCAGCGGGCCGTGTACACGTCGTCGGTGGCCGCGATCGGCCCCGCGGCCGCCGGCTCGACCGCCGACGAGGCGACGCCGTTCGACCCGCGCGCCTACGCCGTTCCCTACGTCGCCGCCAAGCGCGAGGCCGAGGTGGAGGCGCTGCGCATCGCCGCGCGCGGGCTTCCGCTGGTCATCGTCAACCCAGCGCACGTCCTGGGCCGCGGCGATCTCTACCGCTCGTCCACCGACCTGGTCCGGCGCTTCCTCCTGCGCGCGATTCCGGCCTACGTGGACGGCGCGATCAACGTGGTCTCGGCGGCCGACGTCGCGGCCGGCGAGCTGCTGGCCGACGAGCGCGGCGCCGTCGGCGAGCGCTACGTCCTGGGCAACCGCAACTACACGTTCGACCGCCTCTTCGCCGACCTCGGCCGCCTCTCGGGGGTGGAGCCGCCCGCGCTCAAGCTGCCGCTGTCCGCCGCATTGGCCTTCACCCAGGCCCTGGGCCGGCTGCCGGGCCGCCCGCCGATCACGCCCACCGAGGTCCGGGCCACCTCCATGTGGTGGACCTACCGCAACACGAAGGCCAAGCGCGAGCTGGGCTTCCGCCCCTCGCCCCACGAGGAGGCCCTGGAGGCCACGATCGCGTGGTACCGGGAGCGCGAGGGGTCGCGGATGGCGCGCGCCGGCTCGCGCCAGCCCCTGCCCCTGCGCGTGGCCGGCGGGCTGGCCGACCGGGTGGCCGGCCTGGCCGGGCGCTTCGCGTCCTAGTCTTCTGCCGTGGCCACGACCCTGTACCGCTGCCGGACCCCCACGAACTGGCTGTGCCCCTGCGGGCGGGTGGAGCGCGCGCTGCGCGCGGCCGGCGTCGAGCACGACACGGTCCGCGTGCCCATGCGCAAGCGCGAGCGCGACGAGGTGCAGGAGCTCAGCGGCCAGCGCCACGTGCCGCTGCTGGAGATCGGCGAGGAGACGATCTGCGACTCCAAGCGGATCGTGGAGTTCCTCAGCAGGCGCGGAAGGTCCGCGTCAGCACCAGGCGCCGCCCGTCCTTGAGCGCGACCTGCGCGCTCACGCGGTAGGAGCGCCGGGACTCCAGCGTGCGGGCGGACAGGCGCAGCTGGAAGGGCGGGCGCTCGTCCCCGTACACATGGCGCAGCCCCAGGCGCGGGCCGTAGAGGAAGGCCACGCGGCGCACGTTGCGCTTGTCGCCTCCGCCCACCAGCGCGCGCACGCCACCCGGCGCGCACGCGGTGCGCGCCGACCCGCGGCGGTGCAGCCCGTAGAGCCCGAGCAGGAGCCGCGGCGCGCCGGGGAGGCTGATCCCGGAGGGCCGCGCGACCCGGGCCGGCGCCACCCGGTCGCGCAGCGCGACGAGGCCGCCCAGGGCCCCGACGTACGCCGTGCCCTCCGGCCCCAGGGTCACGGGCGCGTAGTTGTTGTTGAAGCCCAGGCCCCGGCCGGACAGCCGCTTCCACACCGTCCTGCCGGTGCGGAAGTCGACCGCGGTCAGGTACCACGGATCGTCGCCGTTGGGGTCGGCCTCCTTGGTGTAGAGGTAGACCAGCCCGTTCTCCAGGGAGAGCTTGGGGACCACGGAGGGCGAGCGTTCCTGCGAGCGCCAGACCGTGTGGCAGCCGCGCCCGTCGGCGTCGATGTCCACGCGCTCCACGCCCGGCGCCGTCGTGCCGCCGGTGGTGGCGGCGGGGCCGGTGTAGCCGTAGTTGTTCTCCACCACCATCGACGTGGCGGTTCCGATCAGCGAGTTGTCCGTCGACCCGGATCCCCGCTGGAACACCGGCTGCGAGCAGACCAGCCGCGAGCCGGTCACGGCCTTGGCGCGCCGGTAGACGACCACGTTCATCGGGTCCGCGTTGTCGGTGATCGACACGTAGTCGCGGCCCATCAGGGTGGGGGTGGTGCCGGAGCCCTTCTCCGTCTGGCCCGGCTTGACCTCGCCGATGTTGGGATACGGCTGGCGCCACGTCACCCTGGGCGCGCCGGTGGAGTCGGCGTCGAAGCGGTAGAGCGCCCCGTCGGTGACGATGTAGACGCCGCCGGACTCGTCCACGGCGTGCGAGTTGCCGATCGGCTCCCTGGTGTCGAACACCTTCGCCGCGCCGGTGGCCGGGTCCACCACGCCCACCACGCCCCGGACCGTGGCGTACCAGATCCGGCCCGCCCAGTCGGGCAGGGCCGAGACGATCTTGTCGTCGGAGGCCAGCGTCGCCGAGACGTCGTAGTCGCGCTCGAGCCGGAACGCCGGCTCCGCCGTCTGGCCCACGACGTAGATGTGCCGCGTGGTGGTGGGCAGGATCGCCCGGTCGCGCTGGTCGAGGTAGAAGTAGCCGCCGCCCGTGAAGTCCTGGAACAGGTTCAGCGGGGGGCTCTGGCGCGGCGGGGGGTCGTAGGAGGCCAGCGTGTCCAGCGTCCGCGGGTCCAGCAGCTTCAGGGTCGGCCGCGCCGCTCCCACGCAGACCGTGACGATGCGGCCCCTGGAGTCGAAGGTGACGGACCCGCACACCCCCAGGTTCGAGGTGGAGATCCGCTCCATGTTGCGCCCCAGCGGCCCCGGCCCGTTGGCCGTGTCGGTCTGGTAGGCGTCGTCGTGCAGGTTGGAGCGGTCGTTGGGCGCCATGAAGGGATGGCGCGGCGGGGTGGGGGCGTCCAGCAGCGAGAGGGGCTGCGGGGCCCACGGCGCGCCCACGAACTCGGGGATCGAGTTCGTCGTGGGCCGCTCGGCGATCGGGTCGGCGGAGGCCGGCGCTGCGACGCCGAGCAGCGCCAGGGCGAGTGCTCCCGCTCGGCGTACGGCTCAGCCCAGCCGGTTCTCGATGCCCATCGGCTGCGGGCCGGCGGACTCGGCCTCGGGCGCCTGCGCGTCCTGCGGGTGCTCGACGCCCAGGGTCTGCGCCAGCTCGCCGGACTCGTACATCTCGGCCACGATGTCGGCGCCGCCCACGAGCTCGCGCTCCACGAACAGCTGCGGGATGGTGGGCCAGTCGGAGATCGCCGACAGCTCCTGGCGGATCCGCGGGTCGGGCAGGATGTCGACGGCCGCGAACGGCGCGCCGAGCTCCTGGAGCGTGGCCACCGTGCGGGCGGAGAACCCGCACGCGGGCTGGTCGGGCGTCCCCTTCATGAAGAGGATCACGGGGTGCTCGTCGATCGCGGCCTGGATGGCGGCGCGGATGGGGTTCTCGCTCTCGGTCATTGGGAGGCCCTCGTCGTGATGGACAAAGCGTGGATCGGGCCGCCCACCTCGTCGCCGAACACGTCGTAGACGAGGCGGTGCTGCTCGATGCGGCTCTTGCCGGCAAAGGCGGGGGAGGTCACGGTGGCGCGGAAGTGGTCGCCGCCGCCGTTGAGGTCGACGACCTCGGCCTGCGCCTGCGGAATCGCGGACTCGATCCGCTCCTTGAGATCCTCTGCCGTGGGCACGCTCCCGACAGGTTAGCGACGCCGGGCCTGGGCGCTACACTTCCTGAAGTGATCACGCTCACCGACAAGGGCGCCGAGAAGGTCCACGAGTTCCTGGACAAGCAGCAGTCCCCGGTGGAGACCGCCGGGCTGCGGGTCGGCGTGCGCGGCGGCGGCTGCTCGGGCTTCCAGTACGCCCTGGCCTTCGATGTCCAGCGCGACGACGACACGGTGTTCGAGAGCCAGGGCATCAAGCTGCTGGTGGACACCCAGAGCCTGGCCTATGTCACCGGCGCGGTGGTCGACTACGTCGACGGCCTCCAGGGCGCGGGCTTCCAGGTCAACAACCCCAACGTCATCGCCTCCTGCGGCTGCGGGTCCTCCTTCCGCGTTCGCGACGAGGAAGAGGTCTCGGCGGTCTGAAGCCCCTGGCGGTCGCGGTCGCCGCGGCGACCGCAGTCTTCGCGCTGTCCGCCTGCGGGGGCAGGGAGAACCCGGCGAGTCGCGGCTCGCTGGTCACCGGCCTGACGGAGTTCGATCCCGCGACGCTGGCCGGGCCGCGCGGCAAGGGCCTGCACCCTCGGTACGCGCGTGTGTACGTGCTGTGGTCCGGGGTGCAGCCGGCCCGCGGCGCGGCCCCGAACTGGGACGCGCCGGGGACGGGCGGGTTCTCCCCGCGCGCCCAGCTTCGTGCCGTGCGGGCCGCCGGCTTCGAACCGGTGGTGACCTTCTACTCGACCCCGGCGTGGGCGGCCCAGCCGCCGCTGGGCTGCGAGCCGCCGCGGCCCAACGTCAACGCCCGCGCCCCGCGCGCGGACGCGCTGCCGGCCTACCGCGCCCTCGTGACCTCGTTCCTGGCGATGGCGCGGGCCGAGGGCGCCGGCGTGCGCTACCTGAGCGCGTGGAACGAGCCCAACAGCGGCCTCTTCCTCGCTCCCCAGCGGGGGACCTGCGTCCTCGGCGCGCCCTCGGTCGGGACGGCGCCCTACGCGGCGCTGGTGCGCGAGCTGAAGGCCGCGCTGGACGCGGCGCCGGGCGAGCAGGAGATCGTGGTGGGGGAGCTGTCCAGCCCCTACGAGCCCCGGCCGCTCATCTCCTCGGTGGCCGAGTTCGTGGAGCGGCTGCCCCACGACGTGCTGTGCGCCGGGCGCATCTGGGCCCAGCACCAGTACGCGGGCGACGCCGACGGAGTGGCCGAGGTACAGGTCGCGCTGCGAAGCGTCCCGTGCGCCCCGCGGACGATCTGGGTGACCGAGACCGGCGTGGGCGCGCGGCGCCCCGGCGCCCCGCGCTCCTACGCGCCCGCCCGCCTGGCGTCGGCCTGCCGCTCGCTGGACCGGCTGCTGCGCCGCTGGTACCGCGACCCGCAGGTCGAGGCCGCCTTCCAGTACACCCTGCGCGAGGACCCCAACTTCCCGGTCGGGCTGGCGAGCGCGGCCGGCGGCCCCGCCTATCCCACCTACGACCTGTGGCGCGCCTGGGGCGCCCGCGACAAGCCCACCGACCCGCCGCCGCCGTTGCCCGCCTCCTGCCGCTAGCTGGGCTCGTTGTCCAGCGAGCGCCAGAGGAAGCGCGCCGCGGTGGACCGGTGCGGGCGCCAGGGCGTGGCGATCCGCTCCATCTCCGTCGGGCCGGGCAGCTCGTCGAGCCCGTAGGCGTTGCGGATCGCCGACCGCACCCCCAGGTCGCCGACCGGCAGCACGTCCGGTCGCTCCAGGTGGAAGATCAGGAACATGTGCGCGGTCCACTCGCCTATGCCCTTGACCGCCACCAGCTCGGCGATCACGTCCTCGTCGGGCAGCGAGCCCATGCGCTCCAGCTCCAGCGAGCCGTCCTCGACGTGCTCGGCCAGCGAGCGCAGGAACGTCACCTTGGCCCGCGACAGGCCGATCGCGGCGCGCAGCTCCTCCGGCTCCTCGGCCAGCACCTCGGCCGGGGTCGGCGGGCGCCCGTCGTAGCGCTCCAGCAGGCGGTCGGTCATCACCCGCGCCACCTTGGTGGAGAGCTGCTGGCCGATGATCGCGCGCACCAGCGCGCCGTAGTGGTCGTCGGGGGACACGCCGCGGCGCCCGCCCCGCGCCCCCAGCGTGGGGACGGAGTCGATCACCCCGCGCAGGACCGGGTCGGCTTCGCGCAGGTGGGCCACCGCCCGGTCCAGCCGGGCGGGCCAGCGCCGTTCCGTCAACTCGACGCCGACGTCGGGTCGCCCTCGACCGCTCCGGGCACGCCCGTGTTGGTCGAGTACTTGGGCTGGATCTTCATCTCCGGGCGGATGTGGTGCACGGCCTGCGAGACCGCGACGGCCGCCTCCGCGAAGCCGGTGGCGATGAGCTTGAGCTTCCCGTCGAAGGTGGTGATGTCGCCGCAGGCCCAGACCCCGTCCAGGTTGGTCGTCATCAGCGGGTCGACCACGAGCGCGCCCTTGGAGATCTCCAGGCCCCACTCCTTCAGGGGACCGAGCGCGGTCTTGAAGCCCAGCTGGAGCAGGATCGCGTCCGCTTCCAGCTCCACGACCTGCGACTCGTCCTCGGAGTGGAACAGCGTCACGCGCTCGATCGCGCCGTTGCCGCCGATCTCCTTGATCTGGAACGGGACGTGCAGGTCGATCTCGCCGCCCTCGTGCGCCTTCATCACCTGCGCGACGGTGTTCTCGTGGGCGCGAAAGCCCTCGCGGCGGTGGACGAGCGACACGCGCTCGGCCACGTCGAGCAGGTTGACCACCCAGTCGCAGGCGGAGTCGCCGCCGCCGACGATCAGCACGCGCTTGCCCGCGAAGACCGACTTCTCGCCCACCAGGTAGTGGGCGCCGCGGCCCTCCCACGGGGTCATGTCGAAGCCCGGGAGCTTCTTGGGCTCGAAGGCGCCGTGCCCGCCGGCGATGACCACGGTGCGCGAGCGCAGGTCGCCGCGGTCGGTGTGCAGCACGACGACGTCGTCCTCCCACGAGATCCGCTCCGCGGTCGTCTCCAGGTGGACCGGCACGTCGAACTGCTCCACGGCCTGGACGCGCATCAGCTCGACCAGGTCCTTGGCCAGCACGCGGGGATGGCCGGGGACGTCGTAGATCCACTTCTCCGGGTACAGCGCGGTCAGCTGGCCGCCCAGGTCGGGGAGGGAGTCGACCACTCGCGACGTGGCCTCCCGCATCCCGGCCCAGAAGGCGGCGCTGAGCCCGACCGGGCCGCCGCCGATCACCGTGACGTCGCGGATCTCGTCGAAGTCGCTCACGCCACCACCGCCGCCACCGGATCCCCATCCAGTGCGCCCAGCGCGCGCTCCACCGAGCATGACACGCAGGTGAAGGTGGGGGTGTCGCGCTTGGTGTAGCGCGAGGACTCGGTGGCGCGCAGCTTCTGCACCAGGTCCAGGAAGGCGCCGGGGTCGTCGGTCTCGAAGGCCACCACGAACTCCTGGTCGTCCAGCCCGAACGAGTAGGACGTGTTGAGGTCGATCGAGGGGAACTCCCGGCCCACACGGATGTGCTCCTGCATGATCCGGTAGCGCTCCTCGGCGGGCAGTCCATACCACTCGCGGGTCTTCACGAAGGGGTAGACGAAGAGGTACTTCGCGTGGGCGGGGCGGACCTCCAGTCGCGACTCGTCGGAGTACTCGGACTCCTTGGTCATGGCCAGGTACGAGTAGGGCGTCTCGCACCACTTGGCCAGGCCGCTCTGGGCCAGCACCACGTGGAATTCGTGGATTCGCTCCAGGTTGCGCGCCTGGGACAGGAGCATCAGGTCGGCGTCGCCGCGGGTCCCCACCAGGGAGAACGAGCGCAGCAGGTGGCCGTCGGCGAAGTCGGCGCAGGCGGCCGCGAGCTCCTGCTTGTCACGGGCCCGCTGCTCGGCCGGCAGACGCCGCCATGCGGGGTCCACCTTGAGGAACGTGTACTTGACGAAATGCCGCTCAGACATGCGAATGCCCGCGGGTTCGCGGGCTCGAAAAGTATAGTCCCGTCGATGTTCCGGCCTCGCCGCGCAGCGGTTGCGTGCGCGCTTGCTCTCCTGGCCGCCGTGGTCGTCGCGCTTCCCGCGGCGGCCGCGACGACTCCGACCAAGCGCGCCATCCTCGTCTTCTGGACCGCCAGCCCGGGCCAGAACGCCGACCTGTCCGGGCCCACGAAGCCCGACGAGCCGCGCGACCGGATCCTGCGACGGCTGGGCTCGCACCCCGGCCTGTCGATCGGGCTGTGGAGCTCGGCGCTGGGCGAGTATCGCGAGGAGCAGGTCCTGCTCGACGTGTCCCAGGGCACGCGCCAGACGCTGTCGCTGTACTCGCCGCGCGATCCCTACCGGCTGAAGCTCAACCCGGTCACGGGGCAGATGTCCGCGTGGGAGTCGACCAAGCACCGCGCCCAGAACGTGTCCGTGACCCTGCGGCCCGGCCTGATGGCGCAGTCCATCCCCGGCGGCGCGGGCTACGTGGGAGTGGACGGGGTCGAGACCCGCCCGGCCACCGCGGCCGCCGACGAGCGCGGGCACGTGGCCGGCGTCTCGCTGGGCTCGATCCAGACGCTGGCCGCGCGGGCGCGGCAGCTCAGCGCCCGCCACGCCCTGGTGGTGGTCTCGGTGCCGCCCACCAAGGAGGGTCGGATCGAGCTCAACCGGCTGATCGCCGCGCGCACGGCCGACGAGCTGCTGCTGATCGCCCACCTGCCTCCGACCCCGGCCGACCGCGCGCTGACCAAGCCGCCGGGCCGCCTGCTCAAGCAGCCCGCCTTCGCCATGTCCAGCGGCACGAAGACCGGGAGCGTCACCTCGGCCACCACGCGCCAGGAGGGCCTGGTCTCGTCCATCGACGTACTCCCGACGGTGCTCGCTTTCCTGGGGATCAAGGCGCCCAACACCGCGCGCGGGGAGCCCATCAAGGTGGGCGACCGCCTGAGCCCCCAGAAGCTCGAGGACCAGCGGCGCCGCTGGTCGGACGTGCGCAGCTCGCGCCAGTCCTCCTCGATGCGCGGGGTGGTGGCGGGCGCCGCGATCATCTTCCTGCTGCTCGGCGCGCTGCGCGGCTTCCGCGCGGCCGTCGCCCCGGCGCTGCGCCTCGGCGCGCTGGGCCTGATGTGGTGGCCGACCGCGGTGCTGGCCAGCGCCGCCGTGGAGCCCAAGTCGCGCCTCACGGAGACGGCGATCATCGGGGTGATCTCGATCGGAGCCGCCTTCGTCACAGACCGCGTCCTGCCCTGGCCGCGCGGGCCCGCCCTGCCGGCCGCCGTCGGCCTGGTCGCCTACACGGTGGACCTCGCGTTCGGCGGGCACCTGCTGACCAACTCGGTCCTGGGACCGAGCGTGGCCTTCGGTGCGCGCTTCTTCGGGGTCTCCAACGAGCTGGAGCCGCTGCTCCCGATCCTGCTGCTGAGCGGCCTCGCCGCGGTCATGACCGGGCGGGCGGTCACCCGGCGCACCACGCTCGTGTACGCCCTGTCGGGCTTCGCGCTCGCCGTGGTGGTGGGCTGGGGCAAGCTGGGCGCCGACGTGGGCGGCGTGATCACCGTGGGCATGGGGATCGCCGTGGCCACGCTGGTCATGCTGCCCGGCGGCGTCACCAAGCGGTCGCTGGTGATCACGGCCTGCGTCCCGGTGGTCGCGATCGCGCTGCTGGTCGCGATCGACCTCGGGCTCTCCGGCGGCGACCACCTGAGCCGCAACCTCCTGCGCTCGGAGAGCGGCACCGAGCTCTTCGAGCTGGTCCAGCGCCGCTACGAGCTGGCCTGGCGGGTGCTGAAGACCGGCCGCACGCCCGCCTACTTCCTGGGCGCGGCGCTGGCCGTGTGGTTCGCCTGGCGCAACCGGGAGTGGCTGTACGGCGACGTGCCGCACCGGTCGTGGATCGCGGTGCTGGCCGGCGGGCTGGCCGCGGGCGTGGCGGGCATGCTGACCAACGACTCCGGCCCCGTGCTGCTCGTCAACGCCGTCCTGGCCCTGGGCGCGGTGACCGCCTACCTCGTCGCGGGCACGCGGGCGCGGCTCCCGGAGAGCGCCGCGCGCGAGGCGGATCCCTCGCCGCGCGCGGCCGGCCCCCCGGCGGCCGATCCGGTCCTGACCAGCTGATGGCCCGCGCGCCGCGCCCGCGCGCAGCGCTCGCGGTCCTCGTCGCAGTCGCCGCGCTCCTCGTCGCCGCGCCCGCTTGCGCCGGGGCCGCGCCGTCCTCGGCCCGCGCGCTGCTCGTGTTCGTGCCCGCCGCCCCGGGGCCGGGCGCCGGCGAGCGGGCCACCGAGGCCGAGGTGGAGCGGCTCCTGCGCGCGCTGGAGCGCCGCCCGCAGCTGGGGCTGGGCCTGGTCAGCGCCACCCAGGGCAGCTACACCGAGGAGCAGCAGCTGCTCGACATCTCCACGGGCATCCGCGTCTCGCCGACGGCCTACAACCCGCCGCGGCCGCCGGTCCTGAGCCTGGAGCCGGCGGGGCGCGGCGGGGCGATCGCCGGCTGGCCCGCGGCGCTGAAGCGGGCCGACGACGCGCCGGCCACGATCCGGCCCGGGCTGCTCGCGGGCTCGATCCCGGGCGGTGCCGGCTACGCCGGTGTGCGCGGCGAGCGGACGATGGACGCCGCGGCGGCCGCCGACCGCGCCGGCCGCGTGGCCGAGGTCTCGCTGGGGCCGGCGGCCACGCTCGTGGCCCGGACGCGGGCCCTGCTGGCGCGCCACCGGCTGGTCGTGGCCACGCTGCCCGCCGGGTCGTCGGAGGCGGCCCTGGACGGCCTCCTGCGCGACCGCTCGCCCGCGGAGCTCGTCCTCGTGGTGCAGCAGCAGCCCGACGAGCACGTGCTCCAGTTCCTGCCGATCGGGGCCGCCGGCGACCACTACGCCGGCCGCGGGCTGACCTCCAACACCACCCACCGCGACGGCCTGGTGGCCGGCATCGACCTGCTGCCGACGATCCTGCGCCACCTGGACATCCGCGTTCCCGGCCACGTCACCGGGTCGCAGATCGTGCCGGGCCCGCGCGTGTCCGCGTCCGACCTGCTCGACCTGCGCGAGCGCTACCGCCACGTGGCCCCGCGCCGGATCCGCACGCTCCAGGTCCTGCTGCTCGCGTGGGCCGTCCTGCTCGCCGGCTGCGCGCTGGCCGGCCGCGCGCGCGCCGGGCTGCGCATCGGCGCGCTCGCCTTCCTGTGGGTCCCCGTGGCCGTCCTGATCCCCGGCGTGATCGACCCGGCGAGCGTCATGGGGGAGGCGCTGCTGGTCACGATCCCGGCCTTCCTGCTGGGGGCCCTGACCGACCGTCTGGTGGGCTGGCCGCGCGGACCGATGATCCCCGCCGCGGTCACCCTGCTCGTGTACCTGGCCGACCTGGCCACCGGCTCCAACCTGCTGACGCTGTCGATGCTGGGGCCCAACCCGCGCGCCGGCGCGCGCTTCTACGGCGTGGGCAACGAGCTGGAGCCCACGCTGCCGATAATCCTGTTCGCCGGCCTGGCCGCGCTGCTCAGCGGGCGCGAGCGCTCGCGTGGCGCCGCGGCGGCCTTCGGGCTGTCGGGGCTGGCGCTCGCCCTGGCCATCGGCTCGGGCCTGCTGGGCGCCGACGTCGGGGGCGTGATCACCGGCAGCGTCGGCGCCGGGGTCGCGGTGCTGTTCATGCTGCCCGGGCCGGTCCGGCTGCGCGCCGCGGCGGCCGTCTTCGTGCTGGTCCCGGTGCTCGCGGTGGGGACGCTGGCCCTGCTGGACCTGGTCACCGGCGCCCAGAGCCACTTCGCGCGCAACGTGCTCGAGGCGCACGGGGACGCGTCCTTCTGGGAGACCGTCCAGCGCCGCTACCACTTCGCCTACAACTCGCTGATCCGCGGTCGCATGCCGTTCGTGGTCGGCTTCTCCGCGGTGGCCGTGGCGGCGGCGCTGGTGTACCGCGACCGGCTGTACGCGCGGCTTCCGGGACCGGCCTGGCGCGCGGCCTTGGCGGGGGGGCTGGCCGGGGGCGTGGCCGGCGCGCTGACCAACGACTCGGGCCCGCTCCTCCTCGTGGTGGCGGTGTTCGTGCTCGCCGTCGTGACCGCCTATCTCCACGGCGCACCGGATACCGGAAACCGTTCGGAAGGTGCCCTACACTCGTCAGGAGTGCCCGGAGCCCGCCCAGCCGACGCCTCCGCTCCGCCCGCCCACGTCGTATGAGCAAGATCGCGCTTGTCTCCCCGTACTCCTGGACCTATCCGGGCGGCGTCATGCGCCACATCGAGGCCCTGGCGCAGCAGTTCCTGGCCGGCGGCCACGACGTGCGGATCCTCGCGCCGTCCGATCCGCCCGACCGCCTGGCCGCCCTGCTGCACCGCGGCGCTGCGCCGCAGCCGCGCCCCGTGCCCGATTACCTCGTGGACCTCGGCCGGACCGTGGGCTTCCCCGCCAACGGGGCGGTGTCCAACCTGGCGATCACCCCGCACTCGGTGACCACCGCGCGGCGCGAGCTGCGCACCGGCGGCTACGACATCGTCCACGTCCACGAGCCGGTGGCCCCGATCGTCGGGTGGGACCTGATCGCCTCCACGCGCCTGCCCGTGGTGGGCACGTTCCACTGCTACTCCGAGAACGTGATCACGAACAACGCGGCCAACCTGCTCGGCGCGCGTCGCCGGCTCAACATGCTCAGCGCCCGGATCGCCGTCTCGCAGGCCGCGGCCTGGACCGGACGTCGCTTCTACGGGGGCCGCTACGACGTGATCCCCAACGGCGTCGACGTGCCGGCCGTGCGCCCGGTCACGCCGCCCGCCGATCACCTGCGGATCGCGTTCGTGGGCCAGACGGTGGATCGCAAGGGCCTGCCCGTGCTGCTGCGCGCCTTCGAGGCGCTGCGCGAGCACGTGCCGGCCCGGCTGCAGATCGTGGGCGCCACCGACGAGGAGGTCGCGCCGCTGCTGCTGGACGCGCGCGGCGTGGAGGTCCTCGGCAAGGTCTCCGACGAGCGCAAGCGGGCCGCCCTGGAGGAGGCCGACGTGCTCTGCGCGCCGTCGCTGGGCGGCGAGAGCTTCGGCATGGTGCTCACGGAGGCCTTCGCGGCCGGGACGCCCGTGCTGGCCTCCGACATCGCGGGCTACCGCGACGTGGTGCGCGACGGGGTCGACGGACTGCTCGTCCCCCGCGGCGACGCCACCGAGCTGGCCGAGGCGCTGCGCGACCTGTGGCTGGAGCCCGCCCGGCGCGAGCAGATGAGCGCGGCCGCCTTCGAGCACGCGGGCCGCTACGCCTGGCCGCGCGTGGCCGACGAGGTCATGGAGGTCTACGAGCGCGCGCAGACCGTGCCCCGGCCGGCCACCCGCGCGCAGCGCGCGGCCCGCGACACCGGCCTGGCCGTCGCGGACGGCCGGCCGCGGGTCAGGGCGCGACGTCTGCCCACCCTCGAACCGCCGCCTCCGTCCGGGGTCGAGGCGTCCATCCGCGCGCCGCGCCCGGTGGCCGCGCTGCTCCGCCGCCTGGCGCTGATCGTGGCCGCGATCCTCGCGCTCGGGCTGGGAGCGCTCGCGCTGGAGCGCATCGGCGTCGGCAACGTCGGCGACGCGCTGCTGTCCTCCAGCCCCGCCTGGGTCCTGCTGGCGTTCGGGCTCATGTGCGCCGCGATGTTCCTGCGCGCGCTGAGCTGGCACCAGATCCTGCGGGCCGCGCTGCCCGGGGTCCGGGTCAAGCGCCGCGACGCCATGCAGGGGACCTTCATCGGCGTGCTGATGTCCGCCACGCTGCCCGCCCGCCTGGGCGAGCCCTCGCGCGCGCTGATCGTCGCGCGCCGGCTGGGCCGAGCGCGCGAGTACCTGCCCGTGGTGCTGGGGACGCTCGTGTCCCAGACCCTGCTGAACATCGTGGCCCTGGTGGTCCTCGGCGGCGTGATGTTCGCCACCGTCGGGTTCTTCCAGGGACACGAGGGCGCGCTGGCCGTGTTCGCCGCGGCGCCGGTGGTCGTCCTGCTGGCGGTCCTCGCCGCGCCGGCGCTGCTGCGCTCGGGCAAGGCGTCCCGTTTCCGCCGGGCCGAGGCGTGGGCGCGCCAGGCGCGAGGCGCCATGAAGCAGGTGCGCCACGGCCTCGCCGTGTTCCGCCGCCCGCGGATGGGTGCGCTGGCCACGGTCGGACAGCTCTCGGCCTGGGCGCTGCAGTGGCTGTCCTGCTACGTGCTGCTGGTCGCCCTGGGCCTCGACCATCAGGCGGGAGTGGGCGCGGCGGCCGCCGTGCTGTTCGCGGTCAACGTCACCGCCGTCCTGCCGGCCACGCCCTCCAACCTCGGCGTCTTCCAGGCCGCGTGCGTGGCGGTGCTGACCGGCGCCTACGGCGTCTCGTCTGCCAACGCGCTGGGCTACGGGATCATCCTGCAGGGCGTGGAGATCGCCACCGCCGTCGCGATGGGGATGCCCGCGCTGGTCAAGGAAGGGCTGTCCTGGCGCGACGTGCGCCTGCGCGCGCTGTCCGGCGCCCCGGTCCGTCTCGCGCCGCGGCAACGCAGCCGCCGCGACCCGTTCGAGCTCGAGGCGTAGGCCTCTACCGGCTCCACACGACGCCGGGACGGGCCTTGCCCGTCCGGACGCCGGCGTGGCGCCACGTGCGCTGCGGCGGTGTGGGGGAGAGGGCATCGGCGCGCTCCGCGTACGCGCGGCGGCGCTCCTGTGCGCGCTCGTCGCGCACCAGCTCGAGGCGCGCGGCGAGGTCGTCGCGGACGGCCCGCAGCTCGGCGGCGCTGAGGATCCGCCCCGCGGCCGGCCGGGGAGACCGCGGCAGCTCCGCGCCCCGGTCGAGGTGGACGAGATCGCGCTCGAGGTCCGCGATCTCCGCGCGCAGCTCGCGGCGAAGACGGGGGTCGTCGGCGGTGTCGGCTCCGCGGGCGGTGGCCTCGCCGGGCCCGGCCGCTTCGCCGGACCTGGCCGGCCGCTCGGTTTTCGGCGGCAGGTCGGCGCCGGAGTAGAGGGCGGCGGCGAGGTCGCGCGGGTCGAGGCCGGCCTCGCGGGCGGCGGCGGCCGCCGCGTCGACGACCCGGGCGAGGTCGGCCTGCTCGGCCGCGCGGGCGGCGACGAACGTCCCCCGGCCGTGCTCGGAGGCCAGCAGGCCCTGCTCCTCCAGCCGCGCGTAGACGGCGCGGGCGGTGTTCACGTTCACGCCGGCCGACTCGGCGAGCTCGCGCACGCCGGGCAGGCGGTCCCCGGGGGCGAGCCGCCCGGTGGCGACGAGCGTCCGCAGCCGCCAGGCCAGCTGCGTGCCGAGGGGGATGTCGCTGTCGCGGTCGACGGCCAGGTCGGAGAGGGTCATCAGTGCCAGGAGAATAGCACTCTAGAGTGACGTTTGACAAGCACAGTGGCCGGTGATAGAGATATCTGTGCTAGCTCACCAGCAGACCTGACCATGATCCGCGCCGCCGCCGACCGAGCCTTCCTCCC
>JAWVFR010000091.1:0-3054 GCA_033855845.1 Solirubrobacteraceae bacterium
CGTCCTTGAGCACGACCGGGATGCCCGCGGAGGCGAACACCTGCGCGATCTCCCCGCCCATCGTGCCCGCGCCGACGACTGCGGCCTTGAATACGAACATGGGCGGCAGGCTATTGGAACGCTCAGGTGCGGCGCGTCGCGGAGGCGAGACGCAGCAGGGGCCGGGCTCGGGCGCGCAGGCTCCACCAGCGGCCCGCGTAGACGGTGGCCAGCTCGGACTCCACTGCGGCCAGCCGCGCCTCCACCTCGGCGAGCCGCGCGCGGGAATCGTCCCGTTCGTGGCGGGCGATGTCGCGTTCGTGGCGGGCGACGTCCCGATCGTGGCGGGCGACGTCCCGATCGTGGCCGGCGACGTCGTGGTCGTGGCGGGCGAGTCGCTGCGCGTCGCGCGCCACCTCGCGGTCGTGCTCCAGCTCGCTTGCCCGCCGGCGGACGGCTTCCGCCGACTGGAGGCGCGCCAACAGCCTCTCCGCCTCGCCCCAGGCCACGTCCCGCGCGTGCAGCGCCGCCGGCAACTCGCGGGGATCGACCGGGTTCGGCGCCGCCAGCTCCTCGGCCGACGGCGCCTCCCCCGCCCGCCGCAACAGCACCCAGCCGTGACCCCCCGCGTCCTCGCCGGGGTCCTCGCCGAAGCCGAACCCCCGGGCCCGCAGGTCCACGACCTCGAAGGCGCGTCCCCAGTGCTCGCGCAGCCACCACTCGGAGTGAAGGACGTCGGGGAGCGCCTCGCCGACGTCCACGTCATGGAGGACCGTCATCCCCAGGATCTCCGGATCCCAGTCGGCGCGGGCGGTCGCCGCGACCGTCCCCGGGCCGAGAAAGGTGGCGAACAGCAGTCCCCCCTCACGCAGGATGCGACGCAGCTCGAGCAGCCACCGGGCCCACTCGCGTCCGATGTGAGTGAAGACGGAGGTGGCGATCACGAGGTCGAAGCCGTCGGGCGCCAGATCCAGACCGGGCTCACGTGTGTTGCGAAAGGCGTGGAACGGCAGGTGCCTCGTGACCCAGTCCACGCTTGGGCCGTGGATGTCGCAGCCCCAGATCTCCGCCCGCTCGCCCTCGGCGAGGAGGTGCCGCAACATCCGCCCGGACCCGCAGCCGAAGTCGAGCACCCGCTTGCCGTCCCAGGACCAGTCGTCCGGCAGTGCCGCGACCACAGCGCGTTTCGTGGCCAGGCCGATGTTGTCGTAGGCCTCGGTTCCGTGGGCGCCGGGCACCCAGCCCACTCGCTCGCGCAGCTCCTCCGGTGGGAACGGAAGCCCGGTCACGCGACCCAGCCCCGCATCCTCGGGCCCAAGGCCGCCACGGCCACGCCCCGCGCCGCAGTCACCTCGACTCCGGGCAGGCCCCGCTCGACGCCCGCCCGCGCCGCACGAGTGGCGTGGCCGGCGATCCTGCGGGCGACCCTTCCCTCTCCCGCGAAGTCGCGCAGGGCGACGCGCGCCCGGCGGTCGCCGGCGACACCCCGGAGGGTCAGGGTTCGCGCAAACAGCTCGGCGCGCAGCACCGCATCGATCTGCGCCGCGGCCAGGGCGCGCCGCTGGGAGCGGTCGCGGGCAGCACCGCGGAGCGCCCGCAGCGGGATCCGGCCGGTCGAGCGGTCGATGGTCCGACCATGACCAAACGCGTTGCCACCGTGCTGCACGTAGTCGAGGAGCGGCTCGGCCAGCCGCTCGATGCCGCCTTCGGCAGCGGCGACGCACGCGACCCACTGGTCGTGGAAGAGCTCCGCGGCGCCCCGCGGGAAGGGCAGCACGGTCTCCAGTAGCCGCGCGTCCCACAACGACATGCAGCCGGGGACGGCGTTGGCGACGAGCAGTGAGGCCAGGTCGGTGCGCCGGCGCATGCGCGGCCACAAGGTGGGCGACAGCAGGCGCCCGCCGGCGTCCACCACCCGAGCGTCGCAGCACACCAGCGGGCGACCGCCGTCCAGCCGGGCCAGGGTGGTCGCCAGCTTGCCCGGGTGCCAACGGTCGTCCTGGTCGCAGAAGGCAACCGCGTGCGCCCACGCCGGGACGGCCCGGACCGCGCGCTCGAAATTGGCGTAGAGGCCCATGTGCGGGGCGGCCGGGAGGAGGTGGAACCGCGGATCCCCTTCGATCGCGCGCTCGATCTCGGCACGCTGGCGGGCGGACGAGCCGTCGTCGGAGACGATCGCGATCCACTCGCGATGCGACTGCGCGCGCAGCGACTCCACCTGGCGGCGCAGAAGGGACGGATCGGGCCGGTACGTGGCCAGGCAGAGAGCCACCCACGGGCCGCCACCCTCCGACCGCAAGGCGACGGGCGCCTGTGGGGGGTCGGGCTCGAGCGCCACGTCCCCGAGCGGCTCCCAGAAGTCGTGTCCCGCCCGCGGGCGGATGTGCAGCGCGAGCGACATATGGCCGCGTGCGCGCCGGCCGGGAACGTCCGCAAAGGCCCAGAACCGCTCCCCACGTCCTGCCTGGTCCGGCACACGCGCGCGCAGGGGGATGTCCGTGCCGTCCACGGACAGCCACACTCGTGCCGGCGGTTCGGTCGTCAACAGCGCCCCGCGGACGAGAAGCGACGTCCCGCCCCCCACGCCGAGCCGGGCCGGCAGCGGCGGGTCGAGGGTGACCGTGGCGTGGCTCACAGCGCTCGGGCGCCGTCCACGAGCGCTTCCACCCGGTCCAGCGTCGCGCTGTCGAACGCCTGCTCCGCCGAGCGGGGCCATTGCAGCCGCGCCGCCCCGGCGACCCGCTCCGCCACGTCGTCCACGCACAGAACCGCCCGCCGCAGCCCCTCCAGCACACCTTCGATCGTCGGGGTGACCCCGATCAGGTTGGGCGAGAGAGCGCTCAGCGCGATTGCATCCTTGTTGGCGAACGTCGAGGTCACCGTGGGCATCCCGGCCGCCGCCATCTCGAGCGGCACCAGGCTCGGGTGGGGCGAGTCCATCAGCGACACCCCGAGATCGTGCGCCTGGAGGACCGCGCGGTAGCGCATCGGAGACTGGCGGGGCACCAGGCGCAGCTTGGTCTCGCCGTGGAGAGGAAGCTCACCTTCCTCTCCCCCGATCCCCGTGAACTCCCA
>JAWVFR010000092.1:0-2993 GCA_033855845.1 Solirubrobacteraceae bacterium
CAGCGCCATTTCGTGGACTGACGCTTGTAGTCCGTCCCCGCGAACGTCGTTCGCCGTGCTCGCAGCACGACGCCTTGTGATCGCCCCTGACGGCTGGGGTCTTCCGCAGCGGGGTGATCGGGCACACGCCGCGGTCCATGCAGCCGTCGTGGGTCGGGCCGTTGTCATAACCCTTGCCCATGATCGCGTTGCGGACGCTGAATGCCGCGTGCTTTCACCGTGACACCAGGAGCCCAATACTGCGCCAGGTCTAGGAACTGAAAAGTGCACCACTCGACGCGCTGGTTGCGACCGGTGGCGTCGGGAGTCTCGAGGTCGTCGGCGAGCTCGGGAGGGGTGCGGAGAGGTGCGCAGCGCGGTGGAGTGGGCGCAGGTCAGAGCGATGGCGGCCGACGGGGTCTCGCACCGCGAGATCGCGCAGCGGCTGGGGATCAACCGGCGGACGGTTGGGCGGCTGGCGGCGGCCGAGGAGCAACCGCGCTATGAGCGAGCGTCGGCGGGCTCGATGCTTGACCCGCTGGAACCGGTCATTCGTCGGCTGGTCGATGAGTGGCCGGGAATCAAGGCGCCGCGGGTGACGGAGTTCCTGCGCGATGACTACGGCTACGCGGGATCGGTCGATCTCGTGCGCAAGCGGATGGCGGCGCTGCGCCCGCGGGAGGTGCGCGCGGCGCAGCGCACGGGCTACCGGCCCGGGCAGGTGCTGCAGGTCGATTGGGCGGAGATGCCGACGCGACCGAAGATCGCCGGGCGTGAGCGTCGCGTCTACGCGTTGATCTGCTCATTGCCGTTCTCGGGCGCGTCGACGGCGCATTTCAGCTTTGACATGACGACCGAGTCGTTCTTAGAGGGGCATGTTCGCGCGCTGAGCTGGCTGGGTGGCGTTCCGCGCGAGTGCGTCTATGACAACCTGCGTTCGGCGGTCGCGCGCCGAGACGGCGACGTCGTGACCTGGAACGCACGGTTCGTGCAGCTGCGCGGCCACTACGCCTTTCACGCGACGGCCTGCACGCCCGGGACGCCGCGCGAGAAGGGTTCAGTCGAGGGTGCCGTTCGTCATCACAAGACGGGGTTCTGGCCGGCCCGGCGGTTCGGCTCGCTGGCCGAGCTTGACGAGGTCTACGCCGACTGGCGTGACCGCGTCGCGCTGCCACGCCGCCACGCAACCGGCCGCCATGTCGTTGCCGAGCGCTTGGCGGTCGAGCGCGAGGCGCTCAGGGCGCTCCCGCCGATCGCGTTCGACGCGGCGGGCCGCCGCTCAAGCCGAGTTCCGTTGGATGGCTACCTCAAGCATGCCGGCAGCTTCTACCGCGCCCCGGAGGCGCTCGTACATCAGCGCGTGGAGCTGCGCTTTGATCGCGACCGCGTCTGGATTGAGCATCGCGGCGAAACCGTCGCGCGTTACGCGCGCAGCTACCAGCCCGGGACGTGGCAGCCGGCACCTCGGATGCGGCCCGAGCCACCGGCCGCGCCGGTCGTTGCGATCAGCAGCACGCAGATCGTCGCGCCGGCGCTGAGCGACTACGCCGAGCTCTGCGCATGACCAAGACCACGTCGCGGATCGGTGACCGGCTACCGTTTCTGATCGCCAAGATGAAAGCGCCGAGGCTGCTCGAGCGCCTCGAGCAGACCGCCGCTCTCGCGCGCGATGAGGGCTGGCCCTACGAGCAGTTCCTCGAAGCGCTGCTGGAGGCCGAGGTGTTCGCCAGAGACGCCTCCGGTGCCCGCCAACGCGTCCGTCACGCCGCGTTCCCCGCCCACAAGACCTTGGAGGACTTCGACTTCAGCGCGCAGCCCGGCGCCGAGAAGCCACTCATCCTGCATCTCGCGCAGCTCGCCTGGATTGACGAACATGCCAACGTCTGTTTCTTCGGGCCGCCCGGGACCGGCAAGAGCCATCTCGCGATCGCGCTGGCGATCAAGGCCTGCCAAGCCGGCCATCGCGTCGCGTTCGCAACGGCCCAGCAGTGGGTCGACCGCCTGGAGGCCGCCCAGCACCGCAACGCCCTCGACGACGAACTCAGGCGCATCGAGCGCTACGACCTGATCGTCGTCGACGAGATCGGCTACCTGCCCCTCGAACGCCAGGCCGCGAACCTGCTCTTCGCCTTGGTGGCACGCCGCTACGAGCGAGGGTCGATCATCGTCACCAGCAACCGCGGCTTCGAGGCCTGGGGCGAGATCCTCGGCGACGCGATGGTCGCCGCCGCCCTCATCGACCGACTCATCCACCACGCCCACATCGTGACGCTCAAGGGCAAGAGCTACAGGCTCAGGGAGAGGGGCACAGGACCCGCGCCCGCGATTCACGCTCCGCCGCTACGCGGCTCCGCCTGACCGCGGGAGACCAGCTCGGGTGGAGCACTATTGGCTTCCTGATCCTGGCGCACTTTTCGCTTCCTGTTGACACCGCCCGCGTTGATCGGCGGCTTGGCAACAGCTTCGACCGTTGGTGTCGACTTCGACGGCGGATCCGTTACGACATTCCCGTTCCTGTCGAGCTTGACCTTCAACCTGTGCGGACGTTTCTTCAGCGGCTGCATGGCGGGTCGCTTGGACATGTATCCACTGTACGACAGGCGTCATGAACCGCACGTCATCCGCTACCGGACATCCGCCCAGGCAGACCCCGCTGACGCACGTCAACGCTTGGACCTTGCCTTCATCGTCATGCCGACATTGCCAGCGTGTTCGCGCTGCATCGAGAAGGCCTCGCCCCGAAGATCGGCATGACACGGGGTCGGCATAAGTGACGCGCAAGCAGCTGACGGCGCTGGAGGAGGACTGGGCGGTGCGCGCGATATCCGAAGTTTCGGATATCGCCTGCTATGCGAAGTCCGGCGTTGTCCGAAGTCGCGGCGGGTCCGCTTCGGCTGTGCCGTCAACTTGAGCGGCGTGCTTCGCATAATCACAATCCTTCGAGGAACGCCAGGAGTGTGTCGGCGGGTCGGTACCGTCAAAAGCCGCGTCGCGCGGCTGCGCCGGCGCCTGCA
>JAWVFR010000093.1:0-33813 GCA_033855845.1 Solirubrobacteraceae bacterium
TCGAGATGCTCGATGAGCGACAGGCGATCCTCATGGCCGATCGGCCGTATCGCACGGGCCATCCCGGCGGCCTCGGGCAGCTATTCGTCGCGGCCGAAGGCGCGCGAGGCGTCCTCGGTGCCCGCCGGGCGCGCGGGGGCCGGGGGCGGCGGCGGCGGGGCGGCGGCCGCGGAGAGCTCGCTGGGGCGCTCCTCCTCGTGGTCGTCGCCCTTGTCCTTGCCCGTGACGGAGTCCTTGAACTCCCGCATCCCCTGGCCCAGGGCCCGGCCGGCCGCGGGCAGGCGCTTGGGCCCGAAGATCACCAGGAGGATGACCAGGAAGATGACGAGCTCGAGTGGGCCGATTCCAAAGGGCATGAGGGTGCCTTCGCCGGGGCATGGCCAAGCGTAGCGCGTCGTATGGAAACCCCAGGGTGGTGGGTTCATAACCCTAGGGTCAAGTTTCCAGGCGGTGGTGCCGATGAACGGGCGAATCGAGGAGCCCACCATGAGTCCCGCCCCCGACAACCACCACGCAGTCAAGAAGGTGGTCCTGCCCAGCGGCAAGACGATCGAGATCGTCTACTTCGCCGAGGAGGACGGCCCCGTCGGAATGCCGACCGCTCCGCAGACCGACCTGCACGTCTGCCCCGAGTGCACCTCCGGCCTGGTCTACCCGCTGGCCTGGGAGGAGGCGGGAGACGCCGCCTGGGAGCTCGATCTGCGCTGCCCCAACTGCGAGTGGCACGGCGACGGCGTCTACGAGCAGTCCGTCGTGGAGCAGCTGGACGAGCGCCTCGACAACGGCACGCAGGTCCTGGTTCGCGACCTCAAGCATCTGATGCACGCGAACATGGAGGACGAGGTCGACCGCTTCGTCGCCGCGCTGCAGGCGGGCCACATCTGGCCCATGGACTTCTAGGCGCGAGCGCGCGCTAGCTGTAGCGCTCCACCACTCCGTCCGCCACCAGCTTCAACGCCCGGCACTGGGCATCGGGAAGATCGGGTAAGCCGTCCTTCGCCTCCTGGACCAGGGCGAGGGCGCGGCGCCTGGTCTCCTCCAGCGCGCCGGTGGCCGCGATGCGGTCGCAGACCTCCGCCGCCCGCTCCGGGCCCTCGACGGTGCGCGGGTCCAGCCGCGCCAGCTCCGGATCTCGTTCCCGGGCGACGATCAGCGGCAGCGTGACCGTGCCGTCCAGCAGATCCGTCCCGCGTGGCTTCCCCGTCCGCTGTACCGGGCCCGACACGTCGAGCACGTCGTCGAGCAGCTGGAAGGCCAGCCCGACGGAACGCCCGAACGCGGCCAGCGCGTCCTCGTGGCCGGCGCCCTGCTCCAGCGCGCCCAGGCGGCACGCCGCCTCGAACAGACGCGCGGTCTTCAGCTCGCAGCGGCGCAGGTAGCGCTCCACCGGCACCCTCGCGTCCCAGGCGTCGGCGCGTTGCAGCAGCTCGCCCTCCGCCAGGGCGCACGAGGCGTCGGAGAGGACGCGCACCTGCTCGACGCTGCCGTTGCGCGCCAGCTCGGCGAACGCGCGGGAGAACAGCAGGTCGCCCGTGGCCGCCGCGACCCGGCGGCCGGCCTGGGCCACCACCGTGGGGCGCCCGCGGCGCAGCGCGGCGGCGTCCAGCACGTCGTCGTGGACGAGGGTGGCGGAGTGGACCAGCTCGACGGCGGCCGCGGCACGGATCGACCGCTCGCCCGAGGCCTCGGGGCCGGCCACCACGAACACCAGCAGCGGGCGCAGCCGCTTGCCGCCCGCGGCGATGGTGTCGCCGCCGTGGCGGGTGAGCACCTCGCCGTGACCGGCGGCCAGGGCGGCCAGGCGCTCCTCCAGCGTGTCCAGCAGCGGCGGTATGTGCGACCCCCCGGCGGCCACCACAGCCGCCACGGCGGGCGCCGAGCTCATGGCTGCGCGACCGTGCCGTGGTGCAGCGCGATGATGCCACCGGCGGTGAGGATCCAGCCGACGTCGCGCAGCCCGCACCCGGCCATGACGCGGGCCAGCTCCGGCGGGCCGGGGAAGCGGCGGACCGAGCTGGGGAGGTAGGAGTAGGCGTCGGAGTCGCCGGCCAGGCGCCCGAGCGCGGGCACGGCCCGGTCGAACCAGGCGCGGTAGAACCAGGACAGGGGCGGGCGCTGGGGCGTCGTGATCTCCAGGATCACCACGCGCCCGCCGGGGCGCACGACCCGCGCCATCTCGGCCACCCCGCGCGCCAGGTCGGAGAAGTTTCGGGCCCCGAAGCCCACGGTGGCGGCGTCGAAGCTGCCGGCGTCGTAGGGGAGCGCCAGCGCGTTGGCCCACTCGAAGCGCACCCGGCCGGCGGGGTCCTTGACGCGCGCCCGGGCAAGCATCTCCTCGGAGAAGTCGGACCCGACCACCTCGCCCTCCGGCCTGACCCGCTCCGCGAGCTCCAGGGCCAGGTCGCCCGTGCCGGTGGCCACGTCCAGGGCGCGGTCGCCCGGGCCCACCCGCGCCAGGTCGGCGGCACGCCGGCGCCACTGGCGGTCCAGACCCGCCGTCATGACGCGGTTCATGCGGTCATAGACGACGGCGATGCGGTCGAACATCGCCCGCACCTGCCCTTCCTCCAGGACGCCGGGTCCGGCGCTCACGCCGCTATCTCAGCTCGGAGAGGAACTGGACCAGCGCGTTGAACTGCTGGGGCTTGTCGCGCTTGAGCGCCGCGTAGGACGGCATCGGTGCCGTGGGGTTCTGCAACGTGCGCGCGATGGCGTCCTTGAAGGTGCGCTTCCCGATCTGGGTCAGCGCCGGTCCGGGCCCGTCGTTGCCGTTGTGCCCGATGCGGTGGCAGGCCAGGCAGCCCGACTGCGCGGCGACCAGCTTGCCCTGGTTGAACATCGCCAGCTGCTGGCCCTTGAGGTGGGACGGGGCCTTGAGCTCGATCTCCGTGGGCGAGCCCGCGTTGGCGCCGAGGAAGGTGAGGTAGGCCATGGCGGCGATCGTGACGATGCCCGCCGTGGTGGCGATGGGCCGGCGCTCGGGCCGGCGCTCGGCGCCGCGGTCGTAGAAGGGCAGCAGGATCAGCAGGATCAGGCACAGCGTCGGGATCCCGATCGTCGCCGCCTGCGTGAGCTCCGCGGGCTTGATGACGCGCAGCAGCTCGAAGAGGAAGAAGAAGTACCACTCGGGGCGCGGCGTGTAGGTGGTGGTCGTCGGGTCGGCCTTGGGGCCCAGCTCGGCGCCCAGCACGATCGACATGGCGATGATCGCGATCAGCACGATCAGGGCCATCGCCGAGTCCTTGGCCACCGCGTAGGGGAAGAACGGCTTCCCCTGGGACTTCAGGAGGCTGTACTCCCGGAGGTACTCCTCCTTCTCGCGGCGGTTCATGCCTTCTCCGTCCGCAGCACCTCGGGCTCCTCGGCCTTGATCCACGGCGGCGCCGTGGTGCCGAGCTTGGCCACCAGGTAGAGGTGCGCGCCCATCAGCGCCGCGATGGCGCCGGGCACCAGCAGCATGTGGATCGCGTAGAAGCGCGACAGCGTCGTGGCCCCGAACTCCGGGCCGGCGCGCAGGAAGTCGGCCAGGTAGGGGCCGAGGAACGGCCCCGTCCCGTTGATGTTGTCGGCCACGATCGTCGCCCAGAAGGAGCGCTGGTCGAAGGGCAGCAGGTAGCCCGTGAGCGCCATCACCATGGTGAGCACGAGCAGGACGACGCCGATGACCCAGTTGATCTCCCGCGGGTACTTGTAGGCGCCGAAGAAGAAGGTGCGCCCCATGTGCAGGAAGATCAGCACCATCATCACGCTCGATCCCCACTTGTGCATCCCGTGCACGAACTCCCCGAGGAAGACGTCGTTGTTGATGTAGCGGACCGACTCGTAGGCCTTGCTGGCGTTGGGGTCGTAGTACATGGCCAGGAACACGCCCGTGGCCGCCTGGGAGATGAACGCGAACATCGTGGCCGAGCCCAGCGTGTAGAACCAGTTGGTGCCCTTGGGCACCTTGCGGAACATGGTCCAGCGGGCCGCGCCGGACAGCGAGGTGCGCTCGTCCACCCAGTCGACGACGCTGACGCCCGCCTCGGCGCCCGTCTCGATCGCGATGTCCTTGGCGGACTTGCGGCCGTTGCCCTCGCCGGGCCGCTGCGGCCGGGGGCGCAGCTGGTCGGGGATCGGGTTGGGGAGCTTGAGCTTCATCTAGTCCAGCTTCGGCGTCGAGAAGCGCCGCGGGTAGAGGTACTGCCCGATGCCGTCCAGCGGCTCGCCGGCGTCGCGCGGCGAGAAGCGGCGCAGCTCGGAGTTGACGCTGTAGCGGGGGCCGATCTCCAGCCGCCCGGCCCGCACGCGGGTGTAGAAGCGGTCCAGGGGCCGGACGGGCGGGCCGCCGGACACCTGTCCCGAGAAGTCGTAGACGCCGCCGTGGCACGGGCACACGAAGCGCTGGGAGGCATCGATGTAGCGCACGGGACAGCCCAGGTGCATGCAGCGGGTGGAGATGGCCACGAAGTCGTCGTAGGAGTCCTTGGGCGGGGGGTCGATCGCCGGGTTGTGCTTGCGCACGTAGACCGTGGTCTTCCCCACGTCGCCGACGTTCGCCTCGACCGTGATGACCTTGGGCCGGTAGGTGTAGTCCACGAAGTCGCCGGCCTTGCCCACGTCCTCCCAGCGGGCCTTCTGGCGCTCGAACACCGGGCCCAGCGCGAAGCCCAGGGCCGGGAGGCCGATGGCCGCGGCCGCCATGCCGCCCATGGCGTGGACGCTGCCCACCATCAGCCGGCGGCGGGTGACCGTCTCGCCCTCGAACGCTCCGGGGATGTTGCGGTCGACGGTGTAGGGGGACTTCGTCTTGCGGCGGTCGGCCATGGGTTGCGAATCCTATCCAGCCAGGCGCGAGGTTCCGTCGCTCCACGCGCGGTCCGCCTCCGCCGGGTCGTCCTGCGCGTGCGCCTGCGCGGAGCGGGAGATCACGTCGGCGAGGATGCCGACCCCCTCCAGGTCCCCGAGGTCGGCCAGGCGCGCGAGGCCGAGGGCGTACAGGCGGTCCCCGGCCAGCAGCGCGAGGTCGGGGTCGTCGGTCCGCACCACCCTTCCGGCCCCGTAGTGCAGGAGGTATCCCTCGCGGATGGCCTCGACCAGCAGGGGGTAGTCCGGGCCCCGGGAGGCGACCGCGTCGCCGTGGGGAGTCGGCTCGCCGGCCAGGGGGTCCACCACGGCCTGCGCCAGCAGGCCGCCGCCGGCGCGCAGCTCGCCGGCCAGGCGAGCCAGGGGGTCGCTCACGCGCCCAGCTCCGCGAAGGCCGCCTCGGCAGCGTCGACGGTCCGGGCGACGTGCTCCGAGGTGTGCGCCAGGGAGGGGAACCAGGCCTCGAACTGCGAGGGCGGCGCGTACACGCCGCGGGCCAGCAGCCCGCGGCACCAGGCGGCGTAGGCGTCCAGGTCGCAGGCCACCGCGCCGGCGTAGTCGTGCACAGGCTCGGCGCTGAAGAAGGCGGTGACCAGTCCGGGGAGGCTCTGGACCTGCACGGGACGCGACCCGGCGGCGGCGCGCAGGCCGTCCGCCAGCTCGTTGGTCCGCGCGGTCAGGCGCGCGTAGGCGACGTCGTCGAGCATGCGCAGCGCGGCCAGCCCCGCGGCCACGGCCAGGGGGTTCCCCGACAGCGTCCCCGCCTGGTAGACGTCCCCGGCGGGGGCGATGAGGCCCAGCAGCTCGCGCGACCCGCCGAAGGCCGCGGCGGGGAGTCCGCCGCCGATCACCTTCCCCATGACCGTGAGGTCGGGCAGCACGCCGGCCAGCTCCTGCGCGCCCCCGCGCGCGACCCGGAAGCCGGTGATGACCTCGTCGAAGACCAGCAGCGCGCCGTGGTCGTCGGCCACCGCCCGCAGGTGCTCGAGGAACCCGGCCCGGGGCGGCACCAGGCCCATGTTGGCGGGATAGGGCTCGGCCACGATGGCCGCCAGCTCGTGTTCCCCCGCCGCACGGGAGACCGCGTCGAGGTCGTTCCACGGGACGACGACCGTCCCCGCGGCCGCCGCCTGCGGCACGCCCGGGCTGGACGGGATGCCGAGCGTGGCCAGTCCCGAGCCCCCTTCGGCCAGCAGCCCGTCCACGTGGCCGTGGTAGGCGCCGGCGAACTTGAGGATGGTCTCGCTCCCGGTCGCGGCGCGGGCCAGGCGCAGCGCGCTCATCGTCGCCTCGGTGCCCGACGACGTCATTCGCAGCATCTCGACCGCGGGCATGCGGCTCGCGACCTCCTCGGCCAGCTCCACCTCGCCGGCGGTCGGAGCGCCGAACGTGGTCCCCCGCTGCGCCGCCGCGGTCACGGCCGCCAGCACCTCGGGGTGGGCGTGGCCGTGGATCAGCGGGCCCCAGGAGCAGACCCAGTCGACGTAGGCGTTGCCGTCCACGTCGAAGATCTCCGCCCCGTGCGCGTGGTCCACGAAGATCGGATCGCGCCCGATGGCGCGCATGGCGCGGACGGGCGAGTTGACCCCGCCCGGAAGCACGTTCACGGCTCGCCGGTACAGCTCGGCGGAGCGGGTGTCGCCTACCCGTGCTCCGCTTCCCACTGCTTGAAGTCGTCCGTGAAGTAGAGGAGCCGGACCTTCTTGTACTCGGTCGAGGAGTAGAGCGTGGAGCGCTCGTCGATCCCCGTCATCTCCGCGATCCCGTCCAGGATCGCGTCGCACTCCGCCTTGGAGCGGCCGTGGGCCATGGTGAACACGGAGTAGGGCCAGTCGCGGTAGGTGGGGCGCTGGTAGCAGTGGGAGATCCCGCGCACGGCGGCCATGCGGGGGGCCAGCTCCATGATGCGGTCCTCGGGCACCTTCCACACGCCCATCCCGTTGGCCGAGAAGCCGGCCCGGCGGTGGAAGAGGATGGCCGCGACCCGGCGCAGCAGGCGGCGGTCGACCATGCCCTGCATGTGGTGCAGCAGCTCGGAGACCTCCATGCCCAGCTCCCGCGCCGGCTGCGCGTAGGGCTCGGCGACGACCGGCTGCGGGCCCTGGGTCGCGCGGATGACCGCGACGTCGCGCTCGTCGTAGGGCTGGGGCTCGGTCTCGGCGGGCGGGACGGCCTCCACGGGCGCGGCCAGGGCGTCGGTTCCGCCCTCCATCTCCAGGTCCATGCGGATCTTGAACAGCTGCAGCGTGGGCAGCATGCGCACCGCCTCCGCGCCGGTCTCGCGCTGGAGCACCTCCAGCGATCCCTCCAGTCCCAGCTTGGAGTCGGGCTCGGTGGCGATGGTGAACCAGAGGTTGAAGTCGTGGTCTCGCAGGTAGTTGTGCGAGACGCCGGGATGGGCGTTGACGGCCTCGGCGGCGCGGTGCGGGTACTCGGGGTCCACCTTGGCCGCCACCAGCATCGAGGAGTACCCCAGCGCGCGGGTGTCGTAGATCGGTGTGATCTCGCGGATGATCCGCTCGTCCACCAGGCGCTTGACGCGGGTCAGGACCTCCTCCTCGGGGACGCCGGCCTCGGTCGCCACCTCGGCGTAGGGCCGCGGGACCAGGCGGAAGCTGCCCTGCATCAGGTTCAGCAGGCGCCGGTCGAGGTCGTCGAGCGGGATCGCGGCGCCGTCGCGGCGGCTGCGCACCTTCACCGAAGCCATTGCGCCGCCTCCCTGGCGTGGTAGGTGAAGATCAGGTCGGCCCCGGCGCGGCGGATGCCCAGCAGGGCCTCGAGCACGGCCGCGCGCTCGTCCAGCCAGCCGTTGGCCGCGGCGGCCTTGACCATCGCGTACTCCCCGCTGACGTTGTAGGCGGCGACCGGGACGGGCGTGGCCGCGCGGATCTCGCGGATCACGTCGAGGTAGGGCAGCGCCGGCTTGACCATCACCACGTCGGCGCCCTCCTCCACGTCCAGCAACGCCTCGCGGACCGCCTCGCGGCGATTGGCGGGGTCCATCTGGTAGGCGCGGCGGTCGCCGAACGCGGGCGTGGAGTCCGCGGCCTCGCGGAACGGACCGTAGAAGGCGGAGGCGAACTTGGCCGAGTAGGCGACGATGGGCGTGTCGGACAGCCCCTCGTCGTCCAGGGCCGTGCGGATCGCGCCCACCCGACCGTCCATCATGTCGCTGGGCGCCACCACGTCGGCGCCGGCGCGGGCCTGGGAGACGGCCGTGCGGGCGATCAGCTCGACGCTGGAGTCGTTGTCGACTGCGCCGTCGGGACGCAGCCGGCCGCAGTGGCCGTGGGAGGTGTACTCGCACAGGCACACGTCGGTCATCACCAGCAGGTCGGGATGGGCCTCCTTGATGGCGCGCGTGGCCAGCTGGACGACGCCCTCGTCGTCCCAGGCGCCCGAGCCCTCGTCGTCCTTGCTCGCCGGGATGCCGAACAGCAGCACGCCGGGAACGCCGAGCGCGTGCAGAACGCCGGCCTCCTCCACGGCGTGGTTGATCGACAGGCGGTCGATGCCGGGCATCGCCTCGATCGGCGTGCGCCGGTCGAGCCCGTGCTCCACGAGCAGGGGCTGGATCAGGTCGGTGACCGACAGCTCGGTCTCGCGGACGAGGTCGCGCAGGACGTCCGTCTGGCGCAGGCGCCGCAGGCGCGTCTGGGGGAAGGCCATCGCCTTGAGGATACCGGCGCCTAGCCGAAGCGCCGCAGGGCGACGCGCGCGATCGCCAGGAAGGCGAGCGTCAGCCCGGCCAGGTGGGCCAGGGGGCCGAGCAGGCTCTGGCCGGTGTCGTTGAGCGCGCTGTCCATCGCGTCCAGGGCGGGCCGGAAGGGGAAGAGGGCCGAGACGACGCGCACCGCGTCGTAGAGCCCCGCCGACACCGCGCCGCTGGGGACCAGGGCCAGGAAGGCGATCGGCAGCGACAGCAGGAACGCGAGCAGCGAGGCGGCCCGGACCTCGCGGGCCAGGCTCCCGATGGCCACGCCCATGGCCCCGAACCCGGCGGCGCCGAACGCGAGCGCGACCAGCCACAGCGGGAACCGCCCCCAGTCCAGCGAGACGAACAGCCCGATCCCGCACGTCATGGCCAGCGCGACCACCCACGCGCACAGCGCGCTCAGCCCCACCTTCTCGGCCAGCAGCCCGGTGCGGGACACGAGCCCGCGCACCAGCCGCGTGAACGCGTGCTCCTCGCGCTCCAGCGCCAGCATGCCGCTGGCCAGCAGGACGGTCACGAACATCAGCGACACGGTCACCGCCAGCGCCACCGCGAAGGAGTCCAGGGGCGTGCGCTTGCCCGCCAGCGGCGTGCGCTTCACCTTCACCGGCTGGGAGACGGTGCCCACGACGTCGGAGGCGAGGTTGAGGTTGGCCACCGCCAGGGAGGCGAACTCCTCCACCCGCGCGAGGCGCGCACGCTCGACGGCTCCGGGGGGCAGCGAGCGCAGCACCGTGGCCAGGATGCTCTGCGTCTTGCGCAGGCCCAGGATGTTGATTGTGCGGCCGAACAGGTCGAAGTCGCCGCCGTCCAGCAGCAGCTTGATGTCCTGCACCGCGATGCCGCGCAGCTTCTCGGCCAGAGCCGTGTTGGCGTCGGCCAGGCGCGAGTTGATGATCTGCTCGACGTAGCGGCCCTTGACCGGGTCCTCGTTGTTGTAGATGACCTCGACCTCGGCGCTCTGCAGGCCGCTGGACAGCTTCTCGGTGATGTCCGCGGGCACGATGAGCGCCCCGAGCACCTCCCCGTCCTTGACCTTGGCGATCGCCTCGGCCCGCGAGCGCACGCGCACCGGCTGCACCGACTGGAACAGCTGGTCGGCGTACTTGGAGGCGTCGATCTCCTGCCCGCCGAGCTTGAACGTGTTCGCGCTCTTGGGCACCAGGTTCACGAACGCGACCTTCGGCTTCTCGGGGCCGCGCGACAGCGCCAGCCCAATCAGCAGGGCGATGGCGATCGGATAGACGATCAGCAGTCCCACCAGCAGGGGCGAGCGGCGCAGGATCTGGAGGTCCTTGAGCAGCAGCCAGCGCATCCGCGGCCCCCTAGTGGCCCCGCGCGTGCAGGAAGCGCACGAACGCCGCCTCGAAGTCCACGCCCGAGCCGCCCGACTCCGCCTCCAGCTCGCGCGGGGTCCCGGTGAAGATCAGCTCGCCGTCCGCCAGCACCAGCACGCGGTCGGCGTAGCGCTCGGCCTCCTGGACGATGTGCGTGGAGTAGACGATCGCGGTGCCGCGCTCCGTCAGGCCGCCGACGAACTCCCACAGGCGCTCGCGCTGGCGCGGGTCCAGCGCGGTCGAGGGCTCGTCGAGCAGCAGGACCGCCGGGTCGGCCAACAGTCCGATCGCGATGTTGATCCGCTGGCGATTGCCGCCGGACAGCGTCCCCACCTCGTCGTCGGCGCGCTCGCGCAGGTCGGCCTGCTCGAGCATGCGCTGGACCGCGGCCTCGGGGTCGGGCACCCGCTCCAGCCGGGCGAAGAGCCGGAGGTTCTCGGCCACCGAGAGCTTCGAGTACACCGCGGTCTGCTGGGGGACCCACCCGACCTCGCCCGGGGCGTCCTGTACCTCGCCGGCGTCGGGCGGCTGGATGGCGGCCAGGATCGACAGCAGCGTGGTCTTCCCCGCCCCGTTGGGACCGATGATCGCCACCAGCTCGCCCGCCGCGACCTCGAACCCCACGTCGCGCAGCGCCACGCGCTCGCCGAAGCGCTTGGTCAGGCCCCGGGCGCGCAGCGCAGGGACGGCAGGAGCGGCGGGGGAGGGCACGGCCATGCCGGCCTGAGGCTAGCTCGGCGGCGGCTTGGGCGGGTCGCCGGAGCGCAGCGCGAGCACCTCGATCGGGCTCATCGTGCCCCAAGGCTCCAGGACCAGGTGGCGCCGCAGGTACACCACGGTCTCGCGGCCCACGGCGGCCAGCGGCAGCGCGATCAGGGCGCCCAGGATCCCGTACAGCTCGCCGCCGATGAGCAGCGCGAAGATCACCAGCAGGGGGTTGATGCGCAGCGAGTGCCCGAACACCTGCGGGGCGACCACATGGCCCTCCAGCTGCTGGAGGGCCACGAACGTCAGCGTCACCCACACGGCGGTCAGCGGGTCGTCGAACAGGGCGACCAGGATGGGCGGCGCGGCGCCGAGCACGGGCCCGATGTACGGGACCAGCTCCATGATCCCGAAGAAGATCCCGAAGAAGAGCGCGTAGTTGTCTCCGCCGGGGAAGATCCCCGTGACGCCCAGGACCCACACGGCGGCCCCCGCGCTGGCGCCCATGATGAGCGAGAACAGGGCCTGGCCCCGCACGTAGGAGAACACCGCCTTCTGGGCGCGCAGCGCGTAGTCGTCGTCGGGCGTCCCGCCGCCCGGCGGCATGATCGAGCTGACCAGCCTCCCGATGCGCTTCGCGTAGAGCAGCATGTAGATCGAGATCACCACGACGAGGATCAGCCCGAAGCCGGTCTCCACGACGCGCTTGAGCAGGTCCTGGCCGAAGTTCACGAGGCTGCCGGACTGGGTGAGGACGTTGCGCTGAAGGGTCTGCAGCGCCGTCTCGCCCTGAGCCTTGACCTTGATGTTGATCCCCTGCTTGTCGAGCCACGTCTGCAGGTCGGCCAGGGAGGCGTTGGCCGAGTCCACCAGGTTCGGCACGTCGCGCTGGAAGGCCTTGACCTGGTCCACGACCGGGTTGGCCAGCAGGGCGCCCGCGCTGGCCAGCACCACGACGAAGCCCACGTAGACTGCGGCCACGGCGACCCCGCGCGGCAGCCGGACGCCCCGGGACCCCAGTGGGCGCTCGACGCGCTTGACCACCGGATTGAGGATCAGGGCGATGACCGAGGCCACCAGGAACACGAGCACGACCGTGCTGGCCGCACGGGCGAGTGCCCACAGGGCGAGCAGGGCCAGGGGCAGCACCACCAGCTGGATCCAGCGTGGAACCACCGCCACCGGCGGGGCCGGGGGGTTCGTCTCGGTCACGTGCTGCGCTCTTTCGCCGCGGGCTCGGGGAAACCTCGCGTGAGGCTGCTGTTCGTGGGAGACGTGGTCGGGTCCCTGGGCCGCCGGGTCGTGCGCGAGCTCGTCCCCCGGCTGCGCGAGGAGCGCGAGCTGGACTTCGTGGTGATCAACGGCGAGAACGTGGCCGGGGGCGTGGGGATCACGCCCAAGACGGCGGACCAGCTCTTCGAGGCCGGCGCCGACGTCATCACGCTGGGCAACCACACCTACCGCCACTCCGACGTCTACGAGTACCTCGACGCGCGCGACGAGATCGTGCGGCCGGCCAACTACCTGCGCAGCCAGCCGGGCCACGGCTGGTGCGTGGTGGAGCGCAATGGGACCTCTCTGGCCGTTCTCAGTCTCAGTGGGAACCTCTTCATGCAGGCGGGACGGGCCGCGTTCCCGGAGGCCGACGCCGCCCTGGCCGCGCTGGAGGGCAAGGCCGACCACGTCCTCGTGGACATGCACGCCGAGGCCACCAGCGAGAAGGTCGGCATGGGCTGGCACCTCGACGGCCGCGTGACCGCCGTCGTCGGCACGCACACCCACGTCCCCACCGCCGACGCCCGGGTCCTGCCCGGCGGCACCGCCTACATCACCGACGTGGGGATGACCGGTCCCCGCGGCGGGGTGATCGGCGTGCGCCGCGAGCAGGCCCTGCGCTCGCTGACCACGCACATGCCCACGCGCTTCGAGACCTCCGACGAGGACCCGTGGCTCAACGCCGTGCTGATCGAGGCCTCTACGCCGGGACGGGCGGACTCGATCGAGCAGGTTCTGCTGCCGGCGCCGAGCTAGCGGCCGGCTCGCCGCGGTCCACCAGCCCGCGCCCGAGCAGGGCGACCATCACCAGCGGCAGGAACCACACGACGTACAGGTAGAACCAGTGCGTCACCCCGAGTTGGACGGCGATCAGGACCGCGGCCCCCAGCGCGGCCAGCGTGACCACGTCGCGCCGGCGCGGGACGAAGGCGACGACCAGCGCGAGCACGACCGCGGCGATCTGGACTCCCTGCTGGAGCCAGTCCAGGTTGCCCTCGAACCCGTAGATGGAGAAGGGCGAGCCGCGCCCGTCCTGGAACCCGACGGTGTGGTCCCAGAAGACGCGCAGCCCGCCGCCCAGGAAGGCCGGGAGCATCGCGACCCCGCCCACGATCCCGAAGCCCAGGAGGAAGCGCACCAGCTCACGCGGACGCGAGCGCGCCGAGCCGGGCTCCCGGTAGGTGGCCAGCATCGGCGCCAGGGCCAGCGGCGCGAACTTGGTCAGCCCGGCCAGCGCCGCGGCGGCGCCGCGCGCGAACGGCCGGCCCGCGACCAGCAGGGCCAGGACCACCAGCGCCGCGACCAGCGAGTCGTTGGAGTTGGAGTTCATCGCGTACAACGTGAACGGGAACGCCGCCCACGCGTAGGCCAGCGCGATGCCCAGCGTCGGCCCGCGGATGCGCCGGCCCAGCAGGAACAGCAGGAACACGGTGAGCAGGTCGAAGAAGGCCGCGGCGGCGTGGGCCGCGGGCAGGTCGTCCCAGCGCCCGCTCCACGGGAGGGCCTGCTCGAAGGGGACGTAGGCGTAGTAGACGACCGGGCCGTAGGTGTCGCCGGACTGGTTGTCGTGCGGGAACCGCCCGTACAGCCGCTTGCCGTCCATCAGCTTGTCGGCTCCGATCACCCCCGCGTAGCCCACGTCGATGACGTTGGAGTTCGTGATGTTCAGCGACCCGCGGAAGCCCAGCAGGAAGATCAGCCCGACGACCAGCCACGTCGCGGGGACGAGCAGGCGCACCGGAGGCGGCGGCGCGCGGCGTGGACGGGCAGCGAGCAGCATGCGCACCAGCAGGTACACGAGCGGCGGGTAGGCCAGCGGGACCGAGACCCCGATCTCGCCGTGGTTGAAGAAGGCCAGGGAGGCCGAGAAGCCGACCAGCACGAGCAGGTCGAGATGCAGGAGCCGCCACGGGCGGCGCGGGTCCACGAAGGGCAGGACGAACAGGATGCACAGGGGGATCCACAGGTACAGCGAGTTGGCCTTGCGGCCGAACGCGCCCGGGTAGCCGCGGGCCATCGACCAGGCGACCTGGAACCCCGTCCACGCCTCCAGCACCCGCCCGGTGCGGTCGTCGATGAGGACCTGGGCGATCTCCTTCCGGGGCTGCTTGGGCCGGGCGCGCTCGAAGTAGGAGACCTGCCAGCGGTCGGATCCCTTCAGGTAGGCGGTCTCGGTGTGGCCCGGGTGGCGGCGCAGCACGGCGGCGACGCTGGGGACGCGCCGCGCGATCGCGAGCACCTCCACGGCCGAGCGCACGTGGCCGGGGGGCGGACGGTCCTGGCGCGGGGGCGTCGTGAGCGCGTTGGGGTCGGCCGGCGACCGGGTGACGACCCGGGCCGACTCCTCCTTCAGCGGGTCCCCGGCCGCCGGCGCCGCCGCGGCGCATGTGAGGCAGCCCGCGGCGAGCAGCGCCGCGGCGAGCTTCACGCCTTGAAGCTCCAGAGCTTGTTGCCCGCGAAGGAGACCGGGGTGGCGAGCACGATCGCGATGGCCTGGGCGGGGACCTCGGCCAGGCCGGCGCCGGCCACCAGCACCTGGAGCGCCACCAGGTTGAAGGCGAAGGCGGCCGCGCTGACCGTGAAGAAGCGGGCGGCCTGGAAGCCGGCGTGCCCGTCGCGCGCGTCGAACGTCCAGCGCCGGTTCCAGAAGAAGTTGTTGGTCACGGCGACCAGGAAGGCCATTCCGGCCGCCACGCGGTAGTCGACCGACAGGAGGTGCACGGCGGACGCGAACACGGCCAGGTTGACCACGTAGCCGCTCGCCCCCACGCAGGCGAAGCGGACCAGCTGCAGCCAGTTGTGGGTCTGCCGCAGGCCGTGCCGAACCCGCAGGCGCAGGCCGATGTCGACGGAGGTCGCCTCCTCGCGCATCGCAGCAGGGTAGCGACCAAGGGGTCAGACCCCTTTAGTCGCCCCCGCTCAAGGGGTCTGACCCCACGCCCTGCAGGCCGAAGTGGTCGAGGATCATCGGCAGCACGTCGCGCAACGCCCACTGGTCACGCTCGTCGCGGCTCTCGGGCCCGCACCCGCTCCACAGCAGCGGGCCGACGGAGTCCCCGCGGTGCAGCGATCCGTGGCTGCCACCGCCGAGGTGGTCGGCGCCACCCCAGTCCACGAACTCGAAGCCGGGAGCGGCGGAGACCAGCACGTCGCCGGCCGTCGGGCAGGTGAGCGCGGCCCAGATGCGACCCAGCGCGTCGGGGTAGGCGTCCGACGAGAACGTCCCCTGCCGGGCGGTGCCCTCCAGCACGCCCAGCCGGCCGTCCAGCGTCCAGCGCTCCCCGCGGGCGTCGGCGGCACGGCCGCCGGGCGAGAAGCGCAGCTCGCCGCGGGGCGAGCGGATCGCCGCGCCGCCGTTCTCGCGCCACATCACCAGGTCCACGCCCTCCGCTCCGTCCAGCGCGTCCAGCGCCTCGGCGACCGCCTCGTCGCGGCGCTCGGGGTCCAGGGCGTAGACCATCGCCGAGCGCTGGCTGGGGCACAGGGCCAGCTCCCCGGCGCCGGGCTCCGCCGCGTCGGGGCGCAGGACGTCGAGCCCGCTGAACAGATCCAGCAGGTTCAAGCGCTCCTCCACAAGCGAGTGGGCGTGGTCGGCCATGACCACCATCGCGTGCTCGTCCAGGAAGGCGTCCACCCCGCCCGCCGCCTCCATCAGCCGGCCGATCTGGCGGTCGGCCTCCACCGCGGACTCGCCCTGGGCGTCCGGGCCGCGCCGGTGGGAGTGCGTGTCGTTGTCCGGCAGCGACAGGAGCAGGAAGTCGAACAGGTCGTGCTCGACCAGGTAGGCGCCCACGCAGCCGGCATGCTCGTCACGGGCACCCGGGAGCCCCAGCTGCGAGCGACAGCCCGTGCGCCGCGTCGCGAACATGTCCGCGTAGAACAGCTCCCTCGGGCCCCACAGCGGATGGCGGAACAGGGTCGCACCCGCCAGCCGGGCCAGCGCGCTCTCCCCGGTCGGCAGGACGCGGTGGCGCCCGCGGGTGATGAGGAAGGTGGTCCCGGCCGTGCGCACGCCCGCGTCGTCCAGGTGCTCGAACACGGTCTTCGTACCGCGCGAGAGGTGGGACAGGTTGAGGTTGTAGATCGTGTCGGTGAGGGAGGTGTGAATCCCGAAGGCGCGCGAGGCCTGGAAGCTCGACCCGTACTCCACGTAGCGCCCCTCGGCGCGGTGGAACCAGTTCATGCCGGGGATGCGGTGCTCGTCGGGCCCCGTCCCCGTGGCGATCGACGCGGTGCACACCGGGGTGACCGAGGGGAAGGCCGCGGCGCAGTCGTTCACGTAGGTCCCGCGCTCCATGACCGCCGCGAGGTGCGGCGCCTGGCCGTCGGAGACGACCTGCTCGAGGACCTCGGAGCGCAGGCCGTCGATCACGGCCAGCACCAGCTTGGGCGGGCGACCGGAGCGCTGGGCCGGCGTCATCGCAGGATGCGCAGCCCGGCGTACTTCTCGTCGTCGCGCCCGCGGCCGCGCCACCATATCCAGCCCAGCGCGGCGAGCACCAGCAGGGACACGGGCGGGAGGCCGATGGCCAGGGCGGCCACCAGCAGCGACGCGCCGTCCTTGTAGACGGCCATCGCCGAGCGGCTGTCGGGGTCCAGGCGCGAGGACGCGCGCGCGAAGAACCCGCGGGTGACCGTGTTGGCCAGCGCCGCGCAGGCGATTCCGCCCAGCAGGCCGGGCCACCACACGTAGTGCAGGTCGTCCAGCGAGGCGGCGAACAGCAGGCCGCCCAGGCCGATCGAGACGCCCGCGAGGCAGGCCCCGAGGGTCCCCGTGTCGAAGGCATCCGGGCGGCGCCGCTCGTATCCCACCACCGCGGCGAGCGCCGCCACCACGATGATGAGCCAGGCCGGATCCTGCAGGAACAGGAAGTTGGTCCCGTCGAAGTCCAGTCCCGCGCCGGCGGAGGCCAGCGCGCCCGCGAGCATGGCCGGGAGGAAGGGGCGGATGCCGGCGGCGGCGGCAAGCCCGATCCCCATGCATATGACTAGGAAGAGGTCCATGTACCGTTGAGGACGCCATGACGATAGACGACGGGCCGCCCCGCTCCACGAGCCCTTCGCGCGGGCAGCGCACCACCTCGAGCGACTTGGAGCGCTACGCCGCGCTGTTCGCCGAGCGGACCAAGGTCATGAAGTCCTCGGCCATGCGCGACCTGATGGCGCTGACCGAGCGCGAGGACGTGATCTCGCTGGCCGGCGGGCTGCCGGACACCTCGACCTTCCCGACCGACTCCTACGCCGCGCTGATGCAGCAGGTGGCCTCCGAGTCTTGCGCGCGCGCCCTCCAGTACGGGCCCACCGAGGGCATGGACGTGGTCAAGGGCTGCATCGTGGACGTGATGGCCGCGGAGGGCATGGACGGGGTCGACCGCGACGACATCCTGGTCACCACCGGCGGCCAGCAGGTGATCGACCTGGTGTGCAAGACGCTGATCGACCCGGGCGACGTCGTGGTCGCCGAAGCGCCCACGTACCCCGGGGCCGTCCCCACCTTCTCCGCCTACCAGGCCGACGTGGTGCAGGTGGCGATGGACCGCGACGGGATGCGCGTGGACGAGCTGGAGGAGACGCTGGACCGGCTCGAGCGCGAGGGCCGGCGCCCGAAGTTCATCTACACGGTCCCCACCTTCCAGAACCCGGCCGGCGTGACGATGTCCCTGCCGCGCCGCGAGCGCCTGGTCCAAATCGCCGCGCAGCGCGAGCTGCTCGTCCTGGAGGACAACCCCTACGGCCTGCTGCGCTACGAGGGCGACCCCGTCCCCACGCTGCGCCAGCTCGACGGCGGGGAATTCGTCATCTACCTGGGGACGTTCTCCAAGATCCTCTCGCCGGGCATCCGGCTGGGCTGGGCCGCCGCGCCCCGGCCGGTGCTGGCCAAGATGAACATCGGCAAGCAGTCGGCGGACCTGTGCTCGTCCTCGATGAGCCAGTGCTTCGTCGCCGCCTACTTCGAATCCGGGCGCTGGGAGGACTACCTGCGCTCGCTGCGCGAGATCTACCGCCGCCGGCGCGACACGATGCTCGACGCGCTGGCCGAGCATTTCCCACCCGAGGCGGAGTGGACGCGTCCGGGAGGCGGGCTCTTCGTGTGGGCGACGCTCCCCGAGTACATCGACACCAACGACCTCCTGGCCCGCGCGCTGCAGGAGAACGTGGCCTTCGTCCCCGGCCGCGCCGCCTACCTCGACGGACGCGGGGGCTCGTCGCTGCGGCTGAACTTCAGCGGCGTGTCCGAGGACGACATCCGCGAGGGCGTGCGGCGCATCGGCAAGGTCGTGCGCGAGCAGGTCGGCCTCTACGGGACGCTCACCGGAGCGGCGCCCCCGCCGGTCGCGGACCCGGCGCCCGCGCCCGCCGACGAGCGCCTGGCCGACGTGCTGCACCTCCCCGACGCCGCGCGGCGCGGCGCTCGCCGCCAGGCCGAGTGACCCGCGTCGCGGTGCTCAAAGGCGGGCGCTCGCTGGAGCGGGAGGTCTCGCTGCGCTCGGGGGCGCGGGTGGAGGACGCGCTGGAGCGCCTGGGCCACGAGGTGATTCCCGTGGACGTGGGTGGCGACCTGGTCGCCCGGCTGCGCGACGCCAAGCCCGACGTGGCCTTCGTCGCCCTGCACGGACGCGACGGGGAGGACGGCACGGTTCAGGAGCTGCTGGAGCTGCTGGACATCCCGTACACGGCTTCCGGGGTGTCCGCCTGCATCCGTTGCATGGACAAGGTGCTGGCCAAGCACGCGATGCGCGACCGCGGGATCCCCACGCCCGACTTCTATGCCTTCAACGAGACCGCGTTCAAGGAGCTGGGCGCGGCCGGTGCGCTACCGGAGATCGAGGCGCGCCTGGAGTTCCCGATCGTGGTCAAGCCGGCGGCCCAGGGCAGCGCCCTGGGGATCAAGTTCGCCCGCACCCCGGCCGACGTGCCGACGGCGCTGGTGTCGGCCTTCTCCTACGACCGCAAGGTGCTGCTCGAGCGCCACGTGGAGGGGCGCGACCTCGCGGTCTCGGTCGTGGACCTGGACGGCGGGCCGGTGGCCCTGCCGGTGGTCGAGGCCGTGCCGCGCGAGGAGGACTTCTACGACTTCGAGGCGCGCTACGAGATCGGGCGCTCGGAGTTCGTGTGCCCGGCCGAGCTGGACGAGCCCGTGGCCGCCGAGGCCCAGCGGATCGCCCTGGAGGTCTACGAGCTCTTCGGCTGCTACGGGTTCGCCCGCGTGGACCTGATGCTCGACCGCGAGACCGGCGGCCTGTTCGTCCTGGAGGCCAACGCCATCCCCGGCCTCACCGAGACCAGCCTGCTTCCCCAGGCCGCGGACGCCCACGGGCTGAGCTTCGACGCGCTGGTCGAGCGCCTGATCGAGCTCGCCCTGGCGCGGGCCGGCGCGCGCGCCTGACCCGCGGCTACTCCTCGCCCGCGAAGTCCTCCGGGGTCACGTTCTCCAGGAAGTCCTTGAACTTCTCCACGACCTCCTCGGTGTCCTCGACCTCGTGCTCGAACTCGATCGCGGACTCGGCGATGACGTCCTCGGCGGCGAAGATCGGCGCTCCGGCCCGGACGGCGAGCGCAAGGGCGTCGGACGGGCGCGAGTCGATCTCGATCTCCCGCCCGTTGACGGCCAGGGTGATCGAGGCGTAGAAGGTGTTCTCGCGCAGCTCGGTGACCGCGACCCGCGCACAGGAGACCTCGAGCTCGCCCAGCATGTCCGAGACGAGGTCGTGGGTCATGGGGCGGGGGGTGGTCGCGCCCTGCAGCTTCATGAGGATCGCGGCGGCCTCCGGGTGGCCGATCCAGATCGGGAGGAACTTGTTGGAGTCGACGGTCTTCAGCAGCACAATCGGCTGCTTGCCGACCATGTCGAAGCTCACGCCGTAGATCACCATCTCCTGCACGAAATCGGCTCCTGGACCGGGGGTCGCTCAGTATAGGCGCGCGGGCCGGGGGCCCGGACGCGCTAGGCGGGGCGGAAGTCCCACTGGAACAGGAGCTCGATGCCGTCCATCGTGTAGCCCTCCGTGCGGGGCTGGCCGGGCGGCGTGAGCGGGTACCAGAAGGTCACCACGGGGTTGCCGAACGCGAAGCTGCCGGGGTTGGGCCCGATCCGCAGGGGGAGCGTTCCCGGCCCGACGGCGCTGAGGCCGAGCACGTCGTTCGACTGCGTCCGCTGGTCGCTCACGGTCCGGTAGACGCGGACGTTCACCGGCACCGAGGTGACCCGGCCGTCGGCCCGCGGGCGGAACACCGGGCCCAGGTAGCGGCCGGTGCAGCAGCTGCCGCTGGAGGTCAGGATCGTCAGGCGCAGCGGCGCTGGGTTCCGGCCCCGCACGCGCAGCGCGCGCACGCGGATGCGCGTGATCCGCCCGTTGGAGGGCGCGAGCGACTGGCCTCCGGGGCGGCCGAGGAAGCCCAGGCTGCGGTAGGTGCAGGTGCGCTGGCCGCTGGGAGTCAGCATGGGGCCATTGAACCCCTGGCCGCGGACCAGCGCCGACTCGCAGCCGAACCCGGCGTTGGGCGTGGCGCGCAGGTTGCTGCCGTAGGTGACGGCTCCGGCGGGGGCGGCGAGCGTCAGTGCCAGGCCGGTGGCGAGGCCGAGAACCCGGCGCGAGAAGGGCGTCGCCATCCGCCGACCCAACCAGATGCCGCGGTGCCCGTCAAACGGGCTAGGATCGCCATGTGCGGAGATGCACATATGCCGCGGTCGCCGTGTTCATGCTGGCCACGGCCCCCAGCGCCTCCGCCCTGGCGTTCGGGGCGAACCTGCGCCGAGCGCCGAACAACACGGCCAGCTGCCAGAGCCTGATCTTCTTCCAGCAGGTCCCGTCCTGCAGCTGGAGCACCAGCGGAGCACCGTTCAACGTTCGCGAGACGATGGTGGTTCCCGGGACCGGCACGATCACCCGCGTGCGGATCCGGGTCGGAGGGCAGACGGGGCCCATGCGGGTCGCGATCCTCCAGTCCCTGCGCCGCGAGAACAGCGGGGAGGCGGCCTGTTGCATCGGGCGCCGTCAGAGCCGCGTGTTCACGCCGCGGCGCAACGCGATCACCACCATCAACCTCCGGCTGCCCACGTCGGTGACCTTCAACCGCTCGTCGCGGATCTACGCGTTCGACAGCCTCTTCCTGACCATGGAGAACCCGAACACGCCGATCCCGGCGAACGTCACGGGGAACGGCGAGGGGAACTGCAGCGGCGGCTGGTTCCCGGCCGTGCGCCCGGGCCAGGAGAACTTCACCGGTCCGTACGGCGTGTGCGGGGCCACGATCCTGATCCGCGCCGACTGGTTCGCCCGCCGGTAGTGCGGCGCTTGCTTTCTGTCCGCCGTCCGGAGAGGATCGGCGGACCCCACCGAGCCGGAGGTCACAGTGGCGATTCTGCGCATGGATTTTGACGTACGGCGGCGTCTGGCGCTCGCGATCTGCGCGGCCGCCCTGGCCTGCGGACTCGCCGCGCCGGGCGCCGGCGCCGCGGTTCCGTTCGTCGACATCGGCACGCCCTCGGGTCCGCTGACCACCGTGGCGGTCGGCAACGACCTGAGCTGCCAGGTCAAGCACACCGGCGACACCTCGTTCGAGTTCTATCCGCCCAGCACCGCCCCCGGCGACTGCGGGACGTTCGTGGCCGCGGGCGGCAAGCTCTTCGGGCCGGACTTCGCCAACCACGACAGCTCCGCTGCCAGCAGCGTCAGGTCGGGCGCCTACACCCCGTTCGCGACCACCAGCCAGAGCGCCAAGACCGGAGCGGGGACGACGGCCAGCCCGTTCAAGGTCGTCACCACGGCGAGCGCGCCGGGCAGCGGGCTCACGATCGCCCAGGTCGACACGTACGTCGCCGGCCAGGAGTCCTACCGGACCGACGTCGCCGTGCAGAACGGAGGCGGCGCGGCCCAGACGATCACCGTCTACCGCGCGGGCGACTGCTACCTCCAGAACTCCGACCGCGGCGCGGGCTTCTCCGGGCCCAACAACGCCGTGGGCTGCTCCGCCAACCCCAACAACTCGCCCCCCGGCCGCATCGAGCAGTTCGTGCCGATCACCGGCGGAAACAATTTCCTGGAGGCGAACTACTCCGACGTCTGGTCGGCCATCGCCGCGATGACGCCCTTCTCCAACATGTGCGCCCGCTGCACGGAGACGATCGACAACGGCGCGGGCATCAGCTGGACGGTGACCATCCAGCCCGGCCAGTCGGCGAGCTTCTCGCACTACACGACGTTCTCGCCCACCGGCCAGGCGGGGCCACCGCCGGTGAACCCGACGCCGAACGTTCCGCCGGACCTCACCGCGGCCGCGACGCCACGGTGCCTGTCGATCCCGCCGGTGCTGCGCAACGTGGTGGCCACGGTGCCCGGCACGGGGAAGGTGACGCTGCTGACGCGTCAGGTCGACAACCCGGCGAACCCCCTGCGGCTGAACGTCCGCGTCCAGCGGGGCGGCATCAGGTCGGTGCAGTACATCGTCAACGGCCGGACGGTGGCGGTCAGCGTCGGGTCGGGCGGGTCCGCCGTCGTCTCGGTCGTGTGGCTGAGGCTCGGCAGTCGTTTCGTGAACCGCGCGACCGCGGTGGTCGTCCTCTCCAGCGGCGTCCGCGTGACGCTGGTGCAGAAGATGGTGATCCTGCAGTGCCGCGCCCCGGCCGCGTTCTGCAAGCGGGTGAGCAGCCCGCTGCAGCTGCGGTGCACCGCCAACACGCCGCTCAGCGGGCGCAAGGTCAACGTCACCGTGACCGGGGGGGCCGGCCAGAGGGCCACGGGCTCCGCCAACGCGGCCAACGGCAAGTACACGGTGACGGTGCGCTCCAGCACACCGCTCGGGCCGGGGACCTACGCCTACAAGGCGGTGGTGCGAAGTGCGACCCGGGGCACGAAGTTCCAATCCCTGCGCCGCGTCACCGTGCGCTAGCGCTACACCAGCGGCCTGGCTCCATGGGCGATCCAGGACTCGAACCTGGGACCTCTTCCTTATCAGAGAAGCGCTCTAACCGACTGAGCTAATCGCCCGCGTGGCGGGGCATGTTAGCGGGGGCTCCAGGGCCGAACGGGTGGCGGGTCAGCAGGTAGATATCGCGGCGGGAAGGGCCCGGGGCGAGGGTCAGGCCGCCGGACGCGAGCGCAGGCGCGCGGCGAGCTCGAGGGCCTCGTCGAGCGACCCCAGCTCGACCTCCACCCGGTAACCCTCTCCCCGCGCGCGCACCGCGACGTCGCGGCCGAGAAGGGCCCCGAGCGCCTCGGAGACGGCGGTCATCGCGGCCTCCTGGTCGGGATGCACGGGCGGACGCACGCGGCGCCCGCGCGGAGCGCTCGGGTGGTTCGCCGCGCGGGCGCGGCCCTCGGTCTCGCGCACCGACCAGGCGCCGTCCACCGCCGCGCGCCCCAGGCGCCGGCGCTCGCCGTGATCGGTGGCCAGCAGCAGGGCCCGACCATGCCCTTCGGTCAGCGCACCTGTTTCCAGCAGATCGAGGGTCTCGTCCGGCAGGTCGAGCAGCCGCAGGAGGTTGGAGACCGCCACGCGGCTGCGCCCGACGCGCCGCCCGACGTCCTCCCGGGTCAGCCCCAGCTCCTCCACCAGGGCCATGCAGGCGCGCGCCTGCTCGACCGGGTTGAGGTCCTCGCGCGCCATGTTCTCGATCAGGGCCAGCTCCAGCGAGGCCGCGTCGTCGTCGGGACGGACGATCGCCGGCAGCTCCTCCAGCCCGGCCAGCTGGGCCGCGCGCCAGCGCCGCTCGCCCGCGATCAGCTCCCAGCCGCCGGCGGCGTCCGGGCGGACGAGGACCGGCTGCAGCACGCCGCGCTCGCGCAGGGACGACGCCAGGGCCGCCAGGGCCTGCTCCTCGAAGCGCCGGCGCGGCTGGTTGGGGTTGGGCCGGATCGACTCGACTGGGAGGACGCGCAGCTCCTCGCTGGCGTCCTCGCGCTCGGGCGAGGAGAGGATCGCCGCCAGGCCGCGGCCCATGCCGCGCTCAGCCACGGGCCGCCACCTCCTTGGCCAGCTCGAAGTACGCGGTGGCGCCGGCGCAGTGGGGGTCGTGGTGGATCACGGGGCGGCCGAAGCTGGGCGCCTCGGAGACCCGTATGTTGCGCGGGATCACCGTGTCGAAGACCAGCTGCGGGAAGTGCGCGCGGACCTCGCGCTCGACGTCCTGGGCAAGCCGCGTGCGGCCGTCGTGCATGGTCAGGACCATGCCGGCCATCGTCAGGCGGGGATTCAGGTCGCGCTGGATCATCTTCACCGTATCCAGCAGCCCGGCCAGCCCCTCGAGGGCGTAGTACTCGGTCTGCACCGGGACGATCACCCGGTCGGCCGCGACCAGCGCCCCGACGGTCAGGGGACCCAACGACGGCGGGCAGTCCAGGAACGTGAAGGCGTAGCGGTCGCGGGCGGGCGCCAGGGCGTCGCGCAGCCGGGTCTCGGAGCCCGCGATGCGCGGGAGCTCCACGGTCGCGCCGGCCAGGTCGGGGCTCGCCGGCACCATGTCGAGGCCGTCGAGCTCCGTCGCGTGGACCGCCTCCTCCAGCGAGGCCTCGCCGGCCACCACGTCGTACACGTTGGGGGACAGGTCCTTGGCCAGCCCCAGCCCGACCGTCGCGTTGCACTGCGGGTCGACGTCGACCAGGAGGGTCGGGTAGCCGGCCTCGGCCACACAGGCCGCGGCGTTGACGGCAGTGGTCGTCTTGCCCACACCGCCCTTCTGGTTGGCGACCGCGTAGATCGTGCCCACGGGCTCCACGCTAGCGACGAGGGCGGTCGCGGTACGCGCGTTTCTGCGCAAAGAGCGGGCGTTCAGCGTGCGCGCAGGGGCCGCTTGGCCGCCATGCCGGCCCGCCGGGGGTAACGCTCCGGCGTCGGGCCGACCTTGCGCAGGACATGCAGATGGCGGTCGCGGGCAGCCGGCCAGGGCTGGACCGGGCGTACCTCGACCGCCTCCAGACCCAGCTCCGCGGCCGCCGCGGCGCCGTCGGCCTCCTCGGCCTGGTCCCGGCGCCCCTTCCACGCCACCAGCGCTCCGCCCGGAGCGAGGAGCGGCGCCGCGTACTCGGCGAGGACGGGCAGCGCGGCCAGAGCCCGGGCGGTGACCAGGTCGCACGCGCCCAGGCCGTCATGCCATCCCTCCGCACGCGCGTGCACGACCTCGACGGTGGCCAGGCCCGCCGCCTGCGCGGTGCGCCGCAGGAACTCGCACTTGCGGCGCGCGCTCTCCACGAGGATCACCCGCGCGTCCGGCAGCGCGGCGGCCAGGGCGAACCCCGGAAACCCCGCACCGGAGCCAAGATCCGCCACCACGCGGGCGGCGCGCACCGGCTGAAGCTCCAGCGCCGCCAGGGAGTCGGCGACGTGAACGTCGACGGCTTCACGGGGCGCGTGGACCGTCGTGGGCGCGTGCGGGTCGGACTCCAGCGCCTCCAGGACGGCCGCCAGGGACGCGATCGCCGCAGCGTCCAGGCCCCAGCGTTCCCCGACCTCGCCCAGTCGGCCCTCGGCGGTCATCGCCCGAAGACGTCCGCGTAGCGCTCGCGCATCGCGCGGTAGCGCTCGTACGCGTGGCCGTCCAGGTCCGGGCCGAGCTCCGCGTCCAGCAGGGGCGCCAGATCCTCGACCAGGGCGGGCCCGCGGGCCACCCACTGGAAGTAGTGGCGGCCGCCGTGGTCGTAGGGGCCGTACAGGCGACTGCGCGGGATCCACTCGTGCAGCCGGCGCAAGAGGGCCTCGTGTCGCACGTGCATGCGCAGCAGGACGTGGGGCTGCTTGCCGTCGCCGCCGAACGAGCCCTGCCCGACGAGTACGCCCAGCAGGACGCCCCGCTGGAAGTGGTCGAGATCGGCAGCCATGGCCCGGCATTGTTACACCGGGGTAAAAAACGTGAAACGCCAGTCAGGCGACCACGGGCGCGACAACCAGATGCCGATCGGGCTCGTCGCCCTCGCTGTAGGTCTCCACGTCGTGGCGATCGCGGAGGAACTCGTGGACGATGCGCCGTTCCGACGGCCCCATCGCGTCCAGCGCCACCGGGCGCCCGAAGCGCAGCGCCTCGCCGGCCGCCTTCTCGGCCTGCTGCTCGAGAACCTCCGCGCGCCGTGCCCGGTAGCCGGCGGCATCGACCACCACGCGCTTGCGGTCGCCCTCGATCCCGCGGTGGACGACACGGGTGGCGAGGTGCTCGAGCGCGTCGATGGTCTGCCCGTGGCGGCCGATCAGCACGCCCAGCTCCTCCCCCTCGATCGTGCCGCGCACGCGCTCGTCGTCTTCCACCACCTCGACCTCGGCGTCGAGGTCCAGCGCTTCCACGATCTCCTCCAGCAGGTCGCGCAGCCGCTCGGCGGGTTCCTCTGGACGCTCGTCGGCCATCAGCGGCGCCGGCCCGAGCGGGCCTTCTTGCGTCGGCGCGGGGGCGGCGGGGGCTTGTCCTTGGGCTTCTCCGGAGCGGAGCCATCGTCCGGCGCCTTGCCGCCGCCCTTCGATGGCACGGCCGCGGCGGCTCCGGCGGGCGCCGCTACCGGTGGCCGGATCGGCCCCACGGTCCGCTTGACGATGAACTGCTGCAGGATCGTCCACAGGTTGGTGGTGATCCAGTAGACGATCAGCCCCGCGGGGAAGTTGAGGATGAAGAAGACGAAGACCAGCGGGAGCGCCAGCATGATCCGGCGCTGGTTCTTGTCCGCCGTCACCGTCATCAGCAGGCTCGACACGACCTGCGACCCGATGTAGAGGACGATCAGCGTGATCAGCACGCCGCCCGTCGCCTTGGCGGTCAGGTCGGGGATGAACAGGAACTCCGCGGCCTTCCCGCAGTGCACGCCGGAGATGCCCTTGCCCGCGGCCGCCGCCTGCTGGACCACCTGGGGGCAGATGTCGTGCTTGAGATCCTTCTGCAGCATGTAGAACAGCGAGATGAAGATCGGCATCTGCGCCAGCAGCGGAAGGCAGGAGCCCAGGGGATTGACCTTGTTCTCCTGGTAAAACTTCATCATCTCCTGATTCAACCGCTGCTTGTCCTCCTTGTACTTCGCCTGCAGCGCCTTGATCTCGGGCTGCAGGCGCTGGAGGCCCTGCATGGACTTGAACTGGCGCAGGGTCAGGGGGAGCAGCGCGAGCCGGACGACCACCGTCAGGCCCACGATGGCCCAGCCCCACGACCCGCCCGTCACGTTGTCGTGCAGCCAGACCATGATCGACTCGGTGATGTCGATCAGCGGCTGGAGGACGTTGGCGAAGACGACGTACATGGGTTAAGGAGTTGGGCTCGGAGTCGGTCGCGGGGCGAACAGGCGCTGGTCCTCGACCGGGTCGTATCCACCGTGGCTCCACGGGTTGCACCGCAGCAGGCGCCACCCGGCGAGCACCGAGCCGCGCAGTATGCCGTACCGCTCGATGGCCTGTGCGGCGTAGCGCGAGCAGCTCGGCTCGTACTTGCAGCGCGCCGGCAGAGCCGGTGAGATCGCGCGGCGGTACACGTGGATCGGCGCGGTCACGACCCGCCGCAGCCAGGTCACGGGCGGATCTCCTTCAGCAGCTCGTCGAGCTCGCGCTCGATGCCGGCCAGGCCCTCGCGCTCGGCCAGGTCCCGGGCCTCGGGCCGGGCCACGACGACGAAGTCGTGGTCCTGCGGCAGGCCCTCCGCCCGGGCTCGGAAGGCTTCGCGCAGCAGTCGCTTGACCTTGTTGCGCTGCACCGCCCCGCCGACCTTCCTCGACACCGATACACCAAGTCTCGGTCCATCGTCTCCTCCGCGCGGGAACGCGTACACGACCAGATGGCGGTTGCCCTGCGAGCGTCCCCGGCGGTAGACCCGCTCGAAGTCGGCGCTGCGCGACAGGCGCCCCGACATCCCTACACCGAGAGGCGCTTGCGCCCCTTGGCGCGGCGGCGCTTGAGGACCGCCCGCCCGCTCCGCGCGCGCATGCGAGCGCGGAACCCGTGGGTACGGGCGCGCTTGCGCTTCTTCGGCTGGTAGGTGCGCTTCACGGGTGCCAAGAGTACACGCGCCCGGTTTCCACAGCCCCCGCCGCACCTGTGGAAAACGAAACGTCCGCGATTTGCGGCGTGCCCCCGAATCGCCCCGCCCGGGTCGGGCGCCCGGTGCTATGTTCGCCACGCCGGGGCCTTCGGGCTCCCCACGTCAATAGCTCGACCCTCGCCGGCCCCGAAGGAGCCGGCCGACCCCGCCTTGCCTTCCACCGATCTCGAACGCCACTGGCCCGCCATCCAGGCCCACCTCCGGGGGGCCGTCCCCGATGCCGTGCACCAGATCTGGTTCGAGCCGCTGCGGCCGGTGGCGCTGGAGGGAGCGACCCTCACCGTCTCCGCGCCCGCCGCGCACGTCCGGTGGCTGGCCGACCGCTTCGCGCGCGTGCTCCAGACCTCCGCCGCCGCCGAGCTGGGCCCCGACGCGTCCGTCGACATAGTGGCCGCCGGCGCCGTCGCGGCCGGCCGCCGGGCATCGCGCCGCCCCGCGCCCGGCGACCCGGGCCCCGCCGCAGACGACCCCGCTGCCGCGCCCGGCGGCGACCTCAACTGCGCCTACACCTTCGACCAGTTCGTCATCGGCGAGGGCAACCGGCTGGCCCACGCCGCCGCCCTCGCCGTGGCCGAGCAGCCCGGGCAGGCGTACAACCCCCTCTTCCTGTACGGGCCCCCCGGCGTCGGCAAGACGCACCTCCTGCACTCGATCGCCCACTACGTCCGGGCCCACGGCGGCGGCCTCACCGTCCGCCACACGACGATCGAGGCCTTCACCAGCGGCTTCGTCAGCGCGCTGCGCCACGGCGACGTCGCCCGCTTCAAGCACGCCTACCGCGGCACCGACGTGCTGCTGATCGACGACATCCAGTTCCTGGAGGACAAGGCCCGGACCGAGGAGGAGTTCTTCCACACCTTCAATGCCCTCTACGACACCGGCGGCCAGCTCGTCCTCACCTCCGACCGCCTGCCGCGCGACATGGAGGCCTTGGAGGAGCGCCTGCGCGAGCGCTTCGAGTCCGGCCTGGTCGCCGACATCGTCGCGCCCGACCTCCACACCCGCCTGACCATCCTGCGCAAGCGGGCGAGCCACGACCGCCTGGACGACATCGACCCGCGCGCCCTGGAGGTCATCGCCGAGCGCGTGACCGACAACGTCCGGGCGCTGGAAGGAGCGCTCGTCCGCGTGGCAGCCTTTCACTCCCTGCGCCATCCGGGGGAGCCCATCACACCGGCGCTGGTGGCCCACGTCCTGGACCGTCTCTACCCGGAGACCCGGTCCGGCCGGCGCGCCACCGTCCGCGACATCCAGGACGCCGTCGGCGAGGCCTGCGGCGTGGCGCTCGACGACCTCGTCTCCCCCAACCGCGCCGCCCGCATCTCCTGGCCGCGCCAGCTCGCCATGTACCTCGCCCGCGAGATGACCGACGCCACGCTCCCCGCGATCGGCCGCGCCTTCGGCGGCCGCGACCACGCCACCGTCCTCTACGCCGTCCGGCGCGCCCGCGAGCGCATCTCCACAGACCCCACCGCCTACGACCTCGCCCAGTCGCTCACCCAGCGCCTCCACGACCCCGACCGGTGCGGATGAGACACTTGTCCACCCCGACTCCACAGGCCCAATGCCAGCAGCCACCGCCGTTTCCGCCGATCCTCCACCTTCCTCACACTCCTATGACAACCATCTATCCCCCTCCTCTTCCATGAAGCTGTCCTCTTCTCGCGAGACGCTGTTCGCGCAGCTCCAGTCGGTGACGCGCGTCGCCTCGACCCACACCGCGGTCCAAGCCCTCTCCGGCGTGCAGATCCATGTGGCCGACGGCGCCGTGGAGCTGCGCGCCACCGACCTCGAGGTGGGTCTCCGCGTCCCACTCGAAGCCACGGCGGAGCGCGACGGCGACGTCGTCCTGCCCGCGCGCCTGCTCCTGGACGTCGTCCGCGCGCTGCCGGCGGACGCGGTGACGCTCGAGCTGCGCGCCTCCGAGCAGGACGTGGAGATCACCTCCGGCGGCGCCACCTTCCACATCCGCACCCTGCGGGCGGAGGACTTCCCGCCGCTGCCGGAAGCCACCGGCGACGCGACCGTCTCCGTCCCGGCCCAGGCGTTCGTGGACACCGTGCAGATCGTGGCCCGGGCCGCCTCGCGCGACGAGACCCGGCCGGTGCTCACCGGCATCCTGGTCTCCGCGTCGGGCTCGGAGCTGCAGATGGTCGCCACCGACTCCTACCGGCTCAGCGTGAAGCGCACCACGCTGGACGCTCCGCTGGAGGGGTCCTTCGAGGCCAACGTCCCGGCCCGGGCGCTGCAGGAGCTGGTCCGGCTCGCACAGACCGCCGGCGACAGCCTCACCGTCGGGGTGGGCGCCAACCAGATCGTGTTCGAGGCCGGCGGCGCGGTGCTGTCGTCGCGGCTGATCGACGGCCAGTTCCCCAACTACCAGCAGCTGCTGCCCGAGACCTTCGAGCACGAGCTGAAGCTGGCCGGCGAGGAGCTGACCGAGGTGGTCCGGCGGATCAGCCTCCTGGCCCAGAAGAACGCGCCGCTGCGGCTGGCCTTCGCGGAGGGTGAGGTCACCGTCTCCGCGCAGACGCCCGACGTCGGCGAGGCGCAGGAGAAGGTCCCCGTGCCCTTCAGTGGGGAGGCGTTCGAGATCGGCTTCAACCCCGACTTCCTGCGCGACGGCCTGGAGAGCGTCGGCGGCGCCGACGTGGTGCTCAAGCTCATCAACCCGCTGCGCCCCGGCCTCCTGGAGGCGGCCGACGGCAGCGGCTTCCTCTACCTGATCATGCCGATCAGGCTGAACGTCTGAGGCCGGCCGCGTGAGGGTCACGCGCGTCGTCCTGCGTGACTTCCGGTCCTACGCGACCGCCGAGCTGCACCTTGGCGAGGGGGCCACGGTGGTGGTGGGCGCCAACGGCGCCGGCAAGACCAACCTGCTCGAGGCCGTCTACGTCGGGTGCACCGGGCGCTCGTGCCGGACCTCCAACGATCGCGAGCTAGTCCGCTTCGGCGCCCGGGTCGCACGCGTGGAGCTCCACGCCGAAGGGGCCGACGGCCCGCACGTCATCGGCGTGGGCATCGAGCCGGGAGAGGGCAAGCGCGTGCGCGTGGACGGCGCGGTCGCCGAGCGCCTCACGGCGGTCGAGGCCCGGCCCCTGGCCGGGGTGTTCCTGCCCGACCGCCTGGAGCTCGTGAAGGGCCCCCCTGCCTCGCGGCGCGCCCACCTGGACCAGGTCGTGGCCGCCCTGTGGCCCGCGCGCGCGGCCACCCGCCGCGCCTACTCCCGCGCGCTGGCCCAGCGCAACGCCCTGCTGGCGCGCGTCCGCGCGGGCGCCGCCCCGAGCGAGGCGCTGCGCGCCTGGGACCTGGAGCTGGCCGGCCACGGCGTCGCGCTGGCCGCGGACCGGGCCGCCACCGTGGCCGAGCTGGCGCCCCGCTTCGCCGAGCTGGCCGTCGAGCTGGGCCTGGACGGGGCCGCCGCGATCGCCTACCGCCCTCGCTCGCGCGCCGAAACCACCGAGGAGCTGGCCGCCGAACTGGCCGAGCGCCTTCCCGCCGACCTGGAGCGCGGCTACACCACGCACGGTCCCCACCGCGACGAGCTGGCCTTCGTGCGCGAAGGACGGACGCTGCGCGCCTACGGCTCCCAGGGCCAGCAGCGCCTCGCGCTCCTCGCGCTCCTGCTCGCGGAGCGCGACGCGATCGCCGTCACCAGCGGCTCGCCGCCGCTGATGCTGCTGGACGACGTGATGAGCGAGCTCGACGGCGAGCGCCGCGAGCGGCTGGTGGCGCGCCTGCTCGCGGAGCCCGGCGCCCAGTCGCTGATCACCACGACGGACCTCGAGCACGTCCCCGGCGCCCGGGGCGACGCGGCGATCGCGGTGGCGCCCGTCGCGGACGGGCGGATCGCCGAGGCCGCGGCGGCATGAGGCGCTCGGCTCCCAGGCCGGTCGGGCTTGCGCTGGACGAGCTGCGCGCGCGCCTGGCTCCCGCGACGCCCCTCGCGGCCATCCAGCGGGCGTGGCCGGAGGTGGCCGGAGAGGTCATCGCGCGCGAGGCGCGGCCGGTCTCCGAGCGCGACGGAGCGGTCACGATCGCCTGCCGCTCGGCGGTCTGGGCGCAGGAGCTGGACCTGATGGGGCCGGACCTCGTGGAGCGCCTGAACGGGGCGCTCGAGCGCCCCCTGGTGCGCTCCCTGCGCTGCCGTGCGACCGGTGGTGGGATAAGCGGATGAGCCGTCCGCGCCGGCCGGGGCGTTCTGACGCAGATTTTGTGCTGTTTTGCAGGGATTTAAGTGCGCTTCAGGTCCCGGGCCAAGGGGTCGATTGTGCTATTCTTCTGGATACTGAAAGCGCGAGCCCCGACCCGCGGGTCAGTTATGCGGCGTCGGGGTTTTCCATGTCGTAGGACCGGAGGCAGATGGCCGAGAAGCAACCCAAGTCGAGCGGGAGCAAGAAGGGCAAGGAGCCCGGATACGACGCCGCCGACATCACCGTCCTGGAGGGGCTCGAGGCCGTCCGCAAGCGGCCCGGCATGTACATCGGCTCGACGGGCCCCCGGGGCCTGCACCACCTCGTCTACGAGGTGGTCGACAACTCCGTGGACGAGGCTCTGGCCGGCCACTGCGACGCGGTCTCCGTGAACATCCATCCCGACGGGTCGGTCACCGTCGTGGACAACGGTCGCGGGATCCCGGTGGCCATGCACGAGAAGGAGAAGCGCCCGGCGGTCGAGGTCGTCCTCACCGTCCTGCACTCCGGCGGCAAGTTCGGCGACGGTGGCGGCTACAAGGTCTCCGGCGGGCTGCACGGCGTCGGCGTGTCCGTGGTCAATGCGCTGTCGGAGACGCTGCACATCGAGATTCGCCGCGACGGCCACGTGTGGACCCAGGACTATGAGCGCGGAGCGCCCAAGGCCCCGCTCAAGAAGGGCCCGGCCACCAAGGAGACCGGCACCACCGTCACCTTCCTGCCCGATGCCGAGATCTTCGAGACGCTGGACTACGAGTACGACGTGCTCGAGCAGCGACTGCGCGAGACGGCCTTCCTGACTCGCGGCCTGAGGATCTCGCTCGTCGACGAGCGCGGCGAGGGCCGCCACGCCGAGTTCAAGTACGACGGCGGGATCCGCGACTTCGTCGCTCATCTCAACGAGAACAAGTCGCCGATCCAGCAGAAGATCGTCTACTTCGAGGGCGAGAGCGAGACCGAGGGCGCCGTCGAGGTGGCGATGCAGTGGAACTCCTCCTACCAGGAGTCGATCTTCTCCTTCGCCAACAACATCAACACCCACGAGGGCGGGTCCCACCTCAGCGGGTTCCGCTCCGCGCTGACGCGCACGCTCAACCGCTACGCGCGGGAGAAGGGCGAGCTCAAGGAGAAGGACGACAGCCTCACGGGCGAGGACGTCCGCGAGGGCCTCACCGCGGTGATCTCCGCCAAGCTGCGCGACCCGCAGTTCGAGGGCCAGACCAAGACCAAGCTGGGCAACCCCGGGATGCAGGGCTTCGTGGAGACGATCGTCAACCAGAAGCTGGCCGAATTCCTGGAGGAGAACCCGCGCGAGGCGCGCCAGGTGATCATCAAGGCGGTCCAGGCCGCCCGCGCCCGCGCCGCCGCCCGCAAGGCGCGCGACCTGACGCGGCGCAAGTCGGCGCTGGAGAACTCCATGCTGCCCGGCAAGCTCGCCGACTGCTCGGTCAAGGACCCGAGCCTGGCCGAGATCTTCATCGTGGAGGGCGACTCAGCCGGTGGCTCGGCCAAGCAGGGGCGCGACCGCAACACGCAGGCCGTGCTCCCGCTGCGCGGCAAGATCCTCAACGTCGAGAAGAGCCGGATCGACAAGGTCCTCCAGAACGTGGAGATCCAGGCGCTGATCACGGCGATCGGGACGGGCGTGCGCGACGAGTTCGACCTCGAGAAGGCCCGCTACCACAAGGTCATCATCGCCACGGACGCCGACGTGGACGGCGCGCACATCCGCACGCTGCTGCT
>JAWVFR010000094.1:0-52061 GCA_033855845.1 Solirubrobacteraceae bacterium
CGTCGCAGATCGGGCTGCTCATCGGCAAGGGCGGGGAGACCATCCGCGCCCTGCAGGAGGAGTTCGAGTCCCAGATCGACGTCAACGACGAGGGCCAGGTCCTGGTCTACTCGGCCAACGGCGAGCTCGGCGACGCGCTCGTCGAGCGCATCCGGTCGATGACCAAGGAGGTCGAGGTCGGCGACGAGTTCGACGGCAAGGTGGTCAAGACCACCACCTTCGGCGCCTTCATCGAGCTGAGCAAGGGCACCGACGGCCTGCTGCACATCTCCAACGTCTCGCCCGGCGAGCGCGTGGACACGGTCGAGGACGTCCTGAACAAGGGCGATGAGCTCAAGGTCCGCGTGTTCGAGGTGGACCGCGAGCGCGGCCGCATCGGGCTGCGCCTGGCCGACGACCCCTCGGTCGCCGGCAAGAGCAAGGAAGAGCTCATCGAGGCGGCGGCCGCCAACGGCGGTGGCCGCAGCGGCGGCGGCGGCGGGCGTGACCGCGGCGAGCGTGGGGAGCGCGGCAGCGGCCGGCCCCGGCGCGGCGGGCGCGACCGCGATCGCGGCTAGCAGCGGACGCCCGCGCGTGGAAGCGCACCGTCTGACCGAGCTGGACTCGGGACTGCGGATCGTCACGGAGGCCATGCCCTCCGTGCGGTCCGCGGCCCTGGGCTTCTGGATCGGGACGGGGTCGTGCGCGGAGACCGACGAGCAGGCGGGCCTCTCTCACCTGCTCGAGCACCTGCTGTTCCGCGGGTCCGAGCGCTTCGGATCGACGGAGATCGACCAGATCTTCGACGGCATGGGCGCCGAGCTCAACGCCGGCACGGGCAAGGAGACGACGTCGGTCTACTCCCGCGTGCTGGACCGCCATCTTCCCAAGGCGCTGGAGGTCATGAGCGACATGGTCTGGCGCCCCGCCTTCGAGGAGGCCGACACCGAGCGCGAGGTCGTGCTGGAGGAGATCGCGATGTACGAGGACGACCCCCAGGACAAGGTGTTCGACGTCCTGGGCGAGGCGATCTTCGGCGGCCACCCGCTGGGCCGGGCGATCATCGGCCGCGCGGAGGTGGTCGCCGGCACTCCGCTGCCGGAGATCCGCGCCTTCCATCGGGGGCGCTACGTCCCGGCGAACGTCGTCGTGGCCGCGGCGGGTTCGGTGGACCACGACGCGCTGGTGGCCGCGGTCGACCGCTGGACGCCGGGCGGCCCGGGCCGCGATGTCCCGGCGGAGCCCGCGCCGCCCGAGCCCCAGCGGCGCGTGCGCTTCGAGGCCAAGGAGACCGAGCAGTACCACCTGTGCCTGGGCGCGCCCGGCATCGCGCGCGACGACGACCGGCGCTTCGCGCTGCGGATCCTGGACAACATCGTGGGCGGCACGTCGTCCTCGCGGCTGTTCCAGGAGGTGCGCGAGCGCCGCGGCCTGGCCTACAGCGTCTACTCCTTCTCGGCTCAGTACGCGCACACCGGCCAGGTGGGCATCTACCTGGGCACCCGCGGCGAGAACCTGGCGCCGGCCATGGACGTGGTGGGCGCGGAGCTGGCACGGCTGCGCACGGACCCGGCCACCGGGGCCGAGCTCGAGCGCTCCAAGGAGAACGTCAAGGGCCGCCTCGTTCTCTCTCTGGAGTCGACCACCGCGCGGATGAACCGGCTGGGCGCCTCGATCCTCACCGACGTCCCGCTGCTGTCCGTGGACGAGCTGATCTCCCGCATCGACGCGGTGACGCTCGACGACATGGCCGAGCTGGCGAGCGAGCTGTTCGACCCCGAGCGCCTGTCGGCTGCGGGGATCGGGCCGGAGGAGGAGCTGTTCCGGGCCGCCCTGGATCCGGTCTCGCCCACCCTGGCGGCCGCAGCATGATCCGCGTCGCCGTGGCCGGGGCCGCCGGCAAGATGGGGGAGACGGTGTGCCGCGCGGTGGAGGGCGCCGACGACATGGAGCTCACCGGGCGCGCCGATCCGCAGCTGGGGACGTCGCTGGCCGACGTCCTGAGCGACGCGGACGTGGTGGTCGACTTCACGCAGCCCGACACGATCGTGGAGAACGCGAAGCAGGCCGTGGCCGCCGGCGTGCATGTGGTCGTGGGCACGACGGGCTTCGACCTCGATGCCCTGCGGGGCCTGGAGGGCGCGAACGTGTTCATCGCTCCCAACTTCGCCATCGGCGCCGTGCTGATGATGCGCTTCGCGGCCGAGGCGTCCCGCCACATGGAGAAGGCGGAGATCGTGGAGCTGCACCACGACCGCAAGCTCGACGCGCCCTCGGGCACCGCGGCGCGGACGGCGGAGCTGATGCAGGGCGACGTGCCGATCCACTCGGTGCGGCTGCCGGGCCTGGTCGCCCACCAGGAGGTCATCCTGGGCGACGTCGGCCAGACGCTGACCATCCGCCACGACTCGATCGACCGCGAGTCGTTCATGCCCGGAGTGCTGCTGGCGGTACGTCGCGTGGGTGGGTTGGACGAGTCGCCCCTCGTCGGCCTCGAGCACCTGTTGTAGCCTCGACTCGACCCCCCGGATTTCAAGGAGCGCAGATGGGATTCCTCGACAAGGCCAAGCAGGCGGCGCAGAACGCGCAGAAGGAAGGCGGCATCCTGGACAAGGCCAAGGACGCCGCCAAGCAGGCGCAGGAGAAGCTGGACGAGAAGCAGCAGCAGTTCAACGAGCGCCAGGCCGGCGGCTCGGCGCCGCCGCCCGCGAGCGGCGCTCCGGTGGAGTACGACGCACACGGTCGCCCCGTCGAGGCGCAGGGCACGCCGCCCGCGCCTCCCGCGCAGGCCACCACGGCGCCCGCCGTGCCCGAAGAAGCGGCGGCCGAGGCCGCCGGAGCCGCTCCCCCCGCCGCCGCGCAGCCGCCGGCCGCGGATGCCCCGACGACCGAGGCGCCCGCGCCTCCAGCTCCGCCCGCGCCCGCCGGGACCCCCGAGGGCGAGGGTGGCGACTACGAGCCGCCGAAGATGTCCAGCGGGGACCCGCTGGGCGGCTGAAGGCCGATCCGCCGCACGCCTGCCGGTGCTCCCCAAGGGGTAGCATCGGCGGCGATGCCGGAGCTGGGAGCGATCCTCACGGCGATGGTCACCCCGTTCGACGCGCAGGGGCGCGTGGACGAGGAGGCCACCGTTTCCCTCATGCACCACCTGGCCGACCACGGGTCGGACGGGCTGGTGGTGTGCGGGACCACCGGGGAGGCCGCCACGCTCACCGACGAGGAGCACCTCGGGCTGATCGGGCTGGCCGTGGACGAGATGGGTGACCGGATGACGATCGTCGCCGGCACCGGCTCCAACGACACGCGGCATGCGGTGCACCTGACCGAACGCTCCACCGAGTTGGGCGTGGACGCCACGCTGTCGGTCACGCCCTACTACAACAAGCCCAACCACCGGGGGATCGTGCGCCACTACGAGGAGGTCGCGCGGGCCACCGACAAGCCGATCGTCCTCTACAACATCCCCACCCGCACCGGCACCAACATGCCCCCCGACCTGCTGGCCCGGTTGGCCCAGATCGACGGCATCGAGGGCGTCAAGCAGGCCAACGACGACGAGCTGGCGCCGGTCGACGGGCTGGACCTGTACGCCGGCAACGACAACACCCTGGCCCGCACCCTCGACCTCGGCGGCGCGGGCGGGATCCTGGTGTCCAGCCACGTGGTCGGGCCCGAGATGCGACGCATGGTGGACGAGCCCGAGAACCGCGCCGAGATCGACGCCTCGCTGCGCGACGTGTACGAGACCCTCTTCATGACCGCCAACCCGATCTGCACCAAGGCCGCCCTGAACCTCATCGGCGTCCGCGTCGGGGGCCTGCGGCTTCCGCTCGTGGAAGCCGACGAGCAGGAGTCGGCGGCCGTGCGCTCCATGCTCGAGCGCCACGGCCTGCTCGAGACCGCCGCCACGTGAGCCTGCGCATCCTTCCGCTCGGGGGACTGGGCGAGATCGGCAAGAACATGACCGTCGTCGAGTACGAGGGACGCATCGTGCTGGTCGACGTGGGGCTGCGGTTCCCGACCGCGGACATGATGGGCATCGACCTCGTGCTGCCCGACTTCGCCTACCTGCGCGACCGCAAGGACGACATCGAGGCCATCGTCGTCACCCACGGCCACGAGGACCACCTGGGCAGCCTGCCGTGGGTGCTGCGCGAGCTGGGCGAGGACAGCATCCCCGCGGTCTACGGCGGGCGCCTGACCATGGCCATGGCTCGCTCCAAGCTCGACGAGCACAAGCTGAAGCGGACCCCGCTGGAGGAGGTGGCGCCCGGCGACAGCGTGCAGCTCGGCCCGTTCGCGATGGAGATGGTCCACATGACCCACTCCATCCCCGACTCGGCCGGCGTGGCGCTCACGACCGATCTGGGCACGGTGCTGGTGACCGGCGACTACAAGTTCGACCAGACCCCGGTGGACGGCAAGCCCGCGGACATCTCGCGCCTGGCCGAGCTGGGCTCCGAGGGTGTGCTGGTGCTGTGCGGGGACTCCACCAACGTCGACCGCCCCGGGTTCTCCCCGTCGGAGTCGGGCGTTGGGCCCCACCTGGAGGAGGTCTTCGCGCGCTGCGAGGGGCGCATCGTGGTCACCAGCTTCGCGTCCAACATCCACCGCGTGCAGCAGGTCGTGGACGCCGCGTCGGCGCTGGGGCGCAAGGTCGCGCTGGTGGGCCGGTCGATGCGCAAGAACGTGAACATCGGCCGCCAGCTGGGGCACATCGACGTGCCCGAGGGGCTGATGGTGCCGCCCCGCGAGATCGACGACTTCCCCGACCACAAGCTGGTCGTGATCTCCACGGGCTCCCAGGGCGAGCCGCTGTCCGCGCTGCGCCGGATGGCTCACCGCGACCATCCCCAGGTCGAGCTGCACAGCGGGGACACCGTGGTCTTTTCCGCCACGCCCATCCCCGGCAACGAGCGCGCCGTCAACGAGACCGTGGACCGGCTCTACCACATCGGCTGCGACGTGATCACGGCCCGCGACGCCCCGGTGCACGCCTCTGGCCACGGCTACGCGGAGGAGGTCAAGCTGATGCTCAACCTCGTCAAGCCGCGCTACGTCTTCCCCTTCCACGGCGACCACAAGCGCATCCACCTGCACGGCCAGCTGGCCGAGGCGGTGGGCGTGCATCCCGACGCGATCTTCAAGGGCGAGAACGGGCTGCCGCTGGAGATCGACAAGCGCGGCGCGCGGTTTGGCAAGCGCGAGCAGTCGGGGATGATCTTCGTGGACGGCGTGGACATCGGCGACCCGGCCGACGTGGCCCTGCGCGACCGGCGCATGCTCTCCGCCGACGGGATCTTCGTGGTCGTGGCCACGGTCTCCGAGCAGGACGGCGAGTCGGTGGCCCCGCCCGAGGTGATCTTCCGCGGCGTGCCCGCCCAGGACGAGCCCGACGACGCGTTCGTCGAGGAGATCTGCCAGGTCGTGGAGGCGTCGCTGGATCGCGCCGCCAAGGAGGAGATCCGGGAGATCGACCTGCTCCAGGAGGTCCTGCACGACGACCTCGCGGCCTTCGTGTACGAGCGCCTGCGCCGGCGCCCCATGGTCCTGCCGGTCGTCGTCGAGGTCTAGTAGGTCTAGGCCGGGACCGGCTCCGGCGCCGCCAGCTCGGCGGCGGGGAGGCGCACCTCGAAGCACGTGCCGCCGCCGTCGGGCCGCACCAGCCGGACCGAGCCGCCGTGCGACTCGGCGACGGCGCGCACGATGGCCAGGCCCAGGCCGCTGGAGCCGGCGCGGTCGCCCGCGCCGCGCACGAAGCGCTCGAACACCTGGTCCGCCAGCTCCGGGTCGATCCCGGGCCCGTCGTCGGTCACGGCCAGCACGACCTCGCCGCTTGTGCGGTGCACGGAGATCTCGATCGACGTCCCGGCCGGCGTGTGGCGCACGGCGTTCTCGATCAGGTTCACGGCCAGGCGGTGCAGGTCGTCGCGGGTCCCGTCGACCACCGACGGCTCGGCGTCGACGCGGAGGGAGTGCTCGCCCGCGATCGGGCCCATCTCGGCCGCCGCCTCGGTCACCACGCCCGCGAGGTCGGTGGGCTCGCGCGGGGCGGGGCGGCCGGCGTCGGTGCGGGCCAGCAGCAGCAGGTCGGCCACCAGCCTGCGCATGCGCCGCGAGCTGCGCAGGGCGGAGCCGGCGGCATCGCCCAGCTCGCCCTCGCCCAGCTGCTCGGACAGCACCTCGAGGTTGGCCAGGACGCTGGTCAGCGGCGTCCGCAGCTCGTGGGACGCGTCGGCCACGAACGTGCGCTGGCGGCGCAGGGCCGCCTCGGTGTCCCCGCGGGCGGCGTCCAGCGCCATCAGCATCTCCTCCAGCGTGCGCGCCAGCTCGGCCACCTCGTCGTCGGCCTCGGGGTGGGGGAGGCGCCGCGAGGGGTCCCGGGTGCGGGCGATCTCGCGCGCTGCGCTGGTCAGCTCCGCGATCGGCCGCATCGCGCGCCGCGCCGTGGCCAGGCCGGCGAGCAGGGCCAGCAGCGTCCCTCCCAGCACCCCGAGCAGGAGGAACACGCGCATCTTGCGGATCGTGCGGTTCACGTCGGAGAGGGGTCGGGCGTACTGGAGCACGGCGCTTCCCAGCGGAGGAACCGGGATCACCCGCGACTCGACCCGGTAGCCGCCGATCTCCGTCGTCTCCTCACGCGGGATGCCGAAGTCGGGCGCTCCGCGGCTGCGGCACAGCAGGGCGCCGTCCAGGGTGACGACGCGGATCTGGGCGCTGTCCGCGCTCCCGTACACGTCGAGGTCGGGGCCGCGGCAGGTGGGGTTCGCGCCGGGGTGGACCTGCAGGCGCTGGCGCAGGTCCGTCGCGGCCGCCCGGACCTGCTCGTTGAAGTCGTCGCGGATCGCGCGCGTGGTGAGCACGCCGACGATGGCGGCGAACCCGCACAGGATCACGAACGTGAGGACCGCCGACCCGCCCGCCAGCCGCCAGCGGATCGGGATCCGCCGGTAGGCCGCGAACAGGCGCCTAGGCGCGGAGGACGTAGCCCGCGCCGCGGATCGTATGTAGGAGTCGGGGCTCGCCATCGGCTTCGAGCTTGCGCCTCAGGTTGGAGACGAACACCTCGATCGTGTTGGTCACGGAGAAGGGGTCATAGCCCCACACCTCGTCCAGCAGGCGCTGGCGCGAGATCACGATGCGCTCGTTGCGCATCAGGTACTCCAGCAGCTCGAACTCCCGCTGGGTGAGGTCGACGTCGCGGCCGTCGCGCGTGACCTCGTGCGTGTCGGGGTTGAGCATCAGGTCCCCGGCCACCAGCGGCGCGGCGCCCCGGGGCGGGCGGCGGCGCAGCAGGGCGCGCAGGCGGGCGAGCAGCTCCTGGCGGTCGAAGGGCTTGACCAGGTAGTCGTCGGCGCCGGAGTCCAGCCCCTCCACGCGCGCCTCGACGGCGTCGCGGGCGGTGAGGACCAGGATCGGCGTGTCGTCGCGCGCGCGCAGCTGCTTGGCCACCTCGATCCCGTCGAGCCTGGGCAGCCCGAGGTCGAGGATCACCAGATCGGGGAGGAAGGAGTGGGCCACGTCCAGCGCGGAGACGCCGTCCCCGGCGGTCCGGACCTCGTAGCCCTCCATCCGCAGCTGGCGCTGGAGCACCTCGGCGATGGCGTCGTCGTCCTCGACCACGAGCACGCGCGGGGAACGTCCGTATTCCTCCATGTGTCCAAGGTTACGCGGCGTCCGGCGCCGGCCCTCGGATTTTTACGCCCGGCTTAGACCGTCAGAACCCGATGGCCGAGGACACGCCGCAGACGGTGAAGCCCAGGCGCTGCGCCAGTGGCTCGCCCTGGGCGTACAGCTGGGCGTCCTCGCGCTGCAGGCGCTCGAACTCCGCCTTGCGGTTGGCCTTGCCGGCGTCGAGGATCTTCAGCGCCTGCTGGTAGCGCTTGGCCTCGAGGTCGGCGAACTGGGTGTAGGTGGGCTTCGTCGCCTTGGCGCGCAGGGAGTCCAGCGTGGCCAGCGCCCGCTTCTGGGCCGGCAGCGTGCCCTGGAGCTTCTGCGCCAGTGTGGTCGGCTGGAAGTCCTTCGGCTTGGAGGCCAGAATCGCGTCCGTGGCCGTCTTGCACGCCGCGTCGGCGGGGGTCAGGACCGCCGCGGACTCGAATCCCGCGGTCGTGACCCGCGGTCCCTTGGTCGGCTGGCCGCACCGCTTGAAGCCGACCTCGGCGGCCGCCCGGTTGCGCTGGGCCTGGGCCTGGGAGATGAGGACGTCGGTGTCGCCGACCTTGACGTAGTCCTTCTTGGCCAGGGCGGCGGCCTGCTGGCCGTAGAGGTCGGTGACGCGGTCGGTGGCGGCGATGTAGCGGTCGACCTTGGGCTTCAGCGCCTGGTTGGGCTGGAGCTTGCGCAGCGCGACGACCACCTGCCGGCGGAAGGGCACAAGCTTCTCCCGGATGTACTTCGCCTGGACGATCGGGTCCTGGGCCTGCGGGGCCGTGGGAGGCAGCGTGCAGATCGGGTCGGCCTGGGCGATGAAGGCGGCGTCGCTCAGGCCGGAGCTCTTCTTGTCGCTCGTCGTGCCGCCCCCACTTCCGCAGGCGGCGACGGCGACGGCGAGCAGCACGGCGATCGTCAGGGCGGACGCGGTGCGTCCCAGGGCGAAGCGGAGCAAAGGACTTCCTTCCGGTCGGGAGCGACGCGACCCTCTCAGGCCCGCGCGCTCCCGGCAACCCCGGGATTTGCGATATCACCCTAGGAATTGCTGATATCGACCGCCTGCTCGGCGGCGATCATCGCCCGCAGCCCCTCGACCAGCTCCGGCGGCGCCTTCTCCGGCGAGCCGGTGTCGTACGGCGGCTGGGGATCGTACTCGATGCCCAGCTGGATGGCCTGGGCGACCTCGGGGCTGGTGAGGCGGGCGGTGAGGACCAGGGCCATGTCGATTCCGCTGGACACCCCGGCGGCGGTGATGACCTTGCCCTGCTCGACGACGCGCTCCGCGCTCGGAGTGGCGCCGAACTGGCGCAGCGTCTCGCGCTCGGTCCAGTAGGTCGTCGCCTCCAGGCCCTGCAGGATCCCCGCCGCGCCCAGCAGCAGCGCGCCGGTGCACACAGAGGTCGTGTAGCGCGAGGTCTCGTGGGCGGTGCGGATCCAGCCGAGCATCTCCTCGTCCTCGAGCAGATCCCGGGTGCCGAAGCCACCCGGCACGACCATCACCTCGGGGTGGGGTAGGTCCGAGAGGGCTTCGTCCGCGTTGACGGTGAGCATCCCCGTCTCGGTCGTCTTCGGTCCGGGCGTCGCGGCCAGGAAGTGGACAGTCGCGCCGGGAATGCGCGACAGGACCTCGTAGGGGCCGATCGCGTCCAGCGCGGTGAAGCGGTCATACAGCGGGATGGCTATGTCCATCGGTGGCTCCTCGGGTTCGGAATCGGCGGCGGTACTCGCCGGGGGACACGGACAGGCGGCGGCGGAAGGCGCGGCGCATGGTCTCCACCGTCCCGAAGCCGCAGCGGCGCGCGATCTCCTCGACCGCGAGGCCGCCGCTCTCCAGCTCCAGCCGCGCGCGCTCCAGGCGCAGCTCGGCCACGTAGGCGGCGGGCGTGACACCCACCTCGCGGCGGAAGGCGCGGGCGAAGTTTCTGGGGCTCATGAACGCCCTTTGTGCGAGCGCCTCCACTGAGAGATCGGCGTCAAGGTGGCCCGGCAGCCAGGCCTGGAGGTCGCGCAGCGGCGCGCGCTCGGCGGGGGGACGGGCCAGACCGGCGCTGAACTGGGCCTGCCCGCCGGGGCGCTGGAGGAAGAGGACGAGCCAGCGGGCGACGTCCAGCGCCGCCTCGGCGCCGGCGTCCTCCTCCACCAGGGCGAGGGCCAGGTCGATGCCTGCCGTGACACCGGCGCTGGTGGCCACGTCGCCGCCCGTGCCCCCATGGGTATCGCGCACGAAGATGGGGTCCGGGTCGACCTGGATTTGCGGGTAGCGGCGGGCCAGCTCGTCGCAGGCGGCCCAGTGGGTGGTGGCTCTGCGGCCGTCCAGCCGGCTGGCCTCGGCGAGGAGGAAGGCTCCGTTGCAGACGGAGGTCGTCCTTCGTGCCCGGCTGTGGCGGATCCAGTCGATGAGGGCGTCGTCTTCCAACGCCCTCGCGACCCCGGCGCCGCCGGCTATGACGATGGTGTCCGGGGTCTCGGCGAGTGCATCGAGGGAGGAGCTCGGGACGATCTGGAACCCGCTCGAGGTTTGGACCGGCTCGCCTGTCGGGGTGGCCAGGGTCAGGTCGTAGGGCGCGTGGCCGAGGCGCGCCGCGGTCGAGAAGACCTCGGCTGGGCCGGTGACGTCGAGGGCCTGGACGTCGGGGAAGGCGACGATGACTATTTGCATCCGGCGCCGATCTTCGCTGGTTCCGGCATTGGCAGCAAGGCCATGCACCGGGCGATTTCGGCCAAACGGCGCGTTCGGCGAGATGCGCGTGCGGTTGACCGCCATATAGGCGGCAAAGTGCACGCACGTCGGTAGCTTGCGCGATTGGCCGCGGATAGCGCGGTCGAGTGCGCGTGGCAGGGGCGGGGTCGTGTGTGTCGAAGCGTTCGTGCGTGAGCACGACTACGCGCAAGAGCGCGCGCAAGCGCGCGCCTGCCGCCAAGCGCAAGGCCAAGAAGCCGCCGCCGCCCAAGCGCCGGTGGGGCGCGGGGCTGTGGCTGCGCCTGCCCGTCTTCGACCAGCGCGAGCTGGACCTGCTGGGCCTGGGCCTCGTCGCGGTCGGCGTCTTCATGGCCTGCGTGATGTACCTCGGCTGGGCCGGGGGAGAGGTGGGCAACGCGCTGACCGACGGCGTGCGCTACCTGGTGGGCACGGTCGCCTACGGCGTCCCGGTCGGCCTGGTGGCCGGCGGCGCGATTGTGGTCATGCGCCCGATGCTCCCGCGTGGCCGTCCCTTCGGCACCGGCGCCGCCTGCCTGGTCGCCGGCGCGACCCTCGCCTTCGCCTCGGGGACGCTGGGACTCGGGCCGCCCGGCGCCCGGACGCACCTCTGGCAACAGGCGTTCGTGGAGAAGCGCGGCGGCGTCGTCGGCGAAGCGCTCTACACCGGCCTCGAGAGCGCGGTGTCGCAGTCGGGCGTCCACATCGTCGCCCTCTTCCTCCTCGTCGCCGCTGTCCTGCTGATCACGGGCGCCACGATCGCCGGAGTCGTCCACGCCACCCGCACCTCACTCACGGGGACCGGCCGCGCGCTGCGCGAGACGAGCGCCGGCCTCGGCGCCTTCGCGCGGCGCCCCGCACCGGCCGGCCCGCTCGCGCCCGAGCCGCTCCGTCCGCCCGAGTCGCCGGACGACGCGCTGGTCGTGCGCGCCACCCACGTCGAGGCGCCGCCGATCGACGGCCCTGGCCGCTTCCCGGAGCTGTTCGGCGACGCGCCCGCGCCCGCCACCGCCGCGGGCGCCGCGGACACCGACGCGATGGATCCCGTCGAGCCGCCGCTCGAGGAGGACAAGGAGCAGCCCGGCGTCACCAAGGCGCTGCCCGCTCCCGTGCCGGAGCCCGTGGACAAGAAGAAGCTGACGCCCCAGGGTCGCTACCGCAACGCCGTGACCGAGGACCCCGACTTCGAGTGGACCCTGCCCGACGCGCGCAAGCTCAAGCACTCCACGGGCGAGGCGGCCAAGCCCGACACCACCGGGCAGGAGCAGGTCGCCGCGCAGCTGGTGGAGACGCTCGGCCACTTCGGCATCCAGGCCAAGGTGATCGGCACCGTCTCCGGGCCGCACATCAGCCGCTACGAGCTGCGCCTGGCGCCGGGGACGAAGGTCTCCAAGGTCGCCCAGCTCAAGGACGACATCGCCTACGGGCTGGCGGCCAGCGAGATCCGCATCCTGGCGCCGATCCCCGGCAAGCAGGCGGTCGGCGTCGAGGTCCCCAACCAGCGCCGGCGGATCGTCCACCTGGGCGACGTCTTCCAGGACCCGCCCGCCGACTGGTCGCCGCTGACCGTGTGGCTGGGCAAGGACGTGGCTGGCCGCGCCATCGGGGCCGACCTGACCAAGATGCCGCACCTGCTGGTGGCCGGCACCACCGGGGCGGGGAAGTCGGGCGCGATCAACGCGATGCTGTCCTCGGTCCTGCTGCGGGCCACTCCTCACGACGTCCGCCTCGTCCTGGTGGACCCCAAGCAGGTCGAGCTCAACCACTACGACTCGATCCCGCACCTGCTGACCCCGGTGATCACCAGCCCGCGGATGGCGGCCACCGCGCTGCAGAACCTGGTCCGGGAGATGGAGACCCGCTACGGGATGATGTCCCTGGCCCGCACGCGGTCGCTCCCCGAGCTCAACCGGGCGCGGGCCAAGCGCGACGAGCCCGCGCTGCCCTACATCCTGTGCGTTATCGACGAGCTGGCCGACCTGATGATGGTCGCGCCCGCCGACGTGGAGGACTCCGTCATCCGCCTGGCCCAAAAGGCGCGGGCGGTCGGCATCCACCTGGTCCTGGCCACGCAGAGCCCGCGCGTGGACGTCATCACGGGGATGATCAAGGCCAACGTCCCGTCCCGGATCGCCTTCGCCGTGTCCTCCCAGACCGACTCGCGCGTGATCCTCGACCAGAACGGCGCCGAGACGCTGCTGGGGGAGGGGGACATGCTCTTCGCGCCCGTGGGGACCTCGCGCCTGCAGCGCATCCAGGGCGCCTACATCGACGAGGCCCAGATCGCCAAGCTGACCGAGCACTGGCGCCGCCAGGGCGAGCCGGAGTTCCACGAGGAGCTGCTGGAGGAGGTCGAGGACGAGGCCGCCGCGGGCGGCGGGGCGGAGGAGTTCAGCCCCGACGAGGATCCGCTGCTGGACGAGGCCATCGCGCTGGTGGCCCAGATGGGGACCGCCTCCACCTCGATGCTCCAGCGCCGCCTGCGGCTGGGATACACCCGCGCCGGGCGCCTGATCGACATGCTCGAGCGCCGCGGCGTGATCTCCGGCTACGAGGGCTCCAAGCCCCGTCAGGTTCTGATCGGCGAGGGCGACGTGCCGCGGATCATCGCGGCGCTGCACGAGCGCGACGCCGGCGCCGCCCCCGTCGGCGCCCCGGCCGAGCCCGAGCCGGGCCCGGACGCCGAGCCGGACTGAGCCCGCGCGGCTGGATAGCCTGCGCGCCGTGCCGGGGCCCGGTCCCTACGCCCGCTGGCGGGCCAAGCGAGTCTGGCTGCGCGATCCCGCGCGGGTCGTCGCGCTGCTCGATCGCGGCGATGCCCAAGGGGGCACAGGCGGCCCCCGCACAGATGGCGAGGCGCTGGGCGTCCGCGCCTGGCTGGCGCTGACCTTCGAGCGCGACGAGGCGGCGGCCGAGCGGCTGGCCCGCGCCGCGTTGAAGGCCGGCGGCGACACGCGCTTCGCGTCCAGCGCCCTGGCCGAGGTGCTGCTGCGCCGCGGCGAGCACGACGAGGGGCTGGCCGTCCTGGAGGCGGCTCAGGCGCGGCTCCCCGAGATCCCCTGGTACCAGCTGACGATGGCCGACGCCCAGGTGGACGCGGGCCGCGAGGACGAGGCGGTCGCCCGGCTGGAGCGCGTCGTGGAGCGCGAGCCGCTGCGCCGCCACGCCCTCAAGCGCCTCTCCCGGCTCGCCCTGCGCGCCGGGGACCGCGAGGCCGCGCGGCGCTGGTTCGAGCAGCTGGTGGCGATCGCGCCCAACTACCTGGTCTACGCGTCCGACTACGCCACTCTGGCCGAGCTCCAGCTGGAGGCGGGGGAGAGGGACGCCGCGCACGAGACCCTGCGCCGCGGCGCGGAGATCTACTCGCGCAACGAGGACCTGCGCCGCCTGCGCCGCGAGCACTTCGGCGAGGAGGGCGCTCTGGCGGAGCCCACGATCGCCCCGGTGTCCGAGGAGCGCGTCGGCGCCCATCGCATCCCCATTCGCACGCCGATGATCACGTCGCGCACGGGCCTACTGGCGGTGGTCGACGAGGCCACGCGCGAGCAGCGCCGGCCCGGGGACGTCATCGCGATCGGGGAGAGCCCCGCCGCCGCCGGCCAGTCGCGCCTGGTGCCGCTGGAGCTCGTGCCGGCCGGGCCGCTGGCCCACCTGCTCTCGCGGTTCGTCGGCAAAATCGGGCCGCTGCACAGCCCGGAGGGGATGCAGGGCGCGATCATGGAGGCGGGCCGCGCGCGCGTCCTCGCGGGGACGGCGGCGGCGGTGGCGGGGAAGCTCGTCGGCCGCCGCGGATGGTTCTACCGGGTGGCCGGACCGGGCACGGCGATGATCGACGACGTCGCCGCCGCGATGCTCCCGCACGACCACCACATCGTCTTCGGCCCCCGCGCCCCGGCCCAGCTGGCCACCGAGCTCGCGCGTGAGCTCGGGTGCGGGGTCGCGATCGTGGACGCCAACCACCTCACCGGAGCCTGGGTCGTGGGGGCCTCGCCGGGCGTGGACGAGGAGTGGGTCACGGCCGCGCTGATGGACAACCCGGCCGGCAACGAGGACGAGCAGACGCCCGTCGTGATCCTGCGCCCGCTCTAGGCCAGCAACGGCGCCACCTCCGCGCTGGCGGCCTGCGCGACCTCCGGGGTGGAGAGGGCCGCTCCCGCGGCCAGCAGTCGCCGCACCGTGGCCGGGTGGTCGACGACGCCCGCCTCACCCACGGCCTCGGCGTCGGCGTCGCGCGAACCGCGCGCCGCCCAGTCCAGGGGCGTGCCGCCGAAGGGCGGCCCCGCCGGCGCATCGGGGTCGGCGCCGCGCGCCAGCAGCAGGCTCGCGACGTCCGCGCGCTCGTACCAGGCGGCGGCGTGCAACGGCGTCTCCTCGAAGTCCTCGGAGCGCACGTCCACCGGGAAGCCGATGTCCAGCATCAGCTCCGTCGCGCGGAGGTCCCCGGCGGCGGCCACGTTCACGAGGACGTCGTGGTCACCGCGGCCCAGGCCGTCCAGCAGGCCCGGGTGGGCGGCCAGAACGGCCTCCGCGCCGTCGCGGTCCGCGCGGCGCAGGGCGCCGAGCAGCCCATCCGCCGGGCTCGGGTCCGGCTCGCCCAGGAGATCGAGCACGTCCGGCCGGCCCCGGCGCACGGCGAGGGTCGCGTCCCCGGGCGCGACGGGAGCACCGTGGGCGAGCAGGGCCTCGGTGTGCGCGCGGGAGCGGCCCCGCGCGAGCGCCGCGGCGATCGTCCCGCCCAGGTCGAGGCCTCCCTCCTGCGCGCTTCCCCGTGCCAGCAGCAGGCGCAGGCCCTCCACGTCGTCGCGGTCGAGTACGTGCGGGACCGCGTTGGTCCCCGCGACGCGCGCGCCGGCATCGAGCAGGAGCTCCAGGCACCGCCCGCTGCGGTCCTCGCACGCGTGGTAGAGCGACTCGCCGTCGTCGGGGTTCGCCCCGCGGTCCAGCAGCAGCGCGGTCATCCGGGGCTCGTGGGCCACGCCGGCCGCGCCGTACAGCGCGCTCAGGGCACCGAACTCGGGGTGGCGCCAGGCGGCGTCGGGATCGGCGCCGGCGTCGAGGAGCGCCACGGCGCAGGCCACCAGGTTGTCCGTGCGCTCCCCGCCCAGGAAGGCGGAGTGGGTGACGTAGACCAGCGGCGCCCAGTCCCGCGCGCCGGTCTCGCGCCCCGCCGCCCCCGGGTCGCGCTGCAGTGCGGCCGCGACCACGTCGACGGTCCCCGTCACGAGCGCGGCGTCCAGCCCGGCCCGGACCAGCCCGGGATCCACGTCCAGCAGCGCCTGCGCGTGCTCGGCGCGGCCGTTGGTCGCCCAGTCCACCAGCGCCGCGCGACGCTCTCCCCGTTCCACCGCCGCGGCCTGCGCGTGGCGATGCAGGGCGGGCCAGTCCCCGAAGCCCAGGTCCCGCGCCACCTGGCGCTGGGCGTCCGCCAGCTTGGCCTCCGCACGCCCCTCCGCGCGCCAGGCGCGCAGCAGCTCCTTCGCGCGCTTGCGCGCCTGGTCGATGTCGATGCGCTGCACCACGATCACCTCCGACGCCCACGGTCCGCGTGCCCGGGCGAGGTCGATCGCGTGCTGCCGGCTTCGACTTCAGAAGGTGGGCTCTGCCCTTTCCCGCGGACCGGGCGCGCCCTCCGCGGCGCGCCGCCTCAGTCTAAGAGCACGCGCTGGGCCGCGTCCAGCACCCGCTCCATCTCCCGCTCCCCCAGCGCCTGGTGCACCGGCAGCGCCAGCAGGCCGGCGCGCAGCGGCTCCAGCTCCGCGAAGCGCGCGCGATCGAGCAGGGGATGGGGGACCGGCCAGACCTCGAGCGGACGCACGCCGTGGGCGAGCAGGCCGCGGATGGCCGCCGGGCGGTCGGCGGCCAGGGCCGGGAAGTACAGAGGGGCGCAGCCGCCGGGCAGCGCGCGGTGGGCCGCCGGCGCCAGCTCCGCCAGCTCGGCCAGCAGGATCGAGTAGTTCGCGCGCCGCCGGGCGCGCAGGCGTTCGGGGTCGGCGCGGCGGGCGAGTGCGGCGGTCAGCCGGGCCGGGCGGCCCGCCGCGTTCTCCATGTCCCGCGGCTCCAGTCCCCATTCGCCGATCACCACGTCGGTCAGCTCGCCCTGCTGCGCCGCGGCGTCTCCGATGGAGGCGCGACCGATGACCCGCGTGGCCAGACGGCGCACCGGGGACACGCGCGAGATGGCCGCCCGCGCGAAGGCCAGGGAGGCGGTGGAGCGCAGCATCGCCTTCGCCCCTGGCCGGCGGTCGACCGTCCGCGGCTCGCCCGCGCGCACCAGCACGGCTCCCCCGTCCGGGAGGCCCAGCGACTTGCGCGGGCAGAAGACGGCGGCGTCGCCGCGCGCGCCCACCGGGCGCCCCTGCGCGTCGAGCGAGAACAGCGCGTGCGCGGCGTCCTCGATCACGGCGACGCCGTCCGGCGGGTCGACCATCGGGAACCCGAAGTTGGAGATCAGGTAGAGCGCGTCGGCCTCGGCGGCCGCGCGGCGCATGTCGTCCTCGTCCACCCGCAGGTCCGCGTCCACGCGGTAGAAGAGGACCTCGCAGCCCCGCAGGTGCGCGGCCTCCACCTCCGAGCCGCAGTGGTAGGCGGGCATGGCCACGCGCGAGCCGCGTCCCAGTCCCAGCGCTTCCAGCGCCAGCCACACGGCCCCGCGTCCCAGGTGCGTCAGGCGCAGGCCGGGGGCCGACCACGGGAAAGCGTCGGTGTGCGCGCGCGCGCGCAGCGCCGCGGTCTCCAGCGGGGGATAGACGCCGATCAGCGTGTCGGCGCTCACGAGCGCCGGGGGATCAGCCGGGCCAGCAGGCTGAGGTCCTCGACCGCCAGGCGCCGCGCCACGTACAGGAACGCGAGCAGCCCGGCCGCGCCGCCCAGCCCCAGCTCCAGCAGCGAGCGCAGGTCGCCGGGGTCCAGCGCCCAGTCGCCCAGGGCGACCACCGCGAGCATGGCGTCGGCGGCGACGATCGAGGCGGCCGCCACCTTCACCAGCTCCTCCAGCGTCCGGCGCGACTCCAGGTCGCCCACCCGCTGCATGAGCAGCCGCGCCAGCACGAAGGAGCCCACCACGAAGCCCAGGGTGTGGGCCAGGGCCAGCCCGCGCACGTCGATCAGCGGGTACAGCGCGAAGTCCAGCACCACGGTCACGCCCACCGCCAGGATGTTCCACATCGCCGTCGTGCGGTTGTCCTGGCGGGCGTAGAAGGCGCGCGACAAAAGCAGGAAGGCGGCAAACGGCACCAGCCCGATGGCGAAGAACCGCAGCACGTCGGCCACGAGATGGGCGCTCGCCGCCTTGGCCACGCCGTGTTCCAGGAGGATCTGGGTGAGCGGGTCCGCGAGGACCAGGTAGGCGGCGGTGGCGGGCAGCATCAGCATGCCCACCGCCCGCAGCCCGCCGGCCAGGCGCGCGCGGAACAGGTCGTCGTCGCCGTCCACGTAGTGCGCCGACAGCTTCGGGACCAGCGCGGTCATGATCGACACCGCGGCGATCCCGATGGGCAGCTGGAAGAAGGCGAAGGCCAGGACGTACGCGGTCGGCCCGCCCTGCTTCCCGTTGGCCAGCCAGAAGGAGATCGCGGTCCCCAGGGCGTTGACCCCCACGAACAGCAGGGTCCACAGCGACAGCACCGCCACGCGGCGCACCGCCGGGTGGCGCCAGTCCAGCAGCAACCGGATGCGCCCGCCCAGCCTCCTGGCCACCCACCAGTTGACCGCGGCCATGGCGGCGACCCCTCCCGTGGCCCCGAGCCCCAGCAGCAGCTTCTGCCCGCCGTCGTCGGCCACGCTGCCGGCGGTCGGCGTGCCCGACACGACGATGGCGAACAGGACGAAGGTCGCGATCAGGATGAGGTTGTTGAGGATCGGGGAGAACATCGGCGGCCCGAAGCGCCCGTGGGCGTTGACCAGCGCGGCGGCCACCGCGGCGGCGCCGAAGAGGACGATCTGGGGCGCGAAGACCTGGAGGAAGAACGTGGCCAGGCGGTCCTGCTGGGCCCCCTCCGGTCCCTTCACCCGGCTGGAGAAGATCTCGATGATCAGCGGCGCGGCCAGGACGATGACCAGGGTCATGACCAGCAGGGCGGCCATCGAGACCGACACCAGCGCCGAGACCGACCGCCACGCCTCGTCGTGGGACTTCGTGCGCAGCTCCTGCACGAGGACGGGCACGAAGATCGAGGTCAGGATCCCGCCCAGGACCAGCTCGTACAGCACGACGGGCAGGGTGTTGGCGATGTTGTAGGCGTCGGCCAGGCGCGATTCGGTCACTCCGAGCGCGAACGCCATGGCCATGAAGCGCCCCAAACCGGTGAGCCGGGAGAGGGCGGTTCCGACCGCCATCACCGCCGCGGGGCGGGCCAGGCTCTGCGTCGCGACGTCGACGGCGGCTGGGCGCGATGTTGCGCTCATCGAGCGCCGCAGACTAGTGAGTAGCCTTTCCAGCGGTTATGCCCGACATCGGCGCCACGCTGCAGGAGGCGCGGATGCGCGCACGGATCGACATCTCAGAGGTCGAGACGGCGACGAAGATCCGCGCCAAGTACCTGCGCGCCATCGAGAACGAGGAGTGGGAGATGCTGCCCGGCCCCACCTTCGTCAAGAGCTTCCTGCGCACCTACGCCGAATATCTGGGCATCGACGGCAAGCTGCTGGTGGAGGAGTACAAGCTGCGCCACGAGCCCGTCCCGTCGGAGGCGGAGCTGCGGTCGCTGGGGCCGCCGCTGTCCGAGAGCCATCGCCGTATCCGCCCGCCGCATCCCCCGCGCATGCCGCGCGGCTTCGTGATCGGGCTGTCCGTCGTGGGCCTGATCGCGGTCCTGATCGTGCTGGGCTCCGTGGGCAACAGCGGAAACGACACGCCGGTCGCCACCGACACCCGCCCCCGCACGACGCCAGCGCCGAAGCCCAAGCCCCGCGCCGTCCCCACGATCGCGCGCCTGACCCTGATCCCCACCGGGGACGTCTACGTGTGCCTGCGCAACCCCGCGGACAAGCTGATCGTCAACACCACGCTGACCGCGGCGTCGGGCCCGCAGTCCTTCCGCGGCAAGCGCTTCCGGGTCACGGCGGGCAACTCCAACCTCCAGATGCGCGTCAACGGCCGCACCCTCGGGGTGCCGCCCAGCACCGGCGCGACGACGTACGAGGTGACGCCGCGGGGGCGGACGAAGATCCCCGAGACCCGGAACGCGTGCTGATGGCCTGCCGCGCCGGCATCGTCGTGACGGGCACCGAGGTCCTGACCGGGATCATCTCCGACCGCAACGGGCCCTGGCTGTCCGAACGGCTGCGCGAGATCGGCGTGGACCTGGCCCACATCACGGTCGTCGGCGACCGCCCGGGGGACATGCTCGCGGCGCTGCGGTTCATGGAGACCGAGGGCCTGGACCTCGTGGTCACCAGCGGCGGACTCGGACCGACGGCGGACGACATGACCGCCGCGGTGGTGGCGGACTTCGCCGGCCGGGAGATGGTCCTGGACGAGGCGCTGGAAGGGCGCATCTGGGCCATCCTCGAGCCGCTGCTCTCCCGCTGGCCGGGCCTGGACCCCGGCGCGCTGCGCGAGTCCAACCGCAAGCAGGCGGTCGTGCCCGCGGGGGCGACGATCCTCGAGCCCGTCGGCACGGCGCCCGGGCTCGTCGTCCCCCCGGCGGAGGGGAACGGCCCCACGGTCGTCGTGCTGCCGGGCCCCCCGCGCGAGCTGCAGCCGATGTGGGAGGACGCGAAGACGACCGGCGCGTTCCGGGCCGCGGTCGCCGGCGCCACCGAGTACCGGGGGGCGATCCTGCGGATGTTCGGGATTCCCGAGTCCGAGATCGCGGCCTCCCTGCGCGCGGCCGAGGAGGCCGGCGTCCCCATCGAGCGCCTGGAGATCACCACCTGCCTGCGCCGGGGGGAGATCGAGCTGGCGACGCGCTGGGAGCCGGCGGACGAGGACGTCTACCGCGAGTTCGAGGCGCACATCCGCGAGCGCCACGGCGACACCCTGTTCTCCGACGACGGCTCGACGATCGACGAGCAGGTGGCGGCGCTGCTGTCCGGGCCGCCCGTCCGCACCGTGGCCACCGCGGAGTCGTGCACGGGAGGGCTGATGACCGCGCGCCTGACCGACCGGGCCGGCTCCTCGGCCTATGTCCTGGGCGGCATCACCGCCTACTCCAATGGGGCCAAGCGCGACCTGGCCGGCGTCCCGGAGGAGCTGATCGACCGCCACGGCGCCGTCTCGCCCGAGGTCGCGGCCGCCCTGGCCGCGGGGGCGATCGAGCGGTTCAGGGCGGACGTGGGCATCGGCATCACCGGCGTCGCGGGTCCGGGCGGCGGCACCGAGGAGAAGCCGGTCGGGCTCGTGTGCTTCCACGTGGCGCAGCGCGACGGAGGGTCGATCGCCCGTTCCGTCCAGCTCCCCGGGTCCCGGGCTGACGTGCGCGACCGCGCCACGACGGTGACCATGCACCTGCTGCGGCGCCTGCTGCGCGGCGAGCAGGACGCGCCTGACCCGTGGGCGCAGCGCGCGCGGGCGTGAGCGCCCCGGCGCCGCAGGCCCGCCTGTTCGCCGCGCTGGACCTCCCCGGTGAGGTGGGCGACGCCCTGGCCGCCTGGGCCCGCGACGCGGTGGGAGACCGCGAGGAGCTGCGCCTGGTCGCACCGGAGTCCCTGCACGTGACCCTGTGCTTCCTGGGCGGGCGCCCGGAGGCGGACGCGGCGCGGATCGGCGAGCTGGTCGCCGCGTGCACGGGGCCGGTGGGCGGGCTGCGGTTGGGCGAGGCGGTGTGGTTCGCTCCGCGGCGCCCGCGGGTGCTGGCGGCCGCGGTGGTGGACTCGGACGGCTCCCTCGCCGCGCTCCAAGGCCGCGTCTCCGAGGCTCTGGCGGCGGGCGCCGGCTTCGAGCCCGAGGCCCGCCCATATCGTCCGCACGTGACTGCCGCCCGGGTGCGCGGTGGTGCGCGCGTGCGCCCGGAGGCCCTGGAGCCACCGCCGCCGCTGGCCTTCGACGGTGCCGCCGTGACCCTCTACCGCTCCCACCCCGGCCGGGGCGGAGCACGCTACGAGGCGGTGTCGCGAACGCCGGTGTGAGGCTCAGCCGCCGGCGCCGGAACCGGCGCCAGAGGCATCGCCGACGGCGGCGGAAGAGTCTTCACCGAGCCGGGGGACGCTCTGGCTCTGCGCGCTGCCGGAGCCGTCGTGCCCGCTGTTCGAGCCCTGGCTGTCCCCGCTGGTGTTCTGGCTGTCGCTCCCGCTGCGGCCCTCGTCGCCGGAGCCATGGCCCTGGTCCCCGCCGCCGCCATCGCCCCGCCGGCTCGAGGAGCGGTCGCTTCGCTGTCCGTCGCCCTCGCCGTGGCGGCTCGCGGCCTGAGCCTGGCCGCGCGAACGCCGCGACTCGCCGGAGTGCGAATCGCCGTGACCGGATCGACCGCGAGTGCGCTCGCCCTGCTGCTCACCCGTCTGCGGCGCCGGAGCGTGCGGGACGGAGACCGGGACCGCACGCGGAGCCACGGTCGCGGGAAGCGATGGGGGCAAATGCGGGGCCGCTCGCACGACCCGTGTGCGCAGGGTCGGACGGCCGTGTCGCACGGTCCGGCGCGGGACGCTTGCCTCCACCCGCGCGCGCGCCGGTAGGACGGATGCGATCAGCGGCGTCGCGGGACCGGCCCGCAGCAGGCCGTTGGAGGCGACGGCGGGCGTGTCCGCCGCGGGCGCCGAGGCCTCGGGAGCGGGACGGGCGCCGGTGTCGAACCGGGGAAGGTGCTTGGGGCCGTCCGAGAGGCCGGCGGCCACGGCGATGCTGGCCACCAGCGCACCGCCGATCCGCGCGGCGCCGGTGCGCAGCCCGTCCTGGGTCGCCGCCTCGGACATCCGCTCCACGACCGGCGCGCCCTGTCCCCACGGGAAGCGGGTGAGGACGCCCGCGGGCGTCAGCGCGGTGGCGCCCGCGCGCAACGTGTGGCGGGCGCGGTTGAGCAGCTGGCGGACCGCTCCGCCGCTGGCGTCCAGCTCGGTGGCGATCTGCTCGTAGGTCCGACCCTCCAGCTCGCGCAGGATCATCGCGTCGCGCTGGCGCTCGGGCAGCTCCTGTACGGCGGCCAGGACGGTGCGCAGGCTGGCGCGCCGCTCGGCCGCCTCGTGCGCGCTCTCGCCGCTCGGGCGGCCACCCGCCGCCTCGATGCGCTCGTGGGTCCAGCCGTTCTCGCGCAGCGCGTTGAGCGAGGCGTTGTGGGCGATGCGGTAGAGCCAGGGGCGCAGCTCGATGCGGTCGTCGCCGCGGCGCAGCCCGGCGAAGGCGTTCAGGAAGGCCTGCTGGACCGCGTCCTCGGCCCGGGCCGGGGGCAGGAGGCGCGCGCAGTAGCGCAGCAGCGGGCGCCGGTAGCGGTCCACGATCGCCTCGAAGGCGCGGTCGTTGCCCGCGCGGACCAGGTCCACCAAGCGCTCGTCCGTCTGACAGCGCATCACGGACGAGCCGGCGAGCCGTGCGGGCTCGATGAGTATGCGTGGCGTCATGCCTTCCCGACTTCCCTTTTGTTCCCTGCCGTTCCGGAGCGCCGACCCCTGCGACGACGCCCGCACAGCAGAGTAGAGGATCGGATGCCGTCCGGTCCAGGGAGAACCGTCACGAATGCCTGTCGTGTCGTCACAAATGCCCGGTCAGACTGGGTTTCCGTCCGCTCGGGCACCTACCGTGGCGGATTCCAATACGACGAAGAACCCGACGGTTTTCGAGACCGCCCCCGGTTAGGAGCTCCCATGTCCCATGACCACAAGACAGGCCAGGCCCGAGATACCGCGCTGCAGGGCGCGCTCCAGCAGATCGACAAGGAGTTCGGCCAGGGCTCGATCATGCGCATGGGGGACGAGGGCGCCAAGGTGCAGGTCGGAGCGATCCCCACGGGAGCGCTCTCGCTGGACCTCTCGCTGGGCATCGGCGGCGTGCCGCGCGGACGCATCGTCGAGGTCTTCGGCCCGGAGTCCTCGGGCAAGACCACGCTGATCTACCACATCATCGCCGAGGCCCAGAAGCTCGGCGGGGTGTGCGCGTTCATCGACGCCGAGCACGCGATGGACCCGCTGTACGCCAAGGAGATCGGGGTGGACATCGACGAGCTGCTCGTCTCCCAGCCCGACCACGGCGAGCAGGCGCTGGAGATCGCCGACATGCTCGTGCGCTCCGGCGCGCTGGACGTGGTGGCCGTGGACTCGGTGGCCGCGCTGACGCCCCGCGTCGAGCTCGAGGGCCAGATGGGCGACCAGACCGTGGGGCTCCAGGCGCGGATGATGTCCCAGGCCATGCGCAAGCTGGCGGGCAACCTCAACCGCACCGACACGCTGTGCATCTTCACCAACCAGATCCGCGAGAAGGTCGGCGTCATGTTCGGCTCGCCCGAGACCCAGCCCGGCGGGCGCGCGCTGAAGTTCTACGCCTCCCAGCGCCTGGACATCCGCCGCATCGAGACCCTCAAGGACGGGACCGAGGCCGTGGGCAACCGCGTCAAGGTCAAGGTGGTCAAGAACAAGGTCGCCGCTCCCTTCCGCATCGCGGAGTTCGACATCGAGTTCGGCAAGGGGATCTCCTCGGCCGGGTGCATCCTGGACCTGGGGCTCGAGCACGACGTGGTCTCCAAGTCCGGGTCCTTCTTCTCCTACGGGAACGAGCGCATCGGCCAGGGGCGCAACAACGCCAAGGCCTATCTGGTCGAGAACCCCGAGGTGGCGCGCGAGATCGAGGACAAGGTCTACGTCGCCCTGGGCATCGAGCGCGACGCGCCGCCGCCGCTCGTCCCGGTGGAGGACGCGCCCGTTGAGGCTCCCGAGGCCGAGGCCGAGGTCGAGAAGGCTGCCTGACCGGGCCGCCGCCGTCGACTCGGACCCGCTCGGGACGCTCGAGCCCGAGACACGTCTGCGGCACGCCCTGGACCTGGCCTACCGTCATCTGGCCAAGCGCGATCGGACGGTCGTGGAGGTGCGCCGCCACCTCGCCGCCCGGGGGGTGGGGGAGGCGATGGTCGTCCAGGCCGTGCAGGTGCTGGAGGGCGAGGGCTACCTGGACGATGCCCGCTACGCCCGGCGCTTCGCCGAAGACCGGCGCCGTCTGGACTCCTGGGGCGCCGAGCGCATCGAGCAGCGACTGCTCGCGGTGGGCGTGGCGCCGGAGCTGGTCGCCGCGGCGGTGGACGAGCAGCCCGCCGGCGCCGAGTTGGAGGCGGCGGTCGAGCTCCTGCGCCGGCGCTTCCCGGAGCCGCCCGCCGACGACCGGGAGCGAAACCGCGCCCTCGGCCTCCTGGTCCGCCGCGGCTACGACCTGGAACTCGCCCACGACGCCGTTCGCGCGCTGTCCCGATAGGAAACGTGCGTTCGTTTGCGGGGGGCGGCGGGCGGTACTACGATCTCCTCAGCTGAAGACCGGGCCCGCGAGGGCACGAAATACCCGCAAAAGACGCAGTTCTGAGCTTGAACCCCCAGTGTTGACGGCACCTTCGACCACTTGTAACGGGCCCCCCGGCCCGCCCCCGGCAACCGAACGCCACTAGCCGACAGCCTGGCGGCGGCCGGCGGCCGCCGCGGTTCCCGCTCCGTGCGCCTCGCACGGCCCGGTTCGACGCGCCCACCGAATCGAAATCGGACGGGCCCGGTCGGACTCGGGTCCGCAGAGAGGAACTGCAATGGCAATCGTGATCGCGGCGGCGCTCCTGGCGGTCAGCATGATCGTGGCCGCACTCCTGTTCCGGCCGGGGGGGAGGGCCGGCCCGCCCCCCTCCGCGCAGGCCGCCGCCGCGCCCCCGCCCACGCCCTTCTCCCGCGACCAGGTCGAGCACGAGCTGCTGGAGCGCCGGGCCGAGATCGCTCGCATCGAGGAGCGGGCCATCTCCAAGGAGGAGGCCATAGACGTGAAGCTGGCCGAGCTGGCCCGGCGAGACCGCATCCTCGAGGACCGCGGCCGCGAGCTGGAGCGCCAGCGCGAGCTGCTCGACCAGCGCAAGCGCGAGCACGTCCGGGAGCTCGAGCGCCTGGCCGGCCTCTCCGCCTCCCAGGCCAAGCAGATCCTGCTCAAGGAGGTTGAGGACATGGCGCGCCACGACTCGGCCCGCGTCCTGCGCCAGGTCGAGGAGGAGACCAAGCGCGACGCCGACCGGCGCGTGCGCAACATCCTCTCCGTCTGCATGGGCCGCCTGGCCGCCGCCCATGCCGCCGAGACCACGGTGTCGGTCGTGCAGCTACCCTCCGACGACATGAAGGGCCGGATCATCGGCCGCGAGGGCCGCAACATCCGCGCCCTGGAGAGCCTCACCGGCGTCGACTTCATCGTCGACGACACGCCGCACGCCGTCGTGCTCTCCGGCTTCGACGGGGTGCGCCGTGAGGTGGCCCGCATGACGCTGGAGAAGCTGCTGGCCGACGGACGCATCCACCCGGCCCGGATCGAGGAGACCTACTTCCAGGCCAAGTCCGAGCTGGACGACCACATCGTCGAGCTGGGCGAGCAGGCGGTCCTGGACTCCCGCGTCGACGGACTGGACCCGGAGTTCGTGCGCCTCCTGGGGCGCCTGCGCTTCCGCACGTCCTACGGCCAGAACGTCCTGGCCCACGTGGTGGAGTGCTCCCAGCTGGCGGCGATGATGGCGTCGGAGCTGGGCGCATCGGTCAAGACCGCCCGCCGGGCCGCGCTGCTGCACGACATCGGCAAGGCCGTCTCGCACGAGATAGAGGGCCCGCACGCCCTGGTGGGCGGGGACCTGGCGCGCAAGCACGGCGAGAGCGAGGCCGTCGCGCACGCGATGGAGGCCCACCACAACGAGGTCGAGCCCCAGACCGTGGAGGCGGTGATCGTCCAGGCCGCCGACGCGCTGTCCGGCGCCCGTCCCGGCGCCCGGGGCGAGTCGCTGGAGCACTACGTCAAGCGGCTGCGCGACCTGGAGGCCATCGCCGAGCGCCACGAGGGCGTGGAGAAGGTCTACGCCATGCAGGCGGGCCGCGAGGTCCGCGTGATGGTCCAGCCCGGCGCGCTGGACGACGACGGCGCCGTCCTGCTCTGCCACGAGATCGCGCGCGAGATCGAGAAGGAGCTCGAGTACCCGGGCCAGATCAAGGTCACGGTCGTGCGCGAGTCCCGGGCCGTGGACTACGCGCACTGACGGCTACGGTTCACGCACGCATGCCCGGCTACCACGTCACCACCTTCGGGTGCCAGATGAACGAGCACGACTCCGAGCGGATGAAGGGGATGCTGGAGTCGCTGGGCTACGAGGAGCGCCCGGAGCGCGCCGACGCGGACCTGATCCTCTTCAACACCTGCTCGATCCGCGAGAAGGCCGACGAGCGCTTCGTCTCCCATCTTCACGAGGCCAGGGCGGTCAAGCGCCGCCGGCCCGAGACCGTGATCGGCGTGGGCGGGTGCTGGGCGCAGTCGGTCAAGGAAGAGGTCTTCCGGCGCTTTCCCTTCGTGGACGTCGCCTTCGGACCGGGACAGGTCCACAAGCTGGCCGAGTTCCTCACCTCCGACTCCCTGAGCGCCCAGGGCTACTTCGAGTTCGAGGGCTTCACCGGGCACCTCCCGGAGAAGCGCGCGCGGGAGTTCCAGGGCTGGCTGCAGATCTCCGTCGGCTGCCGGATGCGCTGCTCCTACTGCATCGTCCCCTCCACGCGGGGGGACGAGGTCTCGCGCCCGGCCGCCGAGCTGGTGGGTGAGCTGGAGCGGATGGCCGCGGAGGGGGTTCGCGAGGTCACCCTGCTGGGCCAGAACGTCAACTCCTACGGGCGCGACCTGCCCGCCGGCGCCCGGGTGTCGTTCGCGGAGCTGCTGCGCGCCGCGGACGCGATCGAGGGCATCGAGCGCATCCGCTACACCAGTCCGCACCCGCAGTACATCCGTGGGGACGTGGCCCGCGCGCACGCCGAGTGCGAGTCGGTCTGCGAGCACATCCATCTCCCGCTGCAGGCGGGCTCGTCGCGGATCCTCAAGGCGATGCGGCGCACGTACACCCGGGAGCGCTTCCTGGACCGCGTGCGGATGATCCGCGACCACGTCCCGGACATCGCGCTGACCACCGACGTCATCGTGGGCTTCCCGGGCGAGACCGAGGCCGACTTCGCCCAGACCCTGGAGGTCATGGACGAGGTCGGGTTCGACGGCGCCTTCACGTTCATCTACTCGCCGCGCCGCGGGACCGAGGCGGCCCGGCTGGACGGTCGCATCGACCATGAGGTCGCGGTGGAGCGCATGGAACGCCTGGTCGAGGTCGTCCAGCGCCGCGCGCACGAGCGCGCGCAGCGGTTCGTGGGGCGCACGCTGGAGGTGCTGGTGGAGGGCCCGTCGCGCACGGACCCCTCGCGGCTGCGCGGGCGCACCCGGCACAACAAGGTCGTCAACTTCGCGGGTCTGGGTCGTCCCGGAGACCTCGTCCCGGTCCGGATCGAGTCGGCGACCAGCCAGACGCTGGCCGGCGAGGCCTCGCTGCTGGCTGCGGCCGGAGCGGCCTGAGAAAAACGGAGAGGCGGCCGTCGTCCTGGCGGCCGCCTCTCCAGCCATCCGTGGCAAGGCTGATCAGTGTCCGGTGGGCTCCGGGACTCCGTCCCGGTCGCATGCCCTTGATGTCGCGAGTGTCAGGGAACGGGGAGCGCGGGGCAATCGAACAATGGTCCACGCCCTCGGCCCGTCCGCCTCCCATGCGAACATGTGTTCGTGCGCTGGAACAACCTGCTCGTCGAGACCGAAGAGGCGCAGACGCTGCCCGGATACCGCGATCCGGCGGTCATCCGCCGCTTCGACGCACCCGAGGCCCTCGACACCCGGTTCTACGAGGTCCACGCCCGCTCCGCCCTGAACCGCGTGCCCAAGCAGTCGCGCATGCCATTCCGCTGGACGATCAACCCGTATCGAGGTTGCAGCCATGCCTGCGTTTACTGTGTCCGGGGCGACACGCCGGTGCTGCTCGCGGACGGCACCACCCGGCCGATCGAGCAACTCGGCGTTGGAGACGCGATCTACGGGACGCGCCGCGTCGGCGTGTACCGCCGGTACGTGCACACAGAGGTCCTCGCACACTGGCGCACCGAGAAGGACGCCTACAGGGTCGTGCTCGAGGACGGGACCGAGGTGGTCGCCAGCGCCGACCACCGCTTCCTCACCGGACGGGGCTGGAAATTCGTAACCGGCGCGGAGCACGGTGCGGCGCGCCGGCCCCACCTGACCCCGAACGACAAGCTGATGGGGACGGGGGCCTTCGCGGCGGGCCCGATCGACGGACGCGCCGTCAGGACGGCCGCCAGGCTGGGCGTCGTGGCCGTCGAACCTCTCGGGGAGAGGATCCCGATGTACGACATCACGACGGGCACCGGCGACTTCATTGCCAACGGCGTTGTGAGCCATAACTGCTTTGCTCGCCCCACCCACAAGTACCTGGACTTCGGGGCGGGGCGGGACTTCGAGCGCGAGATCGTGGTCAAGGTCAACGTGCCGGAGGTGCTGCGGGTGGAGTTGGCGAAGCCGTCGTGGGCGCACGAGCACGTGGCGCTGGGCACCAACACGGACCCCTACCAATGGGTGGAGGGGCGCTACCGGCTGATGCCCGAGATCTGGCAGGCCCTCCTGGACTCCGGCACGCCGTGCTCGATCCTGACCAAGTCGCCGCTGCTGCTGCGCGATATCGACCTGCTGCGCCAGCTGTCCGAGCGGGTCGGGTTCACCGCGAACGTCTCCGTTCCCACGCTGGACGAGAAGGCGTGGCGCCAGACCGAGCCGCACACCCCGCACCCGCGCAAGCGCCTGGAGGCCATCGCGGAGCTGACCCGGGCCGGCGTCCCCACGGGGGTCCTGATCGCGCCGCTGATGCCGGGAGTGAACGACTCGCCCGAGCAGGTGCAGGAGATCCTGGAGATCGCCACCGCGGCCGGGGCAGAATCTGTGGCCGGAATCACACTGCACCTGCGCGGGGAGGTGCGGGGCATCTTCATGGACTGGTTGCGCTCGCAGCGGCCGGATCTGGTCGAGCACTACGAGCGCCTGTATGCCCACGGCGCCTACGCGCCCAAGGAGCAGCGAGAACACCACAGCCGCATGGTGCGCCGCGGGGGAGGGGCGCGGCGGATCCGCTCGCCGCGGGGCCGAGACCCGGCGCCCGAGCGGACCGCGCCGAAGCCCGACCCGCCTGTCTCCCAGGAAAGCCTGTTTTAGGTTGGGGCAACCCGGCGACGCTTACATGAGGGCATGATCGGACGCAACCGACAGAGCGCTGCAATGCGCAGGATGCTCGAGACCAAGAGCCATTCGTGGCAGCAGGCCGGGCTGGCGCGGCAGATCAGCGCGCAGGCGGCCCGCAAGGCCCGCCGCCAGGCCGCGATCCTGTTCCCGCTCCTCGCCGGCGTGCTCCTGCTTTACAGCTACCGCCACAAGCTGGCGGGCATGGACATGCCGATTCGGGTGTTCACGGTTGTGGCGCTCGTGGTGCTGGGGTGGACGATCGCCCGCGACATCGGTCGCGCGGCGGGACCGGCGCTGTTCCGGCGCCTGGATCCTGGGACGGCCGGGACCGTCGGCTTCCTGATCCGCCTGGGCACTGTCGGGATCACCCTCCTGGCGGCTTTGAACATCGCGGGCCTGCCGCCGCGCACGCTGGCCGTGGGCGGAGCCTTCACCGCCGTGATCTTCGGCCTCGCCGCCCAGCAGACCCTCGGGAACCTGATCGCCGGGACGGTCCTCCTCAGCGCCCGGCCGTTCCGGGTGGGCGACCGCGTGCGCATGCAGAGCGGCGGCGTGGCCGGCCAGGTGGAGGGCGTCGTGTCCTCGCTCGGCCTGCTCTACACGACGCTGGCGAACGGCGAGAACTCGATCATGGTCCCCAACTCGATCGTGCTCAGCTCGGCCGTGACCCCCCTGCGCGAGCCCGCCTCCGTCGACCTCAAGGCCCGCCTGCGCGCCGACGTGCGTCCGAGCGACCTGCAGGACGTCCTCGACCGCCTCGTGACCGTCGACCTGCGCGAGGATCCGCGCATCTCCCTGGAGGAGTTCGACGGCGACGAGGTCGTGGTGCGCCTGGAGGCCACGCCGGCGCGGGCCAGCGAAGGCCCCAAGCTGGCCGACGAGGTCCTGGCCGCGGTCGCGAAGGTCTCGCGCGAGGGCTCGGAGCGCGAAGCCCAGGCCCCCTCAGGGGTCTGACCCCCCGGGGGTCATACTCCCCCCGCGCTCGGGGTCTGACCCCCCTGGGGGTCAGACCCACCCGACCCCGGCGCTCGCCGTCTCCCAGCGCTTGCTAGCGCTTGGAGCGGTGCGCCTCGCTGCCGGAGATCGCCGCGGCGATCTCGGTGCCGCCGAACCGCGCGTTGATGCGCGACATGAGGACGGGGGCGACCTGGCCGACCACGCCCCAGGCCCGCCCGCCCAGCGTGGCCACGTCGATCTCGTGCAGGTCGCGCTCGATCGCGCGGACCGTGGCGTCGGCCACGTCCTGCGGGCTCTTCGTGCCGGCGATCTTCGGCAGCTGGACGCCGCTGTCGTGGAACATCCCCGCGTCGCGGATCGGGCCGGGGAAGACGCAGGAGACGCCGACGCCCGCCCCTGCGAGGTCCTGGCGCAGGCCGGAGGAGAACCCGCGCAGCCCGAACTTCGTGGCCGAGTACAGGCCCGAGTTCGCCGTGGCGACCTTGCCCGACAGCGACGACACGAACACGACGTGCCCCGCGCCGCGGGCGACCATCGGCTCGGCCAGCACGCGGGCCAGATGGACCGGAGCGCGGAGGTTGACGTCCAACGCCCGGTCGAGCTGCTCCGGCGTGTACTCGAGGATCGGCCCGTCCGCCGGCAGGCCCGCGTTGGCGACCAGCACGTCGATGTCGCCGCACTCGGCCGCGAGGCGGTCCACGGCGGCGCGGTCGGCGAGGTCGGCCACGATCGCGCGGCCGCCGAGCTCCGCGGCCAGGGGCTCCAGGACGTCCGCGCGGCGCCCGGAGACCACGACCGAGGCGCCCCGCGCGCGCAGCGCGCGGGCGATGGCCTGGCCCAGCCCGCCCGTCGCTCCGGTCACCAGCGCCGTCCGCCCCTGGAGGTTCACGGCGCGCAGACTGCCACAGTCACGGGGCGAACAGCGCCACCGTGGCGGTGAAGCCGTGCAGGAAGCTCTCGCCGCCGACGGGGCCGATCTCACCGGCCGCGAAGAACCCGGCCGTGGGGGCTCCGCGCAGGACCGCGTCCAGTGCGGCGGCGTCGTGGTCGGGAGCGCCGAACATCCCCTGGCCACGGCCATTGCACGAGAAGCACAGCGCGCCGGCGGGCGGCTCGCCACCCAGCGCGACCATGCCGAAGTCCAGCGCGCGCTGGAGGTCGCGGTCGGCGGACGCGGCGTCGCGGGCGTGCAACCGGATCACCTGTCCGGGACGCACGGCGGCCCCCACGGCGAGTGCGCCCGTGTCGGGATCGGCGCCGAGCAGCCCGCGGACCAGGAAGTCGCCCGGCCCGTACTCCGGTTTGCCGCCATCGATCACCGTCCCGACCAGCAGGCCCTCACCGACCAGCGTGCGCTCGCGCCCACCCAGCGCGCCGACGACCTCCTTGACCTTCTCCAGCGCGGGCATGCCCGCCAGCTCGTGGATGAGGTGGCCGTCCGCCGCGGTGATCGTCAACTCCGGGCCGACCGGCGCCGCGCCCTGGGACATGCAGGGCAGCAGGTCGATCCCCCGGAAGCGGACGCCCACCGCGCCCTCGGCCACCACCCGGTCGCCCAGGAACAGCGCGCTGGATCCCTCCAGCGTCCGCGCGCTGGCCAGGCCGCCGACCACCGGCATCCCGGGCGCGGCGACGGCGAGCGAGGACAGGACGCGGTCGGTGGGGAAGGAGTAGGGATCGGGCAGCAGGAGCAGCGCGCCCCCGCCGGCCAGGTCGGGCAGGCCGTCGATCGCCGTGTCGTCCTCGCCGACGGCCCGGGCGTGGAAGGTCTCCACGGAGCCCTCGTCGAAGGACGCGGCCCAGACGGCGACGGCCGTGCCGTCCTCCAGCTCGCGCCCGTCGCCCAGCACGCCGCCTGCTCCGCAGCCCACGACCTGCGCGGGCAGCAGGGCCTCGTGGACGCCCTCCAGCGTCGCCTCGGGCGCGGCCAGGTGCACACCGGACGCGAAGACGACGGCCAGGTCGGCGGGCCCGCCCGCCAGGCCCTCGCGGGCCGCGGCGGCGGCCTCGATCGCGCCGACCCGGGCGTCGGGCTGCGTCGAGACCCCGGCGCCGACACGGACTTTGGGCATGCGAGCAACGATACTCGCGCCGTGACGGCGTTCTCCGGGGTCATCGCCCTGTTCGGGCCGACGGGGGTCGGGAAGACCGCGGTCGCGGTCGCGCTGGCGCAGCGGCTGCGCACCGACGGGGAGGACCCGGTGGCCGTCTCCGCGGACGCCCTGCAGGTCTACCGCGGCCTGGAGATCCTCACCGGCGCGCCCAGTACGGCCGAGCGGGCGGCCGTCGAGCACCGTGCCGTCTCCTTCCTGCCCGTGGACGCGCGGTTCAGCGTGGGGGAGTACGCGGAGCTGGTCCACGCGGAGATCGACGGCCTCCTGGCCGGGGGCCGCAGGCCGATCGTCGTGGGGGGCACCGGCCTGTACCTACGGGCCGCCCTGGCCGACCTGGACCTCAAGCCGCCGCCCCCGCCCGGCTCGCGCGAGCGCTGGGAGGCCGAGCTGACGCTGCGTGGCGCCCCGGCCCTGCACGCGCACCTGGCGCAGCGCGCGCCCTGGGCCGCCGACACCATCGACCCCAACGACCGCCGGCGCATCGTGCGGTCGCTGGAGCTGCTGGAGGCGGGGGCGCTGGAGCCACCGGGCGGCGAGTCCCAGCTGTGGACCGCGGACACGCGCCACCCGACCCTTCTGGTGGGGCTGACGATGGAGCGCGAGGCGCTCTACCGCCGGGTGGAGGCGCGGGTGGACGCGATGCTCGACGCCGGTGTGCGCGAGGAGGTTCGTAGCGCCCACGCGCAGGGCGCGTCGGAGACCGCGCGCCAGGCGCTGGGGTTCGAGGACCTGCTCGCGGACGACGTGGCCGCGATGAAGCGCCGCACGCGCAACCTGGTCAAGCGCCAGCACACCTGGATGCGCAAGCTGGCGGGCGTGGAGGTCCTCGACGTGACCGGTCGCGAGCCGGCCCAGGTCGCCGCGGAGGTCCACGGGCTGGCCTCTACACTCCCGCGCCCGTGAAGTTCGAGAAGTGGCAGGCGCTGGGCAACGACTACCTCATCGTGGAGGCGCGCGACCTCCCCTGGGAGCTCACGCCCGGCCGCATCCGCAAGCTGTGCCACCGCAACCTGGGCGTGGGCTCGGACGGCGTGCTGCTCCTGAGCGAGCCCGACGAGCCCGGCTTCGTGGCGCGGCTGCGCATCTTCAACCCCGACGGCTCGGAGGCCGAGCTGTCGGGCAACGGAGCGCGCGAGGCGATCCTGTACCTGCGCCGGTCCGGCTGGACCGACAGCGACACCTTCTCCATCCAGACCGCGGCCGGGGAGATCCGGCCCACGATCACCGGCCCCACCACCTGCGCGGTGGACATGGGGCGCGCGGTCCTGCGCGACGACGGCACGCTGGAGGCCGGCGGGCGCGAGTGGCGCTACCGGCACATCACGGTCGGCAACCCCCAGACCGCGATCTTCGTGGAGGACGAGGACCTGGAGGCGCTCGACCTCCCCGCGATCGGGCCCCCGATCGAGTCCCACGAGCTGTTCCCGCAGCGCACCAACGTCTCCTTCGTCCGCGAGGTCGAGCCGGGCGTCGTGCGCGCCCGGATCTTCGAGCGCGGGGTGGGGGAGACCATGTCCTCGGGCACCGGCGCCGCCGGGGCCGCGGTCGCCTACGTGGCCCGTGGCGGGGACAGCCCGGTGACCGTCCGCCTGGACGGCGGCGAGCTGGAGGTCGAGGTGGGGGAGGATCTGCACGTGACCCTGACCGGCTGGGCCGTCCCGGTGTACCGGGGCGAGCTGGCCGCCGAATTCATCGAGGAGCTGAATGCGACCGAGTGAGCGCCTGGAGCGCATCCCCCCGTATCTGTTCGCCGAACTGGAGCGCAAGATCGCGGCCAAGAAGGAGCAGGGGATCGACGTGATCTCGCTGGGCATCGGCGACCCCGACCGCCCGACTCCCGCGCTCGTGGTGGAGGCGATGCAGGAGGCGGTGGCCGACCAGGGCACCCACCGGTACCCGTCCAACCGCGGCCGCGCCGAGTTCCGCGAGGCCGTGTCGGACTTCTACGCGCGGCGCTTCGACGTGCAGGACGTCGATCCGGACACCGAGGTCATCCCCGCCATCGGGGCCAAGGAGTGCATCTTCAACCTCAACCTCGCGTTCCTGGACGCGGGCGACGTGGCGCTGGCTGCCGACCCGGGCTACCCGGTCTACACGGGCGGCCCGCTCCTGGTCGGGGCCGAGCCCGTCCTGATGCCGCTGCTGCCCGAGCGGGGCTTCACGCCCGACCTGGACGCCATCGACGCCGGCGCGCTGGAGCGCGCGCGGCTGATGTACATCAACTACCCCAACAACCCCACCGGCGCGATCGTGCCCGACGGGTTCTTCGCGCGGGTGGTCCAGTTCGCGCGCGAGCACGACATCCTGGTCGTGCACGACAACGCCTACAGCGAGACCACCTACGACGGCTACCGGGCGCCCTCCTTCTTGGCCACGCCGGGGGCGAAGGAGGTCGGGGTCGAGGTCTTCTCGCTGTCCAAGGGCTACAACATGACCGGCTGGCGCTGCGCGGCCATGGTGGGCAACGCGGACGCGATCGCCGCCTACTGGCGCCTGAAGTCCAACATCGACTCGGGGAACTTCGACGCGGTCCAGCTCGCGGGAGTCGCGGCGCTGTCGCCCGACGCGGACGCAGAGGTCGCCTCGATGAACCAGCTGTACGAGCGCCGCCGCGACCTCGTGGTGGATGCGCTGCGCAAGATCGGCGTGGACGTGCACGCGCCCAAGGCCACGATCTACATATGGGCGCCGATTCCCGCGGGCTTCGACTCCTCGGCCGCCTACTGCGAGCACGTGCTGGAGGAGGCGGCGGTCGTCGTCTCGCCCGGCGGCTCGTACGGCCCCAACGGGGAGGGCTTCTTCCGCATCTCGCTCACCACGCCCGACGAACGCCTGGTCGAGGCCGTCGAGCGCCTCGGCGCGCTGGCCGGCTAGGCCAGCGCCCGCTCCAGCACGGTCTCCAGGCGCCCGGCGTCCGCGTCGTCGCCGGGCTGGGCGCGTTCGATGCGCAGGGTCAGCGAGGCCCCGTGGACGTCGAGGGTGGCGATCTGGTTGTCGAACCACGGGCCCTCGCACACTCGCCAGCGGATCTCCGGGTCCTCCACCCGCGCGGCTCGCGCGAGCCGGCGGGCCAGGGCGCGGGCGGGGCGGGTCATGGCCGCGCGGATCACGCGCTTCTCGCGCGTGTCCAGCGGGTTGCGCACCGGGGAGCACACCGCCTGCCAGACGTGGCTGCGAACTGCGGCCCCGCGCGGGTACGCCACCTCGGCCAGGTACGCGTGGTGCACGTCGCCCGAGAGGGCGACGATCGAGGCCGGGGCGCGCCCGTGCTCTCCGGCCCCGACCTCGCGGGTCAGCGCCGCGAGGCGGTCGAAGGAGTCGTCGAAGGCGGCCCAGTGCTCGAGGTCCAGCCCCTGGCGCACGCGCTCGCCCAGGCCCGCCGCCCGCGCGCCCCACGCGCCGCCGCACACCGCCTCGTTCCAGGCCTCGAGGTCGTGCATGGCCGGCGCCAGCAGCCAGGGCAGCGAGGTCCCGAGCAGCAGGTGGTCGCACTCGCCGCGGGCGTGGTCGGAGATCCACTCCCATTCCTCGTCGTCGACCATCCGCCGCCCGCCCTCCTCCAGCACGCGGCCCGCGCGCGAGTCCATTACCACGAGGCGGGTGGAGCCGAAATCGCGGCAGTAGCTCCAGCGCGTCCCTTCCGTCTCGCGGTCGGCGTGCAGCGCGAAGCCGCGCAGGCGCTTGGTGATGTCACCGCCCTCGCTGGCGAGGCGGAACAGCTCGTCCTCCTGGAGATGGGCCGGGGAGAGATTGCCGAGGTGCTGGTAGACCCAGTAGCTCATGATCGCGCCGGTGATGCGCGTGTCCCACCACGGCTTCGCGCGCATCTGCGCCAGCCAGGCGGCCGACGTGTTCCAGTCGTCGTGCACGTCGTGGTCGTCCCAGATCATCGAGTTGGAGACCGTGGACAGCAGCCAGCGCAGGCTGGGGTCCGACCACGACTCGCGATACAGCCGCGTGTACTCCTCGAAGTCGGCCACCTCGCCGCGCGGAGCGCTCTCGGGAGGGCGGCGCGAGGCGATGAAGGCGCGCGTGCGCGGCGACACCTCGTCCGCGTAGACCTGGTCGCCCAGCCACAGCATCGCGTGGGGCCACTGCTCGGCATCCTGGTTGCGCATCCGGCGTGTCATCGCGTACAGGGCGTCGATCTCGCGCCCGCGGGGGTCCTGATCCTTGCGCAGCGTGTAGGGCTCGTGGTGGGGGAGGGACACCCGGCAGGAGCCGAAGGCCAGCCGGATCGGCCCGCCGTCGCCGGGCAGCGTGCGGATGGCGCACGGCGGGAAGACGTCGCCGGGCAGCGGCCACGCCAGGTCGCCGTCCAGGCGCACCGAGTACGGATGCTCGATCCCGGGCGCGAGGCCGCGGACCACCACGAGGGCGTAGTGGTGCCCCGCCACCTCGAAGGTGCGGGCGGTGTGGTGGGCACCCCCGGCGGCACGGCCGGTGGTCACCTCGACCTCGCAGGGACCGCCGGTCTCCACCCACACGGTGGCCTCGGTTTCGGACACGTAGCGCAGGGCCGGTCCCAGGATCAGCTCGGGCATTGCGCGGACTGGTACCCGGATCGGGCCGTCCGTCCCCTACGATTTCCGTCGAGTGCCAGCCAGCCCCAACGGCCGGGCGCGCCAGCGCGCCATCTGCATCGCCGCCCTGCCGGAGGGAGAGGACCTGTCCGAGCTGCGCGAGCTGCTGCGCACCGCCGGAGTGGCCGCGGTGGGAGAGCTGGTCCAGCACCGCGAGCGCCCGCATCCCAACACCTACCTGGGCCCGGGCAAGGTGGAGGAGCTCAAGGCCCAGGTGGCCCGCGAAGACGCCAACCTGGTGGCGTGCGACGACGAGCTCTCGCCGCGCCAGGAGCGCAACCTCGAGGAGGCGCTGGGCGTGCCGGTGATCGACCGCACCGCGGTGATCCTGGACATCTTCGCCGCCCACGCGCACAGCGCCGAGGGCAAGCTCCAGGTCGAGCTGGCCCAGCTGGAGTACAACCTCGCCCGCATGCGCGGGCTGTGGACCCATCTGGAGCGCCTGGGCGCGGGCCGCATCGATGGCGGCATCGGCACCCGGGGACCGGGCGAGACGCAGATCGAGACCGATCGCCGCCTCGCGCGCGACCGGATCACAGCGCTCAAGCGGCGCCTGAAGCGGGTGAGCGCCTCGCGCGACACCATGCGCGCCGAGCGCGAGCGGGCCGCGCTGCCGCAGATCGCGCTGGCCGGGTACACCAACGCGGGGAAGTCCTCGCTGCTCAACGCCGTGGCCGGCTCCGACGTCGAGGTCCGGGATCGCCTCTTCCACACGCTGGACCCCACGACCCGCACGGCCCGGCTCGCCGGCCGGACGTTCCTGGTCACCGACACCGTCGGCTTCATCAACAAGCTGCCCCATCAGCTGGTGGACGCGTTCGGCGCCACCCTGGAGGAGACGCTGCGCGCCGACCTGATCGTCCACGTCGTGGACGCCTCCACGCCCGAGGACGAGCTGGTGGAGATGGTGCGCGCCGTCGACGACGTGCTGGAGGAGATCGGCGCCGGCGACGTGCCGCGCCTGCTCGCGCTCAACAAGGCCGACCTGCTCGACGACGACCGCCGGCGCGAGCTGGGCTTCCGCCATCCCGATGCTGTCCTGGTGTCCGCGCTCACGGGCGAGGGGATGGACACGCTCGCCGACCGGGTGCAGGAGGCCTTCCGGCGCTCGCTGCGCGAGGTGGTCCTGCTGCTGCCCTACGACGAGGGCGGGCGCCTGGCCGAGCTGCACGAGCTCGCCGACGACCTGCAGCGCGAGGACACGCCGGAGGGCGTGCGCGTCAGCGCCCGCCTGCCCGAGACCGTCGCCGCCCGCTACGAGCGCTTCGCGGTGCAGCGGGCGTGAGGCTCGCGATCCGCCGCCTGGACGCGGCGGCCACGCTGCCCACCCGGGCGCACGAGGGCGACGCGGGGCTGGACCTGTACGCGAGCGAGGCCGCCTCGATCGCCCCCGGCGCTCGCGCGTCGGTGGGGACCGGGATCGCGCTCGAGGTCCCACCCGGGCACGCCGCGCTCGTGCTGCCGCGGTCCGGGCTGGCCGCGAAGCACGGGATCGCCCTGGTCAACGCGCCCGGCCTGATCGACGCCGGCTACCGCGGCGAGGTGCGGGTGCTGTTGCACAACACCGACGCGGCCGAGGAGTTCGAGGTCAACGCCGGCGACCGGATCGCCCAGCTGCTGCTGGTCCCGTTCGTCACCGCCGACCCCGTCGAGGTGCAGGAGCTGGCCGCCAGCGAGCGCGGCGCGGGCGGCTTCGGGTCCTCGGGGCGCTAGGCGGCTAGACGCCGACCCGCGCCGGGGCGCGGAAGCCGAAGGCGTCGAGCTCGACCCGGCCGGACAGCACGACGACCGTGAGGCGGTGGCGGCGGCGCACCGACACGGCGCGCGACAGCAGGACCGACCGCCAGCGGGCCCGCCGGGCGTTCGCGCGCAGGATCCCCACGCGGCGACCGTCCACCAGCACCGCGGCCGTGCCGCCGCCCGGCCCGCGACGCCCGATGACGTAGAGGCGGTCCCCGCGGAAGGTCATCGTGACCGCGGAGCCCGGGGTGGACGAGCGGCTGTAGCGTCCGATGAACGCTGCGCGCGAACGCACGCGCGCCCAGCGCCCGGAGTAGCGCGCCGGGGACGCCGCGAGCGAGTCGTCGTGGGGAACGACCACCACGGCGCGGGCCCAGGGGCCGGGGTTGCCGGAGCGCGACACCGCCCGCGCCCGGAACCAGTACGTGCGGCCCGGCAGGCCCTTGAAGCGCACCGCCGCGCGTCCCAGGCGCCCGGCGGCCACGCTGCGGCGCAGCCAGCGGTAGGGCCCGCGCGCCGAGCGGCGCACCTGCAGCTGGTAGCCGGACAGGTCGGCCGCGCGGGCGCCGCGCGGGAACGCGCCGACGACGAACGAGGTCGTGGCCGAGTAGTCGCTGGCCAGCCGCGGCGCGCGCAGGATGGTGCGCTGGCGGAAGGGGGCGGAGGCGCCGGTCACGGTGCGCGACGCCTCACGCACCGGCAGCTGCAGCAGCACGCGGGAGATCGTCAGCGAGGAGGGCTGCGTGGAGCTCTTGACGAACGGCGAGTCGTCCTGCGCCAGCTCGATCCGGATGCGGTGTCCGCGCGGAAAGCGCCAGCCGTTGCCGTGCAGGTCCCAGGTCGACGTTCCGGCGGCCTGCGCGGGGCGGTAGGGCCCGCGGTCGACCAGGATCTGGCGGCCCGCGGCCGGGTCCAGGTCGTACAGCCGCGCGTTGAGTTGCACGCCCGCGCCCGAGCCCGTGTGCGCCACGGTGACCCGCGTCTGGCCCAGCAGCGTGCTGTCCGAGGCCAGCGGCGGGGAGTCGTAGGTGGCCACTCCGGCCCCGGCGCTCGCCGACCCGCCGGGGGCCGACTCGACCACGCACTTGCTGCTGTTGCCGGCCTGGTTGGCGACCGGGTCGGCGCGCACGGCATGGGAGTTGGGAGTGGCGCGGCTGGTCGTGCTCTGGGAGCCCGCGGCCTCGACGCGCAGGGTCCCCGGCGCCAGCGCGCCGAAGCTGGGCGCGGCGATCTGGGGACCCGCATCCTGCGGAGCCACGCCGAACTGCGCCGCGTTCTCGTCACACACCTGCAGCGCGGCCACGACGTCCTGGCCGGGGACCGGCTGCCCCGGGTCGCCCTGCGGCCGCGCGTAGTGGTCGACGAAGCGGTTGATGCGGGTCGTGATCCCGCGGCGCACCAGCCCCGCCGGGTCCGCGTTGAGGTTGGCGCCGGGATGGTCGGCGACCTTGCAGACGTGGCGGTCGGCGCCGCACACGTCGCCCCACTCGCGCGCCTTGTTCTGCGTGAAGTGCTGGTAGTCGCCGTAGTACTCCTGGATCGGGTAGTCCGCGCGGACCGACTTCAGCCGCTCGGCCATGCGACGGTGCTCGATGCTGGGGAAGAGGGGGTCGGTGAACGTGCCCGCGCTGAAGACCGGCACCGGGGCGATCGTCCCGGCGGCCAGGCCGTTCCAGAAGGCGTCCTGGTAGTAGGCCGAGCGGAACTTCAGGAACTCGGGCAGGGTGGTGGACAGCGTCGTCTGGCACAGCGGGTTGGACTCGAACGGGTCAGACGAGGTCAGGCAGGCCTGGGCCTGGTCGATCTCCATGGGGAACGTCGTGTGCGCCCCCGTGCCGGGCGGGATCCCGGTCTTACCGCTGCCGTACAGCGCGGCGTTGATCGACTGCTTGGGGAAACCGACCGGGTTGCTGGTGGAGGCGCCGTCGAAGGCCGGCAGCGCGTCGCGGCGGTGCGCGCCGTTGGGCACCAGCGAGTAGGCGAGATCGGTCCAGCCGTACTTGGGCGCGGCGGCCACGATGCGCATGTCGCGCCCGCCGGGGCTCTTCCACACCGGATCGGTCATGGCCAGCCAGGAGAAGCCGCCGCCGTAGGAGCCGCCCGTGACCACCACGCGCTGAGGATCGACGTGGAAGAACGGGTCGTCGGCCAGCTGGCCCGCCAGGTGCTGGAAGTCGTTGATCTCGTAGCGCACGTCGTCCAGCTGGGCCTGGCCCGTGGAGCCGCGGCGGCCGGTGCTGTCGGAGGTGACGAAGCCCCGGGCGGTGTAGGTGAGGACCACGTAGCCGCGCGACGCGAACCAGGCGTTGCTGTAGTGCCAGCCCTCGGAGTCCGACGGCTCGATGCTGGAGCGCTCCCAGCTGGACTTGCTGCCCGAGCAGCAGCCGTGCATCAGCACCAGCAGCGGCCAGCCGCCGGCCGGCGGCGGGTATCGGGTCGCGTCGGGCAGCGTGACGTCCACGTCCAGCGCCACCCGGCCCGCCGGGTCGGCGCCGGGGACCGACGCGGCGTCCGGGGCCTGGGGCGGGAGCCCCACCACTCCGGCGTACTTGGCGGGCACGGCGACCGCCGCGGCCACGGTGGGGTTGGGCGTGGTCCCGCCGGCGGTCGGCACGCCGTCGTCGCAGAAGCGGAACGGCATCGGCGTGGCCGGCACCGGGGACGCGTTCTGCGGCGTGCAGGCGCCCTTGAGCTGGGCCAGGTCTGCGTGTGCGGTCGACGGCAGAGCCGGCAGCAGAGCCGCGGCGACCAACCCGGCGAAGATCCCCCTACGCACAGTTGCACCGTATCTGCTGCCAGGGCCGCCGGTCGCGCCGGTTAGGATTCGGTGAGCGGCCGTCCGGCGGTCGACACCGATGCCCCACGGATCATCCGCACTCTCCGGCGAGGCCGCCGAGATCGTCTTCGACGAGGCGACCAAGCGCTACCCCGGGCGCGACGAGCCGGCGGTCGACTCGCTGTCCATCTCCATCCCCGCCGGGGAGATCTGCGTGCTCGTGGGCCCCTCCGGCGGCGGCAAGACGACGGCGATGAAGATGGTCAACCGGCTGATCGACATCACCGACGGCGACATCCGCGTGGACGACCACTCGGTGCGCACCCTGGACGAGACCGCGCTGCGCCGCGGCATCGGCTACGTGATCCAGCAGATCGGGCTGTTCCCGCACATGACTGTGGCCGGGAACGTGGGCACGGTCCCGCGCCTGCTGGGCTGGGACCGCAAGCGGATCGAGGCCCGCACCGGCGAGCTGCTGGAGCTCGTGGGCCTGGACCCCGACGACGACCGCGGCCGCTATCCGGCGCAGCTCTCGGGCGGGCAGCGCCAGCGCGTCGGCCTGGCGCGCGCGCTGGCCGCGGACCCGCCCCTGATGCTGATGGACGAGCCCTTCGGCGCCATCGACCCGATCACGCGCGAGCGCCTGCAGGACGAGTTCCTGCGGCTGCACGGCGAGATCCGCAAGACCGTCATCTTCGTGACCCACGACATCGACGAGGCGATCAAGATGGGCGACCGGATCGCGATCCTGCAGCAGGGGGGACGGCTGGCCCAGTACGACACGCCGGACGCGATCCTGGCCCGGCCGGCCTCGGACTTCGTGGCCCGCTTCGTCGGCGCCGACCGCGGCCTCAAGCGCCTCTCGCTGGCCACCCTGCGCGACATCGACCTGGAGCCGATGAACGGGATCCGCGAGCCCTCCGGGCCGCTGGACATGTCGCTGCGCGACGCGCTCTCCGTGATGCTCACCCACGACGGCGGCCCCCTGGTCGCCGTGGACGGGGACGGCGAGCCGGTCGGCCTGGCCACCGTCGACGCGGTCTCGCGCGCCCTGTCGCGATGATCCCGTTCGCCCAGTCCGCCCCGGTGATCCCCAACTTCGGGGGCGGCGGGGACTGCGTGCGCCAGAACCGGACGTTCTGCTGGGACTGGTTCCACGACCACTGGGGCGACACGTTCCAACCCGCGCTGGTGCAGCACGTCAAGCTCACCGCGATCGCGGTGGGGATCGGGTTCGCGATCGCGATGGTCGCCTCCCTGATCGCCCACCGCCGCGGGTGGTTCGAGACGCCGTTCACGCTGGTCGCCGGGATCCTCTACACGATCCCCAGCCTGGCGCTGTTCCAGCTGCTGGTCCCGATCACCGGGCTGACCGTGACCACGGCGGAGATCGCGCTGGTCTCCTACACGCTGCTGATCCTGTTTCGCAACATCCTCACCGGGCTGCGCGGAGTGCCGCCCGACGTGCGTGAGGCCGCGCGGGGGATGGGCCTCAGCTCCCGCCAGATCCTGTGGCGCGTGGAGCTGCCCCTGGCGCTGCCGGCCATCGTGGCCGGACTGCGGGTGGCGGTGGTCACCGTCATCAGCCTGGCCACCGTGGCGGCGTTCGTGGTGGACGAGGGACTGGGGGCGCCGATCTTCCAGTCCATCGCCGCGCCCTTCAACACGGCGTTCATCGCCGCCGGCGGGCTGGCCGTGCTGCTGGCGCTGGTGGCCGACGCGCTGCTGGTGGGCGGGCAGCGGCTCCTCACCCCCTGGGCGGCGCGCCGGGCATGAAGGACTTCACCGACGCCTTCCGCTTCATGGGCGACAACCTGTCGCTGCTGCTGGACAAGACCGGCGAGCACGTGGTCCTGTCGGCGGTGGCCATCGCGGTCTCGCTGGTCCTGGCCATCCCGCTCGGGGCCTGGCTGGGGCACCTGCACCGCGGCTCGTTCTTCGCCATCAACATCTCCAACGTCGGACGCGCCCTGCCCAGCCTGGCGGTCATCGCCATCCTGATCGGGCTGGTGGGGCTGGGATTCCTCAACGTGCTGGTGGCGCTGGTGGTCCTGGCCGTCCCCCCGATGCTCACCAACGCCTATGTGGCCGTGGACCAGGTGGATCGCGACGCCGTGGAGGCCGCCCGGGGGATGGGGATGACCCCGCTGGAGACCTTCCGGCGCATCGAGGTGCCCCTGGCCCTGCCGCTGATGTTCGCCGGCATCCGCACCGCCGCCGTGTACGTCGTGGCCACCGCGACGCTTGCGGCCATCGCGGGCGGGGGAGGACTGGGGGACATAATCGTGAACCAGGCCAGCTACGGGATCGCCGGCGTGCTGGCCGGCGCGATCTGGGTGGCGGGGCTCGCGCTGCTCACCGACGTCGGGCTCGGCGCCTTCCAGCGCCGCATCACCCCGCGCGGCCTGCGCGAGGAGATCGCCCCGGTGGTGGGCGGCGCCGCCGTCGATCCCGCCCAGCGGGCCCAGGCCGTATGACCGTTTCGCAACGACAAGGAGGAGCAGTGCACATCAGATGGATAAGGCTCACGGTCGCGATCCTCGCGGCCCTGGTCGTACCTCTCGGCCTGGCCGCGTGCGGCAAGGACAAGAAGGGCGGCACGAGCACGACCGCCGGCGCGGACAAGCCGGCGTTCACGATCGGGTCCAAGAGCTTCACCGAGGAGGCCATTCTCGGCGAGCTCTACGCCCAGGCTCTGAAGGCGAAGGGCTACAAGGTCTCGCTGAAGCCGAACATCGGTCAGACCGAGATCGCCGACAAGGCCCTGACCAGCGGCAAGATCGACATGTATCCCGAGTACACGGGCACGACGCTGTCGGTCGTCGCGCAGGAGAAGAACAAGCCCAAGAGCGCGGCGGACGCCTACGCGGCGGCCAAGAAGTTCTACGAGGGCCGGGGTCAGACCCTGACCCAGCCGACCCCGTTCTTCGACTCCGACGGCGTGGCCGTGGCCAAGGCCTACGCCACCCAGAACGGGCTGAAGGCGATCCCCGACCTCAAGAAGCTCGGGTCGAAGGTGACCCTGGCCGGCGCGCCGGAGTTCGCCACCCGCGAGGAGGGCCTGCTGGGCCTGAAGAAGGTCTACGGGCTCACCGGCCTGAAGTTCAAGCCGCTCCAGATCGGGCTCCAGTACAAGGCGCTCGACCAGGGGGCCGTCAACGCGATCGAGGTCTTCACGACCGACGGCGCGCTGGCCAGCGGCAAGTACACCGTGCTGGACGACCCGCAGAAGGTGTTCGGGTTCCAGAACGTGGCCATGGTGGTCCCGAAGTCGCTTCTGGCGAAGCTCGGGAACGAGTTCGAGAGCACCGTCGACGCCGTGTCGGCCAAGCTCACGAACGAGGCGATGCAGAAGATGAACGCGGCCGTCGACATCGACAAGAACAAGCCGGCGGACGTGGCGACGAAGTTCCTGCAGGCCAACGGCCTGCTCAAGTAGCCCGGAGGGCGCGGCCCCGCCACGGCGGCGGGGCCGCGCCCTCTATCCGTGCCGCAGCAGCGCCACGGTGCTGCCGACGTGCTCGGTGGTGGCCGGGATGGCGCGGGGCGGGAGCGCGGTGAAGCCGTGCGACGCGGCCTCCGCGGCCAGGGTGTCGGCGTCCACCGCGTCGAGGCGGATCGCGTTGGGCTCCTCGCGGCGCTCGCCGGTGGGCGAGATGGTCTGGCGGACGCGCTCGATCACGGTGCCCGCGCCGTCGCCGCGCACGGCGACGGGCTGGCTGAAGTAGGCCCAGCCGGCGTGCTGGGCGACGTCGGGCAGGGGGAGGGGCTCGGTTCCGGCCGCGTCGAACGTGTCTAGCGGGCCGGCAAGCGCGGCCGCGAGCAGGCCACCCGGGCGCAGGTGCTCGGCCGCCCGGCGCAGGAACTCGGCGCGGCCCGCGGCGCCGCCGAAGAGCTGGACCGTCTGCATGGGGACCAGAACGAGCGCGAACCGCGCGGCTCCCAGGTCCAGCTCCCGGGCGTCGGCCGCGACCGTGCGGACGGCAAGATCGCCGGCTTGGCGCTCCAGCTCCGCCAGCAGGACGGGGTCGCGGTCCAGCGCGGTGACGTCATGGCCGCGGCGGGCCAGGTCGAGCGCGACGCGCCCGGTGCCGGCCCCGATCTCCAGCACCGGCCCGCCCTCCGTTTCGGCCAGCTCCCGCCACAGGGGCAGGTCGGCGTCGTAGCCGCCGCACTCCACGTCGTGCCAGACGACCGCGGCCGGGGGCGGGCCTTCGTGGCCCGGCGTCATTGCGCCGGAGCGAGGACGCGCAGCGCGCGGTGGCGCAGGCTGACGGTGGCGGGCAGCTCGGCGATCGGGTCGCCGTCGGCGTAGATCGTGAACGGGCGGTCGGCGTCGACCCGCACCGAGGCCGCGCGGACGACCTTCACCGTCGGGAGGTGGACGTGCTCGCCCTTGAACACCTTGGGGAGGTCCTTGAGGGCCCTCCGCCGCGAGTGGTGCCCGGTCATCACGACGTCGAGCAGGCCGTCGTCGAGCTCCGCGTCGGGGGCGACGAACATCCCGCCGCCGTAGGCCCGCGAGTTGGCGCAGGCGACGCTGTAGCCGGAGAACTCCAGGCGCTCGCCCCCGTCCAGGTCCAGCGTGAAGCGCGCGGGCTTCCACGTGGCCAGGGCGCGCAGCGCCGCGTACAGGTAGACGAGGTCTCCCTTGATCAGCTTGGTCTCGTTGGCGATCTTGTTGGCCACGGAGTCGAACCCGAAGCTGGCGATCCCGATGAACGGCTTGCCGTCGACGTCGCCCACGTCGATCGTCTTCTCGACCGCGCGCGCGAGGGTGGCGCACGCCTCGACGGGCTCCAGCGGCATCCCCAGCACGCGGGCGAAGTCGTTGCCGCGCCCGCCGGGCAGGACGCCCAGCACCCCGTCGCCGCCCGCCAGCTGCCCGGCCACGCAACCGACGAGGCCGTCGCCGCCGAGGGTGACCGCCAGCTCCCCGCCGCGCACCGCGGCGCCCGCCAGCTCGCACGCGTGGTCCAGGTCGCGGGTGGTGGTCGTGCGCACCTCGAACCCGTGGCCGCGCAGCGCGTCCTCCACCGCGGGCAGAACCTCCGCCGCGCGGCCGCCGCCGGCGTTGGGGTTGACGATCAGGGAGACGGGGCGCGCCATCGCGGCGCAAGGCTACTTGCGCGCCCAGCCGCGCTCGCGCAGGAAGGCCTCCACGTCCTCCGGGCGATCGGTGATCACGTAGGCGTCGATCACCGCCCCGTCCGTGTTGATGGTGATCGAGAGCCCCGACTGGACCCGCCGGACCTTGGAGATGGGCGCGACGGGGCGCCCGGACCCCATGCGCGGCTTCACGCGGCCCGTCGCCACGCGGTGGACGGCCTCGTGGGCGGCCAGCGCGTCCAGCAGGCGGCGGTATCCCTTGCGCGAGGAGTGCTTGTGGTGCGTGTGCCTACGCACGGCCCAGCACCAGCTCGCCCAGCGTCTCCGCGATGGCGACCGGCGCGGGGTCCTTCGCGGCCTCCGCGGCGGCGCGGTCGGTCGCGCCGCTGAGGACGATCGCCGCGTCCAGCCCCGCGGCGTGGGCGCCGGCCAGGTCGGAATCCAGGCGGTCGCCGATCACCAGGGCGCGGACCGTCGCCACGCCGTCCGGGCCCGGAGCCGGGGCGCCCAGCCGGTCCAGCGCGGTATGGAACAGGTCGGCCTCCGGCTTGCCCAGGCTCAGCGCGGTGGCGCCGGTGGCCTTCTCCAGCGCCGCCACGATCGCCCCGGTGCCCGGCCAGGGCCCGTCGGACATCGGGAAGGTGGCGTCGCGCCCGGTGGCGACCATGCCGGCCCCCCGCAGGACCGCCTGGGTGGCGTCGCGCAGCTCGGCGTAGTCGAAGTCGTCGTGGCCCGCGACCACCACCACGTCGGCACGCGCGGCCAGGTTGGTGCCGTTGACGATGCGCAGGCCCGCCTCCTCCACGTGGCGCCAGATCGCGGCCGAGCCGATGACGAAGGCGGTCCCGGCGCGATCGCCGCGCTCGGCCAGCCAGTGCTGGAGCGCGCCGCCCACGGTCACGACCTCCTCCAGCGAGGCCTGGAAGCCCAGTGCCCACAGCTTGCGCACGAAGTCCTCGCCGGCATGGCGGCCGTCGTTGGTCACGTAGGCCACGCGCTTGCCCGCCGCGCGCAGGGCGGTGACGGCCTCCACGGCGCCGGGCGCGGCCTCGTCGCCGATCCACACGCAGCCGTCGAGATCGAGCAGGACGTGGTCGTAGGCGCGCAGAAGCGGGGAGAGGGGCACGGGCCTGATTATCCTTCGCCGCCGTGCGCGCCCCCGCCTGCCTCCTGTGCTGTCTCGTCCTGGCCCTCGGCCTGGCCGCCTGCGGTTCCTCGGACAAGGGCAAGAAGGCGCCCGGCTCCGCGGGCAAGCCGGCGACCACCGCCACGCAGACGCAGGCCCAGGCGCCCGCCCGGACCGCCACCGCGCCGGCGCCCGCCGCTCCGCCGCGCTGTGTCAAGGTCAAGGAGCCCGCGCCCCGCGCACCCACCAAGGTGCCCAAGCCGAGTGCGACGCTCCCCGCGGGCAAGGCCTACGTGGCCGTGGTGGACACCAACTGCGGCACCTTCACGATCGCGCTGGACGTCAAGGGCTCGCCCAAGACGGCGGCTTCCTTCGCGAACCTCGCGCGCCGGGGCTACTTCGACGCGACGTTCTTCCACCGGATCGTCCACGGCTTCGTCATCCAGGGCGGCGACCCCACCGGGACCGGCCAGGGCGGCCCGGGGTACTCGGTGGTGGAGGCGCCGCCCTCCAGCACGCGCTACACCAAGGGCGTCGTGGCGATGGCCAAGACGGAGATCGAGGATCCCGGGACCTCGGGCAGCCAGTTCTACGTCGTCACCGCCGACGACGCGCAGCTTCCGCCGGACTACGCGGTCCTGGGGAAGGTCGCCTCGGGGCAGGCGGTGGTGGACCTGATCGGCCTGGCGCCCACGGACACCGCCAACCCCGACCCCGCTCGTCAGGAGCGGCCGGTCGACGCGGTCGTCATCCGCTCGGTGAGGATCGTCGCGCCGAAGGGCTAGCGCGCGGCCGCGGCCTGCGCGCGCGCCTTCTTCTGGCGCCGGCGTCCCACCAGCGCGAGCACGCCGAGGACGAGGACGACGAGCAGGGCCCCGTAGAAGAGGCCCGGGCCCAGGCCCACGCCGCCGAGCGGCAGGGCGATCAGCTCCACGATGCCCAGGCCGACGGCCATCAGCAGGACCACGATCCCCACGGCGAGCAGGATGCCGCGCACGCGGGCCAGCGCGCCCGCGCTCTGCGGCGGCGCGACGAGGCCCATGAAGCGCAGGGCGAGCAGCTGGCGGTTGCTGGGCGCCTCCTGGCCGAGCTTCTCCATGGCGCCCTTGAGGTCGCCGGCGCGGCGCTCGGCGAGCGCCAGGGAGGCGTCCGCCATACGCTTGAGCTGCATCCGCTCCTGGGGGCGGGCGGCGGCCAGCGCGCGCTGGAAGTGGGCGCGGGCGGTCTTGGCGTCGTAGCGGTCGGCGGCGCGCGCGCCGAGGATGGCCTGCGCCGCGGCCTTGTGCTTGTTCTCCCGCTCGAGCTCCTCGTCGGAGCGCGACTCCAGCTGCTGCATGGCGGCGAGCCCGCCGCGCTGCTGGATCTGGATCTGGCGCTGCTTCGGGGGCATGCGGGGCGGAAGTCTACGCGGATATGCTCGGGGGCCATGGGCCTTGCCGACCACATCCGGCGCACCAACCGGGCGATGATCGGCTTCGACCTCGCCCTGGGGCTGGGCGCGCTCCTGGCGCCTCGGGCCACGCTGCGAGTCCTGGGCCACGACGCTCCGTCGGCGGACGCCGAGCACCTGTTCCGCCGCTGCGGTCCGATCTGGCTCACCTACGTCGCCGCCCACACCGCCGCCGCCGTGCGCGACCGCCCGGAGGACTGGTGGGCGCTGGCCTGGCTGCGCGGGACCGAGCTGTTCACCGACGTGGTCTGGGCTCGCTCGCCCGCCTTCTCGCGGCCGGGCGCGCGCGAGGTCCTGTGGGGAGCCGGGGTTGGCAATCTCGCCCTCAGCGCGGGATTTGCGGGCTTGGCCCGGCGGGGCGCATGACGCCGCTGGACCTGCCCGACGAGGTGGAGGCCTACGTCGAGGACCACACGACGCCGCCCGAGCCGTACCTGGAGGCGGTCGAGCGCGAGACGCGCGCGCAGCTGGAGGCGCCGCAGATGCTCACCGGGCGCGTCGAGGGGCGGTTCCTCCAGACGCTCGTGCACGCCGCCCAGCCGCGGCTGGTCCTGGAGCTGGGGACCTTCAGCGGCTATTCGGCGCTGGCGATGGCGGCGGCGCTGCCGGACGGGGGGCGCATCGTCACCTGCGAGCTCTCCGACGAGCGCGCCGACTTCGCCCAGCGACATATCGACGCCAGTCCCCACGCCGACCGGATCGAGATCCGCCGCGGCCCGGCGCTCGACACCATCGCCTCGCTGGACGGGCCGTTCGACTTCGTCTTCATCGACGCGGACAAGGGCGGGTACCTGTCGTATTACGAAGCCGTCGTCCCCAAGCTCGCGCCCGGCGGCCTGATCGTCGCGGACAACACCCTGTGGAGCGGCCGCGTCGCATTCCCCGACGAGGACGACGAGAGCACCCGCGCGCTGCGCGAGTTCAACGACCACGTGCGCGACGACGAGCGCGTCGTGAGCGTGATGCTGACCGTTCGCGACGGGATCACGCTGATCCGGCCCGCATGAGCGCGCTGGGCAAGATCGGGGCCGTGGGCGCCGCCGCCGTCGGCGCCGGCTGGCTGTGGTGGCGGCGCAACCCGTCCGCGTGCCCGTACAACCAGCGCTTCTGGGTCCAGGCGCCGCATCCGTTCATCACGCGCGAGCGCCTGCGCGAGGCGCTGGCGCCGCAACCGGGCGAGCGGCTGCTCGAGATCGGGCCGGGGACCGGCTACTACGCGCTGCCCGTGGCGGACTGGCTGGGCCCCGACGGGACGCTGGAGGTCTTCGACATCCAGCAGGACTTCCTCGACCACACGACGGGTCGCGCCCGGGAGGCGGGCCTGGAGAACATCGTGCCGACGCAGGGCGACGCGCAGTCGCTGCCCTACGAGGACGACCGCTTCGACGGCGCCTACCTGGCCACAGTGCTGGGCGAGATCCCCGACCAGCTGGCCGCGGTCCGCGAGCTGGCCCGCGTGGTGCGCCCGGGTGGGCGGATCGCCGTGGGCGAGCTCTTCGGCGACCCGCACATGGTCACGGAGGGCGCGCTGCGCCGCCACGCGGACGCCGCGGGCCTGATCTTCGAGCGGCGCCTGGGCCCGCCGTTCGGCTTCTTCGCCGTGCTGCGGGTGCCCGAGGCCGCCGCTACCGGCCCAGCGCCCGGCTGAGCAGCCAGCCGCACAGCGCCGTCAGCAGCCCGACCAGCAGCACCAGGCCGAACCCGACCGCGCCGACGATCGACATCACCAGCAGGACGGTGGTGGCCACGGCGCCGGCGCCCGTGGCGAGCACCAGCTGGAACGCGCGGCGCTCGCGCTGGGAGCGGGTCATGCGCCCGCCGGGTCGAGGAGAGAGGTCACTCATGGACCCTGGAGGGTATCCGGCCCGCGCTTTCGGACCCAACACCGTCCCAAACCATCAAGCCCGCGGCCCGAACCGCCGAGGTAGCGCCCATGCTGATTCGAATCCTCGTGTGGGTCACACCCTCGCTGCGCTCGTTCTTCCTGAAGCCCTGAGGGCTTGGGGATCGGCCTCGCCGTCCGCCCGCCGCGCCGCGGCGAGCGCTTCCTGCCAACCCTGAGGGAAGCAGCGGTAGAGCGTCATGTGGCTGGGCGTCTCCGGCGCCTCTGTCAGCCGCCAGCGAAAGAACTCCGCCGCGCCCGGCCAGCGTCCGACATCCGAAGCGCGAACAGGCAGCGCCAACCCTGGCCACCGTTATTGGGCACCACGCTGAAGTGCGCCTCGCCGGCGATCACGCCCGCTACGAAAAAGCCGTCCACGCAGGCAAGTTAGCCATGCGTTCGGCGTATTGACTTCGCATCCACTTTCCATAATGGGAGTTAGGAGGCATTGTTGATGGGCCTTCGCCGCCTTGCCTCCCTCGCCTCCGGCCATAGGTTTCACGGGTGATGGCGCTCGAGGGCCTGCTGTCCGCCGTATCCGTGCTCGGTCCCGCCGAGCAGGACCATCTCGCGCAGGCGCGGCAGATGCAGGCGCTGTCGTTCGCCGTGCACATCCCGCTCACGTGCTTCGCCATGAGCTTCCCCAGTATGGTGCTGTTCACCGAGTGGCTGCACCGGCGGACCGGCAATCCCGTCTACCGGACCCTGGCGCGGCGCTGGTCGAAGGTGATGCTCACGCTGTTCGCGGCCGGTGTGGTCACCGGCACCATCCTCTCCTTCGAGATGGGGCTCCTGTGGCCCGGGTTTATGTCCA
>JAWVFR010000095.1:0-6310 GCA_033855845.1 Solirubrobacteraceae bacterium
CCGCGTGCGCCGCCAGCACCTTCTGCTTGAGCCCTCCGATCGGCAGCACCCGGCCCTGGAGCGTGACCTCGCCGGTCATCCCCACCGTGTGCTTCACCGGGCGGCCGCTCAGCAGCGAGGCCAGCGCCGTGGCCATCGTGATGCCGGCGCTCGGACCGTCCTTGGGGATCGCGCCGGCAGGAACGTGGACATGGAACTCGCGATCCTCGAACGCGTCGTCGGAGATGCCCAGCTCGGCCGCGTGGGAGCGTACGTAGGAGAGCGCGATCCGCGCCGACTCCTTCATCACGTCGCCCAGCTGGCCGGTCAGGACGAGCCCGGACTTGCCCGGCATCGCTGTGGCCTCGACGAACAGCACGTCGCCGCCGGTCCCGGTCACGGCCAGGCCGGTGGAAACGCCGGGCACCGCGGTGCGCACCGCCGACTCCTGGAAGAAGCGCTGCTTGCCCAGGGCGTCACGGACGGCGTCCAGGTCGGCTTCGACCGGAGCCTTCGCCTCCCCCGACGCGATGCGCGTCGCGATCTTGCGCAGCAGGGTGCCCAGCTCGCGCTCGAGCTGGCGCACGCCCGCCTCGCGGGTGTACTCGGCCACGATCGTGCGCAGCCGCGCGTCGTCCACGGTCACCTCGTCGGCGTGCAGGCCGTTGCGCTCGCGCTGGCGGGGCCACAGGTAGTCCCGCGCGATCGCGACCTTCTCCTCGACCGTGTAGCCGTCGAAGCGGATGACCTCCATCCGGTCCAGCAGCGGTCCCGGGATCGTCTCCGCGACGTTCGCGGTCGCCAGGAACAGCACGTTGGACAGGTCGATCTCCACGTCCAGGTAGTGGTCGCGGAAGGCGTGGTTCTGCGCCGGGTCCAGGACCTCGAGCAGGGCCGCGCTGGGGTCGCCGCGCCAGTCGGCGCCGACCTTGTCGACCTCGTCGAGCATGATCACCGGGTTCATCGTCCCGGCGTCGCGCAGGGCCCGGACCAGGCGGCCCGGCAGCGCGCCCACGTAGGTGCGCCGGTGGCCCCGGATCTCGGCCTCGTCGCGCACGCCACCCAGCGACATGCGGACAAATTCCCTCCCGGTGGCGCGGGCGATCGACTCGCCTATGGAGGTCTTGCCCGTGCCGGGAGGGCCGATCAGGGTCAGGATGGCGCCGGAGCGCCGGTCCTCCTCGATCCCGCGCTCCTGGCGCAGCTTGCGGACCGCGATGTACTCGGTGATCCGGTCCTTGACGTCTTCCAGGCCGGCGTGATCGGAGTCCAGGACCTCGCGGGCGTGCACGGGGTCCAGGCGCTCGTCGGAGCGCTCCTTCCACGGCACGGCGGTCAGCCAGTCCAGGTAGGTGCGGATCGTGGAGGCCTCGCCGGACTGCTCGCCCATGCGCTCCAGGCGGTCGAGCTCGCGCTCGGCCTGCTCGCGCACCTCGTCGGGCATTCCGGCTTCCTCGATCTTCGTGCGGTACTCGTCCACGATCGAAGCGTCGTCCTCGCCCAGCTCCTTGCGGATCGACTCCATCTGCTTGCGCAGGAGGTACTCGCGCTGCTGGCGCTCGGCGCCGTCCTGCACGTCCTCGCGGATGCGCCGGCGGATCTGGAGCTCGGCCAGGCGCTCGCGCTGCAGGCGCAGGGCGAGCTGGAGGCGTTCGGTGACGTCGAGCGTCTGGAGCAGCTCGACCTTCTGGTCGTAGTTGATCTCCGGGGAGTAGCCGGCGGTGTCGGCCAGCGCTCCGGGCTCGGTGATCGAGCGCAGGAAGGCCGAGATGCGCCCGTCGTCGCCGCGCAGCTCGAGGATCTCCTCGGTCACGGCGCGGTACTCGCGCTCGGCCTCGCGCGTGGCGCGATCGACCGGCTCGTCGTCGGGGTGCTCGGTGACCTCGACGCGCAGGCTGCCGTCCGTGGCGTTCTGGGCGGCGCCGGCGACGCCGCGGTGCAGGCCGGAGAGCGAGACGGCGCGGCCGCCGCCGGGCAGCCGGACGCGGTCGGTCACCTCGGCCACGGTGCCCACGTCGGCGAACTCGCCGTCGCGGCGCGGAACCAGGAGGACCCGCTCGCCGTCGCCCGGGTCGATGGGCAGCGTGACGTCCATCGTGGGGAACACGACCACGTCGTCGAGCGGTATGAGAGGAAGGATGGTCGTCATGCTGTTGCCCCTGAAGTTGCTTACGGGATGTAAGTAGTGTAACGCAACGCAGGCGTGGTCCCGGGTGCCCCGGAACGCAGAACCGCCCACCGGGGAGGGCGGGCGGAGCAATGCTTCGGGCTGGGGTCGCGGGAGCTAGGCGCCGCTGGAGGCGCCGGCCCAGTCGATCGGCCAGTGCAGGGCCGGCTCGGTGTCGCCGCCGTAGGGCAGCTGCGGAAGCGGGGAAGCGGTCTTGGTGTCGAAGGGCGGGAAGGACTCGTCCGGCGGCGGCGGGTGCTTGGCGCACGAGCGCGAGCGGTAGTTCGGCAGGCAGGGGTTGTAGGGCTGGATCCACACGTCGCGGGCGCGCAGGCCGAAGAAGTCGGAGGCGGGCACGGCGCGCTCGCCGACCGTCTCCTGGATGTTGGTGACGTCGTCGTGGTCCTGGTCGTCCTGCCCGTCGGGGATGCCGTCGCCGTCGGTGTCGGGGTCCAGCCAGTCCAGCTCGGGGTAGGCGACCGTGTAGGGCTTCTCGTCCTTCCAGATCTTCGTCCACCAGGCAGCGGTGCCGGGGCCGTGCAACTCGACCCAGTTGCTCAGGCCGTCGTTGTCGACGTCGCGCTCGTCGTCGGAGAGCACGCCGTCGTGGTTGATGTCCAGCCAGGGCTTCGCGGCCAGGACGGAGGCGGGCTCGCGGTAGCTGACCTGCTCGCCGTCGCTGTAGAGGAGGCGTGACAGGTTGGTCTCGTCCGGCGTGAGAAGGCGGTGATTGCCGTAGCGCACCCAGGCGTTGTACTCGTCGCGCTGGCCCAGGCCGTCGCCGTCGTGGTCCACGGTGGCGTCGCCGCCGTCCAGCGGGTTCGGGTAGGGCCGCTTGCCCGGGTAGGGCACGGCGCGGGAGTTGAGGTCGAGCGCGGAGTAGTACTCCCAGCCGTCGATCATCCCGTCGCCGTCGGTGTCGGGATTGCACGGGTTGAGCCCGTACTTGACCTCGACGTTGTCCGGGATCAGGTCGTTGTCGGAATCCGTCTCCTGGGAGTTGGGGATCCCGTCCTTGTCGCAGTCCCCGGCCGGGCCGGCGGCTTCGGTCGGGCCGGTGGCCGGGCCGATCAGCGGGGACAGGCGGGTAGGGGTGAAGGCCAGCCCGAAGCGCCTGGCGAGCACGCGGATCTGGAAGCGGGTGAACGAGGCCTTGCCGCCGCGCTGGGTGAGGAAGGGCTCCAAGCGGGCGTCGATGCGGATCTTGATCGTGGTCGCCGTGGCGCTGTCGGCGCGCATGAACACGGCGCGCGAGCGGGTGCGCTGGAACACGACGACGTTCTTGAACTTGCCGGGGACGAAGTTGCGGCCGCGAATCGTCAGCTGGTCGCCGACGCCCAGCTTCTTCGGCGCGATCGAGGTCACGACCGGCGCCTTGGGCAGCGCGGCGACGGCCGCGGCGGGCGGGAGGGCGAGCGCGCCGGCGGCGGCGCAGGCAAAGACAAGAACGCGACGAGTCATAGCTTCGACCCCCGCATCGGGTGTCGGGGCGCAAACCTTGAGCGCTGGACCGTGGGTTGGACGTGGTCGTGCGGGTTCCCGGCTCACCCCAACCCCTGCCCGACGGTCACCGGACCGGTCTCGCGAGCGCGGTCGCCGGGGCCCCGGGGCAGGAGGCGGACCTCTCGGGCGAAGCTCTGGGCGGCGGCGAGGAACACGGCCTGGCGGACCGTCACCCGCAGGGACGCCGCGACCCGCGGCGCGCCGGCGGAGCCGTTGGCGGTGCCCGCGCCGCCGCCCGGCTCCGCGGGAGCGGCGCTCAGCACCTCCACGTCCTCCAGCGCGAGCTCGGTGCGCCCCGGTCCACCCGCCTCGCCTTCGCGGGTGACTAGGACGTCCACGTGCCCGCCCGCGACGACGGCGTCGGCTGACCCGACGGCGACCACGTCCGCGACGCGTTCGCCCCGGCGCAGCCCCGGGCCGCCCTGGCCGCCGGTGGCGACCTCGCCGGGCGAGAGGTCGTCTCCGGCAGCGAGCGCGACCGTGGTCCGCAGCCCGAGGAGCTCGCGAGCAGCGCCGAAGCCGGTCGCGGGCGCGAACCGCGCGGGCACGATGCGGACCGCCAGGTGGCCCGGTTCCAGCCGCACGCCCGCCGCGACGGCCTTGCGCGCCACGACCACCGGGACCGCCGGCCCCAGCCGCCTGCGCAGCGCCGCCTCCCGCCGCGCGACGTCCGCCGCCGCGAGGCCGCCGAGGACGAGCGCCAGGCCGAGCAGGAGGATCCCGCGGCGCCGCCGGCTCACCCGGCGCGGCCCGGGATGCGGCGGGCGGTGTCGGCGCGGGGCAGGTCGAGGGCGAGGCGGGCTCCCTGAGAAGTCGGCGCGGCGCTGAGGCGGCCGCCGTGGCGCGCGGCGATGTCCGCGGCGATCGCCAGTCCCCTCCCCCGCCGGCCGTGGCCGTTGCGCGCCCGGCGAGCCAGGTCCGGGACCGGCGCGGGCAGCCCGGGCCCGTCGTCGCGCACCTCGATGCGCACGCGCTGCACGCTGGCGCGCGTGCGCAGCTCGACGGTCTCCCCTCCGTGCTCGATCGCGTTCGCGACCAGGTTGCCGCACGCCTGCGCGAGCCGAAGCCGGTCGCCGCGTACCACCGCGCGCTCGCCGGGTGTGTCCAGGCGCAGCGCGACGCCGGCCGCCGTGGCCGCCGGCTGCCAGGCGGTCGCGGCCGCGCGGACCAGCGCCGTCACGTCCACCGCCTCCGCCCGGTCGCGCGCGCGGCTCCCGGCGCGGGCGGCGTGGAGGTCCTCCAGCGCCAGCCCTGCCCGGCGCAGCTCCAGGTCGATGGCCGCGACCCGAGCAGCGGCCCGAGCGCCGGACGGGCCGAGCAGGTGCAGGCCCAACCGCGCCGCCTGCAGGGGTCCGCGCGCCTCGTGGCACGCCCGAGCGACCAACTCGGCGCGCCGCGACAGCTTGCGTTGCAGGAGCGCGGCCGCCGCCGCGCCGGCCGCCGTGCCGATCCAAGCCAGGATCGCGGCCGCCTCCATCACGAGACCGCCTCCAGGGGCGCGCCGTCGACCACGAGGCCGTCGACCAGGCGATACCCCACTCCCCACACGTTGAGGATGAAGTGGTCGCCGTCGCGCGCGAGCTTGTGGCGCAGACGGCAGGCATGGCTGTCCAGCGTCCGGGTGGAGCCCAAGGACCGAAAGCCCCAGACGGTCCGCAGCAGCTCCTCCTTGGTGAAGACCCGGGTCGGGTCCGAGGCCAGCGTGCGCAGGAGCGCGAACTCCTTCTGGGACAGCTCGATCCGCCGCCCGCGCAGCAGGACCTCGCGCGAGGGCGGGTCGACCTCCAGCTCACCGACCCGCAGCCGCCCCATCCGCGGACGCCGTTCGGTCCGGCGCAGCAGCGCCCGGACTCGCCACAGCAACTCGCTGTAGGAGAACGGCTTGACCAGGTAGTCGTCGGCGCCCTTCTCCAGCCCGCGCACGCGGTCCAGCTCCCCGCCGCGCCCGGTGAGGACGAGCAGCGGCACGTGCGGATTGAGCCTCGTCGCCACCCCGTCCGCCGCCCGCACGCGCTGGATCAGCGACAGCCCGTCGGCGTCGGGAAGTCCCAGGTCCACGATCGCCAAGTCCGGGTACTTGCGCTCCAGCAGCCGCAACCCGTCCCGCGCGGTCTCGGCCACCAGCAACTCGTACCCGTCCGCAGCCAGGTTGTCGGCCAGGAACCTCGCGGTGGTCGCGTCGTCCTCGACAACCAGGACGGTAGAGCGCTCGTGGGTCACGGTGGGTCTTAGGCCACCGGCCCTGTGAATCCGCCCCCCTCAGGTGAGGTCGCGCTCGGTGAAGCCCCAGCGGCGTGCGAGCTGCTCCGCCGCCTCGGCCGCATTCGCACGTTCGCCGGCGTTGGTTCCTTCGTCGGCGAGCTTCATCAGCCTGCGGTATTGGTCGAGCGCGGCCGGGCGACCCACGGGCTCCTCGTACTCCAGTTGCGATCGTCTGTCCGCTGACCCCTCCAATACCGCCTTCGTCTGCGCGGGCACCTTGGTCACCGGGTCGTTCTCTGTCCGCGCGGCGGCGGTGACCTTGTTCACCTTGTCGTCCAGGAACCGCAGCACCACCTCGGGCGCGGCTCCGAAGAGCACCGCGTAGCCCAGCAGGCCGCTCCGGCTCTGCGGGGTGATCGAGCTGAGGACCTCGCCCTGCAGCAGGAACGCGCCCACGAG
>JAWVFR010000096.1:0-4140 GCA_033855845.1 Solirubrobacteraceae bacterium
CCGCGACGGGCTTGCCCTCCTCGAAGAACCCGCGGACGAAGCCGACCGCGTCGCGATCCTGGCGCAGGCTGTCCGGGTTCCAGACCCCGCCGGGCAGCACCAGCGCGTCGTAGTCGCCGGCGTCGGCGTCGGCGACCACCCGATCGACCGGGAAGGTCCGGTCCTGGTCGAAGTGGTCGAAGCCCTGGATCTCGCCGTCCGCCAGCGACACCAGCTCGGGCGTCCCCCCGGCCTCCTGGACGGCCTTCCACGGCTCTGACAACTCGACCTGCTCCACGCCGTCGGTGGCCAGGAACGCGACCTTCTTGCCCTCCAGTGAACTCATAGCGTGCGCCTCTCTTTGCGTGGTACCCGGCCATTTCCTACCCACGTGGGACTCCACCGAACCGGCTCAGGTGCCGAAAAAGGGGCCATGAGACCGCAGGTAACGGGATTGTCACACCGAATTCATCAACCCGGCCCAAGATGACCTCGATGGCCACCTCGCTCGCCACCCGCCGGGCCGAAGCCCGGGCCCCCGAGCACCTGAGCCGCTCTCGCGTCGTGCTCGACGACGGCCTGCGCACGACGGTCTACGTCGCGCGCTACGAGCTGGCGCGCACCGCGCTGCGCGTGGCGCGGCCGCGGCGGCCCGTCCCGCTCGGCGCGTGGTGCGACGCCCGCGGGATCCCCGAGGCGATGGTCGGCGGCTTCTTCACGCGGCCGGACGGCGCGCCACTGGGCGAGCTGCGCACGCGCGGGATGGCCCGGAGCCACACCCCGTTCGATGCCCCCTGGGACGCCGTGCGCGGCTGCCTGCATGTGGAGGCCGGGCGCCCGCGGATCGCCGCGCGCCGGGAGCTGCCCGACGAACCGCGGGGCGACCTGCTCCAGGCCGGCCCGGTCCTGGTGCGCGAGAGCGAGCCGGCGATCCGCGACGGCGAGGACCCGGAGGGTTTCTCCGCCGCGGCGGCGCAGTTCGACTCCGACATCACCGCCGGGCGCTACCCCCGCGCGGCCCTGGGGATCGCGGACGGCGAGCTGCTCGCCGTCGTGTGCGACGGGCGCTCGCGGGCCGACGCGGGCCTGTCGCTGGCCGAGCTGGCGGCCCTGCTGATCGAACTCGGCGCGCGCGAGGCGATCAACCTGGACGGCGGCGGCTCCACGTCCCTGGTCTGCGCGGGCGAGCTGCGCAACCGGCCGCGCGCGGACTTCGGCGTGCCGCTCCCCGGCGGGCGCCCGATCGCCACGGCGCTCGTTTTCGCGGCCCGCTGAATAGCCTGCGGCGCATGCCGCGCGTGCTCATGGGCCTCATGTTCTTCCCGCGCGGCGGGTCGGCGCACGTGACCCGGGCGCTCGCGCGTGCGCTCCCGGCGCAGGGCTGGGACGTGACGATCGCCTCGGGCACCCGGCGCGGCGGCCACGCCGACGCGCAGCGGTTCTTCTCCGGCCTGGACGTGCGCCCGATGGACTACACCGAGGCGATCGCCGCCGCCGACCCCCTGGCCCACGACCCGCCGATGCACCCCTCATTCGAGGACCGCGACGGCGCGGCGGACCGCGTGTTCGCCAAGGTCGACGATGCGGGCTTCGAGCGGCTGGTGGACGCGTGGTCGGACGCGCTGGAGGCGGCCGGCGCCGCCGACGCGGACGTGATCCACCTCAACCACCTGACCCCCATGCACGCGGCGGCCGCCCGCGTGGCGCCCGGCGTGCCGATCGTGACGCACGTCCACGGGACCGAGCTGCTGATGCTGGAGGCGATCGCGTCCGGCCCGCCGCGCGACTGGGACCACGCCGAGGCCTGGTCGGCGCGGCTGCGGCGCTGGGGCCGCGCGTCCCAGCGGTTGATCCTGCTCTCCAGCACGCAGGAGGAGCGCGTGGAGCGCGAGCTGGGGATCGCGCCCGAGGCCTGCTCGGTCGTGCCCAACGGATTCGACCCCGAGGTCTTCGACCGCCGCGCCATCGACCGCATGAAGCTGTGGCGCCGGTGGCTGGTGGAGGACCCGCAGGGCTGGCGCCCCGGCGGCGACGCCGGCAGCGTGGCCTACGAGGAGCGCGACCTCGCCGCCTTCGAGGACGACGTCCCCGTCCTGCTCTACGTCGGGCGCTACACGCGCGTGAAGCGCATCGGCGTGCTGATCCGCGCCTACCGCCGGGCGCGCGAGCGCTTCGACCGGCCCGCGCCGCTGGTGCTGCTGGGCGGCTTCCCCGGCGAGTGGGAGGGCGAGCACCCGGTGGAGGTGGTGGAGAGCTGCGGCCTGGAGCGCGAGGTCTTCCTCGCCGGCTGGCACGACCACGACCTGCTGCCCGACTTCTTCGCCGCCTCCGACGCCGTGGTCCTGCCGTCGGTGCGCGAGCAGTTCGGCCAGGTGCTGGTGGAGGGAATGGCGTGCGGCCTGCCGGCCATCGCCGTCGACGCGCACGGGCCCGGTCAGATCGTGGACGACGGCGAAACCGGGTGGCTGGTGGAGCCCGACGACGAGGAGGCGCTGGCCGACGCCCTGGTCGCCGCGGTCAACGATCCGGCCGAGCGCCGCCGCCGCGGCGAGGCCGCCCGCAGGACGGTGCGAGCCAAGTACGCGTGGCCGGCGCTCGCCGAGCGCGTGGCGGACATCTACCGCGACGTCTCGGATTCGGGTTGATCGCGGCACCCGCACCTGAGAGATTGGCCCTTGCATGCGCGGTCCGCGAGTCATCGCGGCGGTCCTGGCGGCCATCCTCCTGGCCCCGGCCGGCGCCGCGGGCAAGGTTCTGCGGGGCTCGAGCGGCTTCCAGGTCAGCGCGCCCGCGGGCTACCGGCTGAAGTCCAACGCCGACGGGACCTACGAGGTCTCCAGCCGGCGCGGGCGGGTCGTCTACAGCCGCCTGCGCACGGCCGTGAAGCCGGGCGACGCCGGGGCGGCTCTGCTCAACCAGCTCGGCCTGGCTCGCAACAGCGCGAGGGCGACGTCCACCACGTTCCAGGCCGACCTCGGCGACGCGGCCGACCGGCGGCGCATCGCGATCCGCCGCGAGGGCCGCAACGTGCTGCGGGCCACCATGACCATCGCCCGGAGCGCCACTCGCCTCGGCGAGCTGGACCGCATCGTCGCCTCGGCGCGCGGCGGGCGGATCGTGGTCCTGCGCCGGGGCGCGGTGCGCGAGGTCCAGCCGCGCTACCCGATCGCGCCCATCCAGCGCAACCAGTACGTCCACATGGACGTGCCACGCGGCTTCAACGCCTCACCGTCGGACACCGGCGCCGTGTTCCTGAGCAACCGCCCGGGCCAGCCCGAGGGGAGCGCCGCGTTCGGCGTCCCCGCCCTGATCGTCGATCCCAACCAGTACCTGGGCTGCCAGTACGGGCCCCAGTACTGCGGCGGGCCGTGCGACACGGTCTATCGCTACACGAACGCGGCCGACGCGCTGGTCAACGTGCTGCCGCGCGAGCTGGCCAACCTGCAGTGCCGCGCGGGCGTGCCCGAGGGCCAGCGCAAGCTGATCACCAACATGCGCGCCTCCCAGCTGCTCGCCGACGGGCCGCTGGGCCCGCCGTACAGCAGCGGCGGGGTCTACGCCCACTTCAACTTCGCCGGCCGGCCCTGGAGCGCGGTCGTGCTCGTCGGCACCGCCTACATCGGCTCGGACTCGCCGTACTGGCTCCTCTACTACTCCTACATCGCCGTGCCCGACCCGGTCGCCGGGCTGCGCGCCGGCATCGCCCAGAACGGCGAGGACCGCACCTTCCAGCGCCAGCTCATCGGGGACAACCTGGCCCAGTCGCTGATGCAGTCCTGGCGCTCCTGGCAGATCGACCCGTCCGTGCAGAACGCGCGCTTCCAGACCATCAAGATGAGCATCGACCAGACGACGGCCACGATTCGCGAGGCCCACGAGTTCCGCGTCGAGACCTATTCCCGGGTCAACGAGAAGTGGAGCGCCTACATCCGCTACTCCCCACCCCCTGACGACGGGTAACATTTGGCGTTCGCCTCACGCGTCTCGGACGCCGCCCCCGGAGCGCCTCATGAACCACCAGCCCCAGCCGCCGACGGCAGACCTCTACGACCCCGCGCATGAGCACGATGCGTGCGGCGTCGGCATCGTCGCGCGCCTGGGCGGCGGGCCCAACCACGAGGTGGTGGCCAAGGCCGTCCTGGCCAACGAGCACCTCTACCA
>JAWVFR010000097.1:0-5485 GCA_033855845.1 Solirubrobacteraceae bacterium
ACGCGGTCGGCGCGGTTGGCCATCCAGCGCTCGACCCCGTGGATGTAGGACTGGGGGTGCTTGTCCACCCAGCCCTGGTGGCGGCCGTACTCGGTGGCGTGGATCGTGACCACCAGCGGGCAGCGGAACCGCCGCGCCAGGTGGTCGCCGGCGCCGGCCACGAGCCAGTCGTGGCCGTGGACGACGTCGAAGTCGAAGCGGTCGCCCAGCTCCACGCCCGCGGCGAGCATGTCCGCGTTCATGTGCTCGACCCAGGTGACGAACTCCCCCAGGTCGCGCGGGCGGCGCGGCTCGCGGACGCGGTGCACCTGGACGCCGTCCACGTCCTCCTCGGCCGGCATCGATTCGTCCCCGCGCGAGAGGACGTGCACGTCGACGCCGTGGAACACGAGCTGCTCGGAGAGCTTGCGCACGTGGCGCGCCAGCCCGCCCTCCACGATCGGCGGGTACTCCCAGGACAAGATGAGGACGCGGCTCACGGCTCGGGGAGCCCGGATGCGGACAGCGACGGCGCGAGGTTGCGCAGCGCGGGCTCGGCCTCAGAGCCTAGCCGCAGGGCCTCCTCCAGCGCGGCGGCATGACCCTCGGCGCGCTCGCGCGGATAGGGGCCGGCCAGCTGCGCGCTGACCATGAAGGCCCAGTCCGAGGACTGGAGCGCGAGCAGCTCGCGCAGCGCCCGCGGGCCGGCGGCGCGGCCCGCCCGGGCCACGGCCAGCTCGGCGTCGCGCGCGCGCCAGGCGAGATCGGCGACCGGCGGGCCCGACCAGGTGGAGAGGGTGCGCGGGGTGCCCCAGGTGGTGACCGGGAGCTCGGATGCGCTGCCGGCCCCCGCCGGGTGCACGGCGAGCGCGTCGGCGACGGGGACCGCCTCGTGGCGCTCCAGTGCGTCGTCGAGGCCGGTGAGCGCCAGGCCCTGGGCGGCGGACTCCTCCAGCACGGCGTCCAGCCAGGCGGGGCCCTCGTGCCACCAGTGGCCCAGCAGCTCGGTGTCCAGCGCGCACACGCACAGGCCGCCGCCGGCCACCCGCTCGCGCACCCGCGTCACGAAGTCGGCGGCGTGCTCGCGAACCACCTGGGCCGCGGCCTGGCGGTCGTAGGGGCGCCCCGCGTTGTCCCACGGCCGGTGGTGGTGGACGGTGTGGTGGTGGTAGTCGCGGTAGGCCCCGTGCGCCGGGTAGCCCGCGTCGCTCCACACCAGCTCCACGACCTCGCGGTCGACCGGCACCAGGAGCGGGCCGTCCTCGCTGCGCAGCGGGCGCAGGTGCTCGGGCGCCCCGCGGCCGAAGACGTCCGTCAAGTCGACGCACGTGGCGTGCCCGCCCGCCTCCTCGAGCAGGTGGTCCAGCCAGGGCGCGTGCGCGCACTCCGGCAACCAGAACCCGCCCCGCCAGGCGCCGAAGCGCGCGCGGTGGGACTCGACCCCGACCTCGATCTGCAGCCGCGCCCCCGCGTCGCCGGCCAGCAGGGGCAGGACGGCGTGGGTGGCCGCCGACGTCCAGGCCACGTGGGGCTTCAGCGCGCCCAGCAGGTCGCCGCCGATCGCCTCGAAGCGCGCGCCGGCCGCCCGGTAGTCGTCGCGCGAGCGCTCCAGCTCGGCGGCCAGGACCTCGTGGTCCCCCGCGCGCAGCCCCGCGATGTCGCGCTCGTGGCTGGCCTCGCGCACGTCGGCCAGGAAGGCGCGGAAGCCGTCGGCCACGCCGCCGGCCTCCAGCTGGTCGGCCAGCACCGGCGTCACCGACAGGGTCAGCGCCCCGTCGGCGCGGCTCAGCACGTCCAGCAGCGGCAGGTAGCTGCCCGCCATCGCCTCGAACAGCCACTCCTCGCCGAACGGCCAGGTCCCGAAGCCCTCCACGTAGGGCATGTGGGTGTGCAGGACGAGCGCCAGCTCGCCCTGCCGGGCTAGAGCCGGCATACGGCCACGAAGTCCAGGGCCCGCTGCAGCCGGGCGGGCAGCCCCGGGCGCAGACGGAAGTCGCGGGCCGAGATGGCGGGGGTGAACCAGCCGTAGAAGCTGCCGGTGAGGCCGACCCGCGGATGCACGTGGTCCCATCCCGCCTTCAGCGCCCAGTCGTGGACGCGCAACTTGCGCGCGTGGAACAGCCCGTGCAGCTCGACATGGCCGAAGTGCGCGGCCAGCATCCCCGCGAACTCCTCCGCGCGGTACTCGTGCACGTGCCACGGGTTGCCCGACCGCTCCGCGCCCTTGGGGGCCAGCGTCAGGACGTTGGGCGTCGAGATGTACGCCGCGCCGCCGGGGCGCAGCAGCGTCTTGAAGTGCTCGAGCACCTCGCCGGGCTCCTCCACGTGCTCGATCGTCTGCAGGAAGGAGACCGCGTCCACCTCGCCGTCCCAGCCCTGCACGAGGTCGCGGTCGAAGCGGACCCCGTCGCGGCCGTAGCGCAGGCGCGCGTGCTCGTGGGCCTCGGGGTTCGCGTCCACGCCGACCACGCTGCGCGCGCCGCCGCGCGCCAGCACGTCGGCCCCGTAGCCCTCGCCACAGGCCATGTCGACCACGTCCAGCCCGCGGGTACGCCCCGCGATCCACTCGTAGACCACCAGATGCCGGCGGTACCAGTAGTTCTCCTCGGGAACGTCGGGAAGCGTGCGTTCCCCGGTGAGCGCCAGCGGCGGCACCCCGGGCGGCTGGTCGCGTTGGAGGTAGGCCTCCGGCACGCGCGCGAACGCTACAGTTCCGCCGCCATGGCGGCCCCCGCGACGGCAGAAGAGATCCGCGACGTCAACACGCGCTACCACGACGCCGCGGCGGACGGCTACGACTCCAAGTGGGGCATCGACTTCGGCGCGCTGGGCCAGAGCCAGGTGCTGATGAAGCTGCGCAAGGCGCTGGGACGCGAGCCCGAGCGCTTCGGCCGCGCGCTGGAGATCGGCGCCGGCACCGGGTACTTCTCCCTCAACCTCGCCCGGGCCGGCGTGATCGGGGAGGCGACGTGCATGGACATCTCCCCCGGGATGCTGGACGCGCTGCGAGAGAACGCGGACCGCCTGGGGATCGCGGTGGACACCGTGGCCGCCGACGCCGAGGCGCTCCCGCTGCCCGACGAGTCCTTCGACCTCGTCTTCGGCCACGCGGTGCTGCACCACATCCCCGACCTGGCCGGCGCGTTCGCGGAGTTCTCGCGCGTGCTGCGGCCGGGCGGCTGGATCGCCTTCGCGGGCGAGCCGTCGCGCTACGGGGACCGCCTCGCCGCGGTGCCCAAGCGCGGCGCCGCCGCGCTGGCCCCCGCCTGGCGGGCGGCGATGGGCGCCGCGCCCCACCCCGACCACGTCCACACCAACGGCGGGGGCGGCGACCACGGCCTGGAGGCGTTCGTCGACGTCCACGCCTTCGCCCCGTCCGAGCTGCGCCACTTCGCGGCCGGCGCCGGCTTCGATGCAGTGCGCGTGCGCGGCGAGGAGCTGCTGGCCTCCTGGTTCGGGTGGGCCAACCGCACGCTGGAGGCGACCGCCGACCCCGCGCAGGTCCCCTGGGCCTGGCGTCAGTACGCCTACCGCGGCTACCTGCTCCTCCAGCGCCTGGACCGCGGGCTGCTGGAGCAGCGCCTGCCCCCGGAGATCTTCTACAACCTGATGATCGCGGCCCGCAAGCCGGCCTAGCCACCGCGCGTTTCCAGATACCGGACCCGCGCCTGGAAGGTGGCGCGCATCTCATCGGTGATCTCCTCCAGGAACTCCTCGCGGTAGGTGGAGTCGGTCAGCACGGCGATCGCGTAGTAGAGCCCGGAGAACGCGGCGATGGCGCCGGACACGCGCAGCAGCTCGGTGCTGAGCACCTGGTCGCCGCCCACCAGGTGCAGCGTGACCAGGGAGTGCGGCGCGCTGCCCAGCCAGCCCGCCTGCACGCCGGGCGGGATCGCGATCAGGCCGAAGGCCGCGAAGAACAGGCCCATGGCCACCGAGACGACGAGAACCTGCAGCGCCTGGGACACGAACAGCACCAGCGCGACGTTCAGCCGCTGGCGCGGCTCCAGCGGCGGCCCGGACCCGGCGTCGCGCTCCAGCCGCCCCACCTCGCGCGGAAGGCGGGCGAGCAGGAACACAGACCCGACGAGCACGAACAGCCCGCCCACCAGCGCCAGCTGGCCCGCCGACTCGGCCGCGAACGTCTGCCACATCTCGTTGGTGAGCATCAGGACCACGGCGAAGATCAGCAGCAGCGGCAGCGCCCGGGCCAGTAGCGAGAGCGAGGCCACGAGCTGGCGCACCAGGCGCTCCGCCGCCCAGCGCACGATGGCGAACAGCCCGTAGCCCACCACGCCGTAGACGAGCACCAGCAGCAGCGCGTTGCCCGCCACCGTCACCAGCGCGCTGCGCCACTGCCCGCCGAACAGCAGCGGCAGCAGCGCCGGGATGAGCACGAACCCGGCCAGCTCGGGGGCGCCCACGTCGCGCGGGCGGGAGAGGAAGGGGCGCCCGCGGGCGCGGTTGACGAGGCCCAGCGCCCCCAGCACGATGGTCAGGCCACCCGCCATCGCCCCCACGTTGGCCCCCACCGACCAGCGCAGGTCGATCGCCCCCAGGCTCTCGGCCAGGAAGACCAGGGTCAGCAGCGGCACGGCCCGGGTGAACACGTCCTCGCGCGCCGAGTAGCCCTCGATCAGGAGGGGCAGGCCGGCACGCCGGAACCCGCGCTCGTAGGCCACCAGCTCGTCCATGCCCCCAATGACACCCGGCCCACCGGACGGTCCCGCGAGCGCTTCTACACTTTCCCCATGCCGGCTCCCGTCCGCGACTTTCCCCTGTTTCCGCTCGGGATCGTCGCGCTGCCCTCGGAGCTGGTGCCCCTGCACATCTTCGAGCCGCGCTACCGCACCATGGTCGGCGAGTGCCTGGAGGCCGAGTCGGAATTCGGCATCGTGTGGCTCTCCGACGACGGGCTGCGGCCGATCGGGTGCGCCGTGGAGATCACGGAGGTCCTGGAGCGCATGGAGGACGGGCGCATGAACATCCTCGTGCGCGGGACGCGGCCGTTCCGCGTCCTGGAGCGCCAGGAGGACCTGCCCTATCCGGCGGGGGAGGTCGAGTTCCTGGAGGACAAGGAGGAGCCGGTGGACGGCGAGCTGCTGGAGACCGCGCAGGACGTCTACGCGCAGCTGGTCGAGCAGGCCACGGAGCGCCGGCCCGAGGCCGAGGACCTGAAGTCGATGGGCGCCTACGACATGGCGGCGACCGTGGACTTCGGCCTGGACGCCAAACAGGGGCTGCTGGACCTGCGCTCCGAGAACGCGCGGCTGCGGCTGCTCACGCGGCTGTTCCGCGCCGCGGCCAAGCGGCTGGACTTCGCCGAGCGCGCGCAGGCGCGGGCGCAGTCCAACGGCAAAGTCCGCTTCTCCTAGTCAGCGCGGCAGCCCGCAGACGCGGCGCGCGACCTGGCGGGTGAAGTCCTGGACCATGAGCATCGCGCGCGCCTGGCCGCGCGAGGAGTCGCTGAAGCGCACCGTCCCCTTCTCCAGGCGCAGCCGGTAGG
>JAWVFR010000098.1:0-27148 GCA_033855845.1 Solirubrobacteraceae bacterium
CGGCGGGTTCGCGCAGCGGGGCGGCGACCAGGAGGCGGTGCTGGAGCTGTCGCTGGAGGAGGCGGCCGCCGGCGGGAGCAAGCACATCACGCTGGGCGACGGGCGCGACTACGACGTCAGCATTCCCAGGGGGGTGCGCGACGGCCAGCGCATCCGGCTGGCGGGCGAGGGCGGGGGCGGCGCCGGCGGCGGGCCCGCCGGGGACCTGTTCCTGCGCGTGCGCATCCGCCGCCACCCGGTCTTCCGGGTCAAGGGCAGCGACCTGGAGGCCGACCTGCCGGTGACCCCGTGGGAGGCCGCCCTGGGCGCGACCGTCGAGGCGCGGACCCTGACCGGCACGGCCCAGGTGAAGGTCCCTCCGGGCTCCTCGTCGGGGCGCAAGCTGCGCCTGCGCGGCGAGGGGATGCCCGGCGCCAAGCCGGGCGACCTGTACCTGGTCGTGAAGATCGAGGTGCCCAAGAAGCTGAACGATCGTGAGCGCGAGCTGTTCGAGGAGCTCGCCTCGGTCTCCGACTTCAACCCGCGAGCGAAGAGGCGCTGATGGCGACCGCGCTCGTGCACACCGAGGTGTCGGTCCTGGCCCACGAGGCGGGGCTGCATCCTGACCTCGTGCGCCGGCTGCTGCGCATGGGCGCGGTCGAGCCGGAGGCGATCGACGCGGCGGCGCGGCTGGCCCGGATCATGCGGCTGCGCCACGACCTGGGACTCAACTACGCCGGGGCGATCCTGGCCTGTGACCTGCTGGCACGCATCGAGCAACTGGAGGCGAGAGATCGATGGATCCGAATCGGCTGACCCAGAAGACGCAGGAAGCGCTGCACGACGCGCAGACCAAGGCCCTGCGCTTCGGCCACACCGAGGTGGACGTCGATCACCTGCTGCTCGCCCTGCTCGACCAGCCCGAGGGGCTGGTGCCCCGGCTGCTGCTGCGCGCCGACGTGGACGTCGGCGCCCTGCACGCCGAGGTCGAGCGCCGGCTGGAGGGACGGCCGCGGGTGAGTGGGTCGGGCGCGTCCAGCGACGTCCGCGTGACCCGCGGGCTCGCCCGCGTGCTGGAGGCCGCCGAGCAGGAGGCCCAGCGGCTGAAGGACGAGTACGTCTCCGTCGAGCACGTGCTGCTGGCGATGGTGGACGAGAACGCCGTGCCGGGCGCGAGCCGCGACCGCATCCTGGAGGTCCTGACCGAGGTCCGCGGCGCGCAGCGCGTGACCAGCGCCACCCCCGAGGCCGCCTACGAGGCGCTGGAGAAGTATGGCCGCGACCTGGTGGACGAGGCGCGCAGCGGCCGGATGGACCCGGTGATCGGGCGCGACGCCGAGATCCGGCGCGTGATCCAGATCCTGTCGCGCAAGACCAAGAACAACCCGGTGCTGGTGGGCGACCCGGGCGTGGGCAAGACCGCGATCGTGGAGGGACTGGCCCAGCGCATCGTGCGCCAGGACGTGCCCGACGGGCTGAAGGACAAGACCGTCTTCGCGCTGGACATGAGCTCGCTGGTCGCCGGGGCCAAGTACCGCGGCGAGTTCGAGGAGCGCCTGCAGGCCGTGCTGACCGAGATCAAGGCGGCCGAGGGCCAGATCCTGCTCTTCATCGACGAGCTGCACACGATCATGGGCGCGGGCGCGGCCGAGGGCTCCATGGACGCCGGCAACATGCTCAAGCCCATGCTGGCCCGCGGCGAGCTGCACTGCATCGGCGCCACGACGCTGGACGAGTACCGCAAGCACATCGAGAAGGACGCGGCGCTGGAGCGGCGCTTCCAGCCGGTCACCGTCGACGAGCCCACGCTGGAGGACACGATCTCGATCCTGCGCGGCCTGCGCGAGCGCTACGAGGTCCACCACGGCGTGCGGATCCAGGACGCCGCGCTGGTCGCGGCGGCCACGCTCTCGCACCGCTACATCAGCGACCGCTTCCTCCCCGACAAGGCGATCGACCTGGTGGACGAGGCGTGCGCCGTGGTGCGGACCGAGATCGACTCGATGCCCCAGGAGCTGGACGCCATCACCCGCCGCGTGATGCAGCTGGAGATCGAGGAGGCCGCGCTGCGCAAGGAGAAGGACCAGGCCAGCAAGGAGCGCCTGGAGGCCATCCGCAAGGAGCTGGCCGACCTGCGCGCCGAGGCCGACGCGATGACGGCCCAGTGGGAGGCCGAGCGCCAGGCGATCCGCCACCTCCAGGCCCTGCGCGAGGAGCTCGAGCAGGTCCGCCGGGAGATCGAGGAGGCCGAGCGGTCATACGACCTCAACCGTGCCGCTGAGCTGCGCCACGGCAAGCTGCCCGAGCTGGAGCGCCGGCTGAAGTCCGAGGAGGAGCGGCTGACCGCCAAGCAGGGGGAGACCCGGCTGCTGCGCGAGGAGGTCACCGAGGAGGAAATCGCCGAGATCGTCGCCCGCTGGACCGGCATCCCGGTGTCGCGGCTGGTGGAGGGCGAGCGCGAGAAGCTGCTGCGCCTGGACGAGGTCCTGCACGAGCGCGTGATCGGCCAGGACGAGGCGGTCCAGCTGGTCGCGGACGCGGTCATTCGCGCGCGGGCGGGGATCAAGGACCCCCGCCGGCCCATCGGCTCCTTCATCTTCCTCGGGCCGACCGGGGTGGGGAAGACCGAGCTGTCCCGGGCCCTGGCCGCGTCGCTGTTCGACTCCGAGGACAACATCGTCCGGCTGGACATGTCGGAGTACCAGGAGCGCCACACGGTGAGCCGCCTGATGGGCGCGCCCCCCGGCTACGTGGGGTTCGAGGAGGGCGGCCAGCTGACGGAGGCCGTGCGCCGCAAGCCGTACTCCGTGGTCCTGTTCGACGAGATCGAGAAGGCGCACCCCGACGTGTTCAACACGCTGCTGCAGATCCTCGACGACGGGCGTCTGACCGATGCGCAGGGGCGGACGGTGGACTTCCGCAACACCGTGGTCATCATGACCTCGAACATCGGCTCGCTGCACCTGCTGGAGGGGATCGGCGACCGGGGGGAGATCAGCGAGGAGGCGCGCACCAAGGTCATGGCCGACCTGCGCGAGCACTTCCGCCCGGAGTTCCTCAACCGGGTGGACGAGATCGTCCTGTTCAAGCCGTTGACCCTGGAGGAGATCGAGCGGATCGTGGACCTCCAGATCGAGGACGTGCGGCGCCGCCTGGTCGACCGGCGCCTGACGCTGGAGCTGAGCGAGGAGGCGCGGCTGCTGATCGCCCGCGAGGGCTACGACCCCGTCTACGGGGCCCGGCCGCTGCGGCGCTTCATCCAGCGCGAGGTGGAGACCCGCATCGGGCGGGCGCTGCTCTCCGGGGAGATCGTGGACGGCGCGACGATCGTCCTGGACGTCGAGGACGGCGAGCTCACCGTGACCTGGCGCGACCCGGGTGCGCCGCGGGACACCGCCGAGCCGGAGGTCGCCGGGGCGGTCGCCTGAGCCCGTCGTCTGGCTAGGCCTTGGCCGCGGCCGGGGTGCCGCCGTCGGCGCGCAGCCGGTAGCCCGCGCCGCGCACCGTCTCCAGCGACTTCACGCCGAAGGGGCGGTCGACCTTCTCGCGCAGGTAGCGCACGTAGACGTCGACCACGTTGGAGCGGTTCTCGTACTCGTAGTCCCACGCGTGCTCGAGCAGGTGGAAGCGGTCGAGCACCTCGCCGGGGCGGCGCATGAAGGTCTCCAGCAGCGCGAACTCCTTGGAGGAGAGGCTGATGTCGGTGTCGCCGCGGGTCACGCGCTTGGACGCGGGATCCAGCTGCAGGTCGCCCGCCGTGAGGATCGCCGGGCGCTCGATGTGCCCGCGCCGCGACAGTGCGCGCAGCCGGGCGACCAGCTCGGCGAAGGAGAAGGGCTTGGACAGGTAGTCGTCGGCGCCGGTGGTCAGGCCCTGCACGCGGTCGCGCACCGCATCGCGGGCGGTCAGCATGAGCACCGGGGACCACACGCCGTCCTCGCGCAGCTTGCGGCAGACCTCGAACCCGTCCATCCCGGGCAGCATCACGTCCAGGACGATCGCGTCGTACTCGGTGGAGCCGGCCATCCAGAGGGCGTCCTCCCCCTTGACGGCGACGTCGGCGGCCATCCCGTCGTCGCGCAGGCCGCGCCGGATCAGGCCGGCCATCTTCACCTCGTCTTCCACGATCAGGACGCGCATGAGGAGGATCATCCTCGGTTTGCGTGAGAGCCAGATGAGCCGCGGCGGACATGTGGGCCTCATGCCTCTCTCATCGGCGCAGTCCACTCTTCCGGACCGTGATCGACCGAGGAGCCCGCATGTCATTCCGCTTTGCCCCGGTGGCCGTCGCCGCCGCGGCCCTGGCCGTCGCGGCCGCCGGCTGCGGCGGATCCTCCACCAGCGGCAGCACCAGCACGTCCGCCTCCGCGCCGCCTGCCCAGACGACGACGCACGAGACCAGCCCGGCCGGGGACATCCCCGACAACCAGGCCTACGTCGCCTACGCGCCGCCCGGCGGCGGCTACTCCGTCAAGGTGCCCGAGGGCTGGTCGCGCACCGCCACGGGCGCGGCGACGACGTTCGTCGACAAGCGCAACTCCATCCGCATGGAGTCGATGCCGGCCGCCGCGGCGCCGACCGTCGCGCAGGCCAAGGGCGGCGTGGTGCCCCAGCTGGCGCGGACCGTCCCGGGCTACCAGCCGGGCACGGTGAAGACCGTCGTCCGGCCCGCCGGCCCGGTCGTCCTGATCACCTACCTGGCCGCGGCGAAGCCCGACCCCGTCACCGGGAAGGCCGGGGTGGACGCGGTCGAGCGATACGTGTTCTTCCACGGCGGCAAGCTGGTCGTGCTGACGCTATCCGGCGACAAGCGCGCCGACAACGTGGACCCGTGGAAGACCGTCACCAGCTCCCTGCGGTTCACCCGATGAGCGCCCCGCTGGAGGCCGAGAGCCTGTACCGCTTCTTCCATGCGGGCGACGACGAGACGCTGGCCCTGCAGGGCGTGTCGCTGCGGGTGGACCGGGGCGAGGTCGTGTCGGTCACCGGGCCCTCGGGGTCGGGCAAGTCCACGCTCCTGTCCTGCCTGGCGGGGCTCGACGAGCCCGATGGCGGGATGGTGCGGGTGGACGGCGAGCGCCTGACCCGCCGCACCGAGGAGGAGCGCGCTCGCCTGCGCGGCCACGCCATCGGCGTCCTCTTCCAGCAGTCCAACCTGGTCAACCACCTGTCGGTCACCGACAACTTCGCGGTGGCCCAGCGCCTGGGCGGGCGCACCACGGACGCCGCCTGGCGGACCGAGGTCCTGGAGCGCTGCGGCATCTCCGCGCGCGCCCATGCCCGCCCGGCTCAGCTCTCCGGCGGCGAGCTGGCCCGCGCCGGGCTGGCCGTGGCGCTGGCCAACGACCCCTCCGTGGTCCTGGCCGACGAGCCGACCGCCGAGGTGGACCAGGACACCGCGACGCGCGTGCTCGAGCTGCTGCGCGAGCGCGCGGCCGCCGGCGCCGCCGTGCTCGTGGTCACCCACAGCCCCGCGGTGTCCCGCGTCGCCGACCGGGAGATCGCCCTGCGCGACGGGCGGGTGGAGGAATGAGCGCCGAGGAGATCCTCGTCCGCTGCGCCGGCGTGGGCCGCACCTACGGCTCCGGCGCGGCCGCGACGGTCGCCCTGCAGGACGCGAACTGCGAGCTGGCCGCCGGCGCGCGCGTCGCGCTGGTCGGGCCGTCGGGCTCGGGCAAGTCCACCCTGCTGCACCTGATGGCCGGCCTCGACACTCCCACCGAGGGGACCGTGACCTGGCCGGCGATGGGTGCCCGCGCCGCCCTGCGCCCCGGCCCCGTCGCCGTGGTCTTCCAGGGCCCCAGCCTGATGGCGCCGCTGAGCGTGCAGGAGAACGTGACCCTGCCGCTGGTGCTGGAGGGCGTGGACGCCGGCGAGGCGGACGACCGCGCCCGCGCGATGCTCGAGCGCCTGGACCTGCTCGAGCTCGCCGACAAGCTGCCCGAGGAGATCTCCGGCGGCCAGGCCCAGCGCGCCTCGGTGGCCCGCGCGCTGTGCGGAGCGCCTCGCCTGATCCTGGCCGACGAGCCCACCGGCCAGCTGGACCACGCCAACGGCGGCCACGTCATCGAGTCGCTGCTGGAGGGCGCGCGCAGCGCCGGCGCCGCACTCGTCGTCTCCACCCACGATCCCGAGATCTCCGCACGGCTGCCCGAGCGCTGGGAGATGGCCGAGGGCCGGCTGCTGGCCGAGCCGGTGGGGGCGCTCTCGTGACCGGGGCCCTGTGGCTGCGCGGCCTGCTGCGCCACCGGCCCGGACGCATCGCCTCGACCGCGCTGGGAGTCGCCCTGGGTGTCGCCCTGCTGGCGTCCATCGGCACCTTCCTCTCCTCCACGACCTCGAAGATGACCCAGCGCGCGGCCGCGCGCGTCCCGGTGGACTGGCAGGTCCAGGCCGCGCCCAACGCCCGGCCCGCGACGGTCCTGGCGCAGGTCAGGGCGTTCCCCGGCGTCAAGCAGGCGCTGCCCGTGCAGTTCGCGCCCACTCCGGGCCTGCAGGCCACGACCGGCGGCTCCGTCCAGCGGACGGGACCGGGCCGGGTCCTGGGCCTCCCCGACGGCTACGCCAAGGCCTTCCCCGGCTCGGTCCGCGCCCTGTCCGGCAGCGACCACGGCGTGCTCGTCGCGCAGCAGACGGCGGCCAATCTCCACGTCCGTGTCGGCGACACCGTGCGCGTCGGCCTGCCCAACGGCTCCTCCTCGCCCGTGCGCGTGGACGGCATCGTGGACCTGCCGGCCATCGACTCGCTCTTCCAGCAGGTGGGGGCGCCGCCGGGCGCGCAGGCCCATGCCCCGCCCGACAACGTGATCCTGCTGCCGCCCTCCGTATTCGCCCGCGTCGAGGCGCCGGCCGCGGGCGCCGGCGTCGCCACGCAGATCCACGCCGACCTCGGCGGCAAGCTGCCCGGCAGCCCCAGCGCGGCCTTCGACGCCGTCAGCGGGCAGGCCCGCAACCTGGAGACCCGCCTGGCCGGCGCCGGCCTGGTCGGCGACAACCTCGGCTCGGCGCTGGACAAGGCCCGCGCCGACGCGCTCTACGCGCAGGTGCTGTTCCTCTTCATGGGCGTCCCCGGTGCCATCCTGGCCGCCCTGATCGCCGCCTCGGTCTCCGCCGCCGGCGCCGGGCGCCGGCGCCGCGACAGCTCGATTCTGCGCGCTCGCGGCGCCTCCACCGCGACGCTGGTGCGGGTGGCTCTGGCCGAGGCCGCCGTGGCCGGCATCCTGGGCGTGCTACTGGGTCTCGGCGCGGCTCTGCTGGTGGGGCAGTCGGCCTTCGGGACGGCCTCCTTCGGCGCCGGGACCACGGCGGCGGTGCTGTGGGCCTCCGGCGCCGCGCTGACCGGACTGCTCATCGCCGCGCTCGCCATCGCGCTGCCCGCCTGGCGCGACGCCCGCGCGCTCACGGTCGCCGGGCAGCGCCGCCAGGTAGGCCGCCGCGACCGCGCCCCGTGGTGGGCGCGCTACGGCCTGGACTTCGCCGCGCTCGCGGGCGCCGGGCTCGTCTATTGGCAGGCCTCGAAGAACGGGTACAAGCTCGTCCTCGCGCCGGAGGGCGTGCCGCAGGTGTCGGTCAACTGGTACGCCCTGCTGGCGCCGGTCCTGACCTGGCTGGGCGGGGGGCTCCTGGCCTACCGCCTGGTAGACCTGATCCTCGTGCGCGGCCGGACCCCGCTCGCCGGGCTGCTGCGTCCCCTGGCCGGCCGGCTGGCGCCGATCGTGGCGGCCACGATGGGCCGCGAGCGCCGGATGCTGGCCCGCGCCGTGACCCTGCTCGCGCTCACGGCCGCCTTCGCCGGCTCGACCGCGATCTTCAACTCCACCTACCAGCAGCAGGCCGAGGTCGACGCCCGGCTCACCAACGGCGCCGACGTGGTCGCCACCCAGTCCCCCGGGGCGCCCGTGGGGCCCCAGGCCGCCAAGCGACTGCAGCGCATTCCCGGGGTCGGGAGCGTCGAGCCGCTGCAGCACCGTTTCGCCTACGTCGGCGCCGACCTGCAGGACCTCTACGGCGTGCGCCCGGGCACCATCGGCGCGGCGGGCAAGCTGCAGGACGCGTGGTTCCAGGGCGGGTCCGCGAGCGCGCTGATGGCGAAGCTCGCGGCCCATCCCGACTCGCTGCTGGTGAGCGCGGAGACGGTCAAGGACTTCCAGCTGCACTCCGGCGACCACATCCGGCTCCGTCTGCAGGACGGGCGCACCAAGCAGTTCCGCACCGTTGCCTTCCACTACGTCGGCGTGGGCAAGGAGTTCCCGACCGCGCCCCTGGACTCCTTCATGGTCGCCAACGCCGACTACGTGGCCCGCATGACCGGGAGCAATGCGGTGGGCAGCTTCCTGATCCAGACGAAGGGCGCCAGACCGGGCACCGTGGCGGCACGCGTGCGTCACGCGCTGGGCACCTCGGCCTCCGTCACCGACATCTCCAGCTCGCGCCGGGTCGTCGGCTCCAACCTGACCGCCGTCGAGCTCTCAGGCCTGACCAAGGTGGAGCTGGGCTTCGCCCTGATCCTGGCCATCGCCGCGTCGGGGCTGGTCCTGGCGCTCGGCTTCCGCGAGCGCCGGCGCAACTACGCGATCGCGGCCGCCCTGGGCGCCCGCAGCCGCCAGCTCGGCGGCTTCGTGTGGGGCGAGTCGGCCTTCGTGACCGGCGGCGGGCTGATCCTCGGGTCCGCTCTGGCCGCGGGTCTGTCGGCCATGCTGGTGAAGGTGCTGACCGGCGTCTTCGATCCGCCGCCCGACGTGCTCGGCATCCCGTGGGGCTACCTGGCCACGGTGATCGGGCTCGCCATCGGCGCGGTGGCGCTGGCCGGTGCGGTGACGCTGCGCGCGCTGCGGCGCCCGGCGATCGAGGACCTGCGCGACCTGTAGCCGCTAGCGCGGCACCGCCAGCCACACGTCGGCGCCGCCTCCCTCGCGGTTGCGCGCGCCCACCGTGCCGCCGTGGGCGCGGGCGATCACGGCGACGATGGAGAGCCCCAGTCCCGCGCCGCCGCGCCCGCGCGCCTGGTCGGCGCGGGTGAAGCGCTGGAACGCTTCGGCCACGAAGTCGTCGGGGAAGCCCGCGCCGTCATCCACCACGTGCAGGGCCGCCTGGGCGCTCTCGACGCGCGCGACCAGCCGGATGTGGTCCCCGCCGTAGCGCAGGGCGTTGTCCACCAGGTTGCCGAGCGCCTGCTCCAGGCGCAGCGGGTCGGCCCGCAGCGTCAGACCCCCCTCGGCCTCCACCTCCAGGGTCGCGCCGTGCTCGTGGGCGCGGCGCTCGAAGCGCTCGCGCACGCGCTGCAGCAGCTCCGCGGCCTGCAGTTGCGAGACGTTCACCGGCAGGCCCTCCTCGTCGGACGAGGCGATGATCAGCAAATCCTCGGTGAGCTGCGTGAGGCGGTCGGTCTCCTCGGCCGCCGAGCGCAGCGCCAGCTCCAGCTCCTCCACGGTGCGCCCGCCGCGCAGCGCCAGCTCCAGCTCGCTCTTGAGGATCGCCAGCGGCGTGCGCAGCTCGTGACTGGCGTCGGAGACGAGCTGGCGCTCGCGCGTCAGCGCGCCCTCCAGGCGGCTGAGCATCTGGTTCAGCGTCGCCCCGAGGCGGCCGATCTCGTCGTGCGCGGGGGGGACGGGGAGCCGCTGGCCGGCCTCCGAGGCCCCGATGGCCGTCGCGCGGCGGCGCATCTGCTCCACCGGGCGCAGCGCGGCCGCGGTCGCGGCGTAACCGGCCGCCAGCGCGAGCAGGAGGGCCCCCGGCAGGCCGATGAGGAGCAGCCCCTGGAGGTTCTGGAGCGCGTCTTCGCGTCCGGTGAGCGGCGCGCCCACGATCACGACCAGGCGCCGGTCGCGCAGCGCCAGCGGGCGGGCGAGGAAGCGGGCGCGGTCGAAGTCGGCCCCCTCGTCGCGCTCAAACACGTATCGGCGCCGCAAGGCCTGGCGCAACTCACCGCCGCGCAGCAGCGGTTTGCTGGTCAGGCCGGCGCTGGCGTCCAGGATCCTGCCGTTGGAGTCCATGATCTGGGCCAGGCTCTCGCCCTGGCCGCTGACGGGGCCGCGGCCCCGCACGCTCTCGGCCGGCTCGGTGCGCAGTAGGGCCGCGATGTCGTCCGCGCGCGAGCGCAGGCCCTGGTCGATCGTGGCGTTGAGCTCGGAGTCCAGGCGCAGGTAGAGGAACAGCCCGGTCGCGCCCAGCACGACGGCCATGGCGGCCCCGAAGGCCAGCGTCACGCGGATGCGGACCGGCAGGTGACTCAGACGCGACACGCCCGCTGCACGCTAGCGGGCGCGGATGAGTCAGACGCGAACGGCGGAGATGTCGATGAGGACCTTGACCTCCTCGCCCACCAGCAGCCGCCCGGTCTCCAGCTTCTGCTGCCAGTTGAGTCCGAAGTCGGTCCGGTTGATGGTGCCGCGCACGCTGACGCCCACGCGCTCGTTGCCCCACGGATCCTCCGCGGCGGCGTCCACGCACGCGTCGAACTCGACCTCGCGGGTCTGGTCCTTGATGGTCAGGTCGCCGACGATCCGGTAGGTCCCGCCCTCCACGTGCTGGATCCGGGTGCTCTCGAAGCGCGCCTGCGGGTAGCGCTCCACGTCGAAGAAGTCGGGCGAGCGCAGGTGCGCGTCGCGATCCGCGTTGCCGGTGTCGATGCTCGCCACGTTCACCGTCCCGTACGCGCGGGAATCGGCCGGGTCGTCCTCCGCGGCCTCCAGGGTGCCCTCGAACTCGCGGAACTGGCCCCGGACCGTGGCGATCATCATGTGCTTGACCTCGAAGGCCACGCTGGAGTGCGCCGGGTCCACCTGCCACGTGCCCGCGGGCACGCGCCGCATCCCCTGCTCTGTCATCAGCTCTGGCATCGGCTGCTCCCTCTCGTAGCTGGTGCTACTGGGGTAGGCCCGGCACGGCTCAGGGCAACTGGGCCCGCACGGCCGGCGCCACCTCGGTCCCCAGCAGCTCGATGGCGCGCATGACCTGGGCGTGCGGGAGGTCGCCGACGCTGATCTGCCCGAGGAAGCGGGTGTGGCCGAACAGCTCGTGCTGGAAGAGGATCTTCTCCACCACCTCCTGCGGGCTGCCCACCATCAGGGCGCCGCGGGGCGAGCGCAGCACGTCGAACTGGCGGCGCGTCATCGGCGACCACCCGCGCTCCGCGCCGATGCGGTTCATCATCGAGGAGTAGGCGGGGAAGAACTCGTCGGCCGCCTGCTGGGAGGTGTCCGCCACGTAGGTGTGGGAGTTGATGCCCACCGGCAGGCGCTCCGGGTCGTGGCCGGCCTGGCGCGCGCTGTCGCGGTACAGGTCCACCAGCGGGACGAAGCGCTCCGGCGCGCCGCCGATGATGGCCAGCGCCAGCGGCAGGCCCAGCGTCCCGGCCCGCACGGCCGACGGCGGGTTGCCGCCGACCGCGAGCCACACCGGCAGCGGCTCCTGCACCGGGCGCGGGTAGACGCCCTGGTCCTGCAGCGGCGCGCGGTGGCGGCCCGACCACGTCACGATCTCGCGATCGCGCAGCGCGAGCAGCAGCTCCAGCTTCTCGGCGAACAGCTCGTCGTAGTCGTCCAGGTCGTAGCCGAAGAGCGGGAAGGACTCCACGAAGGACCCCCGGCCGGCCATGATCTCGGCGCGCCCGCCCGACAGCAGGTCGACCGTGGCGAAGTCCTGGAAGACGCGGACCGGGTCGTCGGAGCTCAGCACGGTCACCGCGCTGGTCAGGCGCAGGCGCTGCGTGCGCACGGCCGCCGCGCCTAGGACAACGGTGGGCGAGGAGACCGCGAAGTCGGGCCGGTGGTGCTCGCCCACGCCGAACACGTCGAGGCCGGCCTGCTCGGCGAGGTCGATCTCCTCCATCAGCTCGCGCATGCGCCGCGCCGGGTCCGGGCCGGTCTCGGCGAAGGTGTAGAGGCCGATCTCCATGGCGGCCACTGTAGGACACGGGCGATCCGTGTCTCGCGTTTGGCGATCGGCGCGAGCGGAGAATGTCAGGCCACGTCCACGAGGAGAGGATGAGAGCGATGGCCCAGACGAAGGCCCAGCGCAGCGCCGCGGCGAAGAAGGCGGCCGCGACCCGGAAGCGCAACGCGGCGAAGCGCAGCGAGCAGTCGGTCAAGAGCGCGGCGAAGGGGACCGCGAAGGACCTCAGCAAGGCGGCGAAGTCCGTCAAGGGCACGGTTGAGAAGGCGGCGAAGGCCGTCAGCAAGCGCGTCGACGCCGAGGCCACGCGGGCCGGAGTCTCGAAGAAGGCCGCCGGGGCGGCGAAGCGCACGGCCGCCGCGAAGCGCGCGGGGACCAAGCGCGCCGGCACCGCTAAGCGGCGCGCCGGCCGCTGACCCGACCCGCCGGGGCGCCCGGCTAGGCTGCGCCCGGTGAGCGTTGAGGGCGTCGTCCACAAGCTGCGCGTGGAGCCCGACCGCGGGGCGACCGTGGTGCGGTTCGTCCTCGCCTGCGACGACGGTCAGCACGTGCCGGTGCAGCTGCGCGCCCGGCGCCTGGAGGGGTTCGTGGACGAGGGCGACCGCGTCGCGCTCGAGGGCGACGAGCCGGCCGCGGTCCGCGGGCCCGACGGGATCGCGCGTCCCGCCCGGCTGCGCAACCTGACGACCGACAGCGACGTGTACACCCCGGGCGGGCGGGCCGCGCTGACCGGCGTGCACCGCAGCGCGGCCGCCAACGTGGGGCGGACCGCCGCCTCGACCGTCGTGACCCTCGGGGTCACCGGCGCCGTGGGCGCGATCGCGAGCCTGGGGCAGAGCCACGACAGGGAGTCGAGCTCGAGGGGTGGAGGGAGCGGCGGCGGGGGAGGCGGGGGAAGCAGCGGCGGCGGCACGGACACCGGCCTGATCCTCTTCGTCGGCGCCGTCGAGCTCGTGCTCCTCCTGGCCCTGGGCTACTGGCTCGTGGGCCGCCGGATGCGGGCGCAGGGCCGCCCGTGGTGGCCGGTGGCCGCCGGGATCGTGCTGGCGGTAGCCGCCGCCAACGCGGCCTTCGCCTGGCTCTGAGAGGATCCGCCGCGGGATGGCGGAGACGACGCTCCAGGGTCACGGCGGCAATCTCCACGTGCGCACGTGGGAGCGCGAGGACCCCGACCGCGTCGTGGTGCTCGTGCACGGCTACGGCGAGCACATCGGCCGCTACGACCACGTCGCCGCCGCGCTCGGCGAGCGCGGGGCGGAGGTATGGGGGCTCGACCACGCCGGCCACGGCCGCTCGGACGGCGATCGCGCGCTGATCGCCGACGTCGACGCCGTCGTGGGGGACGTCCACGACGTGGTGAGCCGCGCGCGCGACGCGAATCCCGGCCTGCCGGTGGCGATGGTCGGCCACTCGATGGGCGGCCTGCTGGCGACCCGCTACGCCGAGCTGCACCCCGGCGAGCTGGCCGGCCTGGTCCTGTCCGCGCCGCTGATCGGCTCCAGCCCGATCGCGGGCTACCTGGCGCTCGACGAGATCCCCGACGTCCCGATCGACGTGGCGGTCCTCTCGCGCGACGAAGCCGAGCAGCAGGCCTACGCCGACGACCCGCTGGTGTGGCACGGGCCGTTCAAGCGCCCGACGCTCGCCGCCTTCGCGATCGCCCTGGTGGAGATCGCGCTGGACGCCGACCGCCTGACCGGCCCCGTGCTGTGGCAGCACGGCGACGCCGACCAGCTGGTGCCGCTGGAGCACACGCGCCGCGGCATGGCGCTGCTGCGCAACGCCGACGTCGAGGAGCGCATCTACCCCGGCGCGCGCCACGAGATCTTCAACGAGACCAACCGCGACGAGGTGCTCGCGGACACGCTGGAGTTCGTCGACCGCGTCACCGCGCGCGGCTGAGCGGCGTGCGGTCGCGCTAGCCGCGGTTACCGCAGCTGGACCGCGCCGTAGCGCAGGGCGAACACGAGGGCCTGGATCTGGGTGTGGACCCCGAGCTTGGCCAGGATGTTCGCGACGTGGTTGCGCTCGGTGCGGATGGCCACGCCGAGGCGGTCGGCGATGGACTGGCTGTCCAGGCCGTCGGCCAGGCCCTGGAGCACCTCGCGCTCGCGCGGCGTGAGCAGGTCGAGCGCCTGGCGGTCCCCGCGCTCGCGCTCGCGCTCGGTGCGCGCGTGGCGCAGGAGGTCGAGGATCTCGTCCATCGACAGCAGCGTCTCGCCCGCCCGCAGCCGCCGGACCGTGTCCACGAGCTCGTGCAGGTGGACGTTCTTGTGCAGCGCGCCCGCGGCGCCTCTCTCCACCGCCCGGGCCAGCTCCTCCCGGTCCAGGCTCGCGCTGAGCACCAGGACCTGCGCGGCGGGGCTGGCCTCGCGCAGCGGGGCGATCAGGTCGCCGCCGTAGCCGTCGGGCAGGCCCAGGTCGAGGATCGCCACGTCGACGTCCTCGAGCATCCCGCGCGCCTGCGCCAGCGTCCCGGCCTGGCCGGCGATCGCGAAGTCGGGCTCGCGCTCGAACATCGCGGCGATGGCCTCGCGCACGGTCTTGTGGTCCTCGACCAGCAGCACGCGCGCCTCTCCCTGGACCGTGTGCGCCGGCGTCAGCGCCACCTCCAGGCGCACGCGCGTCCCGGTGCCCGGCTCGCTGTGCACCTCCAGGCGGCCGCCCAGCAGGGCCGCGCGCTCGCGCATCCCGACGATGCCGGCCCCGCCGCTCGCGGCCATGCGCTGGGTGGGATCGAACCCGCGGCCGTCGTCACAGACCTCCAGGCACAGCTGGTCCTCGGCGCCCCAGGCGGCCACTCGGATCGTCGCGGCCTCGGAGTGGCGCCGCGCGTTGACCAGGGCCTCGCCCACCACGCGCAGGATCTCGGTGCCCCGTTTGCCGAGAGACCCGGGGGGAACGCCGTCCCCGACCTCCAGCTCGATCTTGCATTCCCGCACGAGCCCGCGATGCAGCTCGACCAGCGTCTGCAGCAGCTCGGGGAAGCGCTGGTCCTCCTCGCCCGCCAGGCGCAGGTCGTAGATCGCCGCCTGCAGGTGGCGGCCCACGCGCTCCAGCGCGGCGCCGACCTCGCCGGCGCCGGCCCGGGCCTGGGCGGCGGCCAGGTCCTGCAGCGCCTCGTCGTGGAGGTCGCGCGCGATCCGCCGCCGCTCGACGTCGCGGATCTCCATCGCGCGTTCCCCGGCCTCCACGCGCTCGGCCGCGGTGGCCAGCACGTTGGCGACGGACTGCAGGAAGCTCACGTCCTCGTTGGAGAACGAGCGCCGCCGGCGGGAGAACACCCCGAGCGCACCGACAGGGTCCTTGCGCCCGGGGATCGGGACGCTGGCCCCGCTGACCGCCCCGTGCGACGACAGGATCGAGGAGATGGCGAAGCGCTCGTCGCCGGCGAGGTCCTCGGAGACGACCGGCGCGCCCACCGTCAGCGTGTAGCCCACGAGCGAGGCGCGCCCGGCCCCGACCCCGATGCTCCCCACGACGCCGGGACCCCAGCCCACGCCGGCGCGCAGCCGGACCTGGTCGCCGCCGGGCCCGAGCTGGCCGACGCCGGCCAGCTCGACCTCGAGCATGCGGGCCACCATCGCCACACCCTCCTCGAGCAGGGGATCGAGCTGGTCGCTGGCCAGGGCCCGCAGCCCCAGCTCCGCCACCAGCGCCTGCCGGCGCGCGGAGCGCTCGAGCTCCTGCTCGTCGCGCTTGCGCTCCGTCACCTCCCGGTAGTAGATCGACAGGCCCTCCTCGGAGGGGTACACGTGGGCCTCGATCCACTCGTCGGTGGGCTCGAAGTACGCCTCGAACTCCATCGCCTGCTGCAGGCGCATCGCCTCCCGGTAGCGGTCGTGCAGCTCGCTGCCCACGGCGTCGGGAAACACCTCCCACATGTTCCTGCCCAGGAGGTTCTCCCGGGACAACGACTCGTCCCCCCGGCGTCCTCGCATGCGGCGCAGCGCGCGGTCGTTGACGTAGGTGTAGCGCCAGTCGCGGTCGACGGCGACGAAGGCGTCGCCGATGCTCTCCAGGATCGTCTCGTTGCGCTGCTGGGCCTCGCGCAGCTTCGCGTCGGCCTCGCGGCGCCCGGTCACGTTGCGGTGGATCCCGAGGAAGCCGGTGACCTCGCCGTGGTCGTCGCGGACCGCCACCGTGATCAGCTCCACCTCGACCGGCGCGCCGTCCTTGCGATAGGCGACCACCTCTCCCCGCCAGATCCCCTGCTTCGCCGCCGCGCCGCGCACCCGTGCGCGTTCCGCGTCGCTCAGGTCCAGATGGGCGACCTCCGCGACGGGGCGACCGAGGACCTCCTCCGCGGTCCAGCCGTACATCCGCTCCGCGCCCTGGTTCCACACGGTCACCATCCAGTCCGCGTCCAGCGCGACGATCGCGTCGTCGGTGCAGTCCAGGAGGTGCAGGTAGTACGCGAGGTCCTCCCTGGCCCGGTTGGCCTCCATTTCCCTGGTTTCCGCTGTTACGGGGAGATCGGCCACGGTTCCACCGTACTCCTCGCTGCGCACTGGGCCGAATTGCTCAGCTCAGGTTGAGCCAGACACCCCATGACGGCCCCGGTACCGAAGTCCATGATGATTGGATGGCCGAGGGTGTCCAGCTGGCCGGCGGCGACCTGAACGCGGCGCTCGCGCGGGCCGTCGTTGGGGCCTACCGCGCGCAGGTGGGCCGTGGCCCGACCAAGGCCCGGGCGTTCTTCCGCGGCGAGGTGGTGGTCGTGGTCCTGCAGTCGACGCTGACGCACGCGGAGTCGACCCTGGTGCGGGCCGGCGAGGGTGCGTCGGTCACCGAGTCCCGGTCACTGCTCCAGGCCGGGATGCGCGACCAGCTCGTGGCCAGCGTGGAGCGCCTGACCGGGCGCCAGGTCGTGGCGTTCCTGAGCTCCAACGACATCGAGGCGGACTACTCGTCGGAGCTGTTCGTGCTCGACGGCCACGTCCCCTCCGCCTCGGCGGAGGACCAGCCGCCGGTCTAGCCGCGCGGCTCCAGGAAGAAGGCGCGGAAGCTGCGGTCGGTGCGCTCCACGTAGGCATCCCAGGAGGGATAGAGCTCCAGCAGCCGGGGCCACAGCCGGGCGAGCTCCTCCTTGCTCGCCAGCCGGGCGCGCACCGGCTCGTGCCGGGTGCGGATCTGCACCTTGGCGTCCGGGTCGGCGATCAGGTTGGACGACCAGCCCGGGTGGTGCTCGCGCCCGAAGTTCGAGGCCACGACGACCCAGCCGTCGCCCTCGTCCAGGTACAGGACGGGATTGGTGCGGACCTTGCCCGTCTTGCGCCCGGTGGTGGTGAGCAACAGCGTCTGCAGCGCCCCCTCGCGCTCGGCGCCGAAGTGGCCCAGCGACATGCGCCCGCCGCTGCGGCTGTAGACGAAGCGGTCGATCGGCGCCAGCACGGTCGCGGACAGCCAGCTGAACCAGCGCGTCGCCCCGAGCCGGACCAGGAGGTTGTGGTAGCGGCGCATGCGGGGAGCGTATCTCGCGCCCGTGATGCCGGCATGACAGCTTTGTCGGATGCCCGAGAGGCTGAACCGGCGCACCGCGCTGCTGCGGGCCGCGGTCGCGGTCGCGGCGTTCGCCGCGCTGGGGTACCTCGCCATCCGCCTGGTGCCCGGCTCGGGCGCGCGGCTGGCGGACGCCTCCCCGGGCTGGATCGCGGTCTGCATCGCGCTCGAGCTGGTGGCCTGCGCCGGCTTCGCCGCCTGCTTCTGGGCCACGTTCTCCTACGCGCCGAACTTCGTCTCGCGCTCGCGCTGCGCGCAGATCGCCCTGGGGGAGCTGGCCGCGTTCGCGGTGGTGCCCACCGGGGTGGCCGCGCCGCTGATCCGCCTGTGGGCGCTGCGCGGCGGCGGCATGCCTTTGCGCACCATCTTCGTGCGCAGCGTGGTGCACGGCCCGCTGCTGAACGTGCCCTACGCCACCGCGGCCCTGCTGCTCGGCCTGGGCGTCGTGGTCGGCGCCGGGCCGGGCCGGGCGCCCCTGGCCGTGGCGCTGGCGCCGATCGGGATCGTGGCGGTGGCGGTGGCGGCGGCGACCGCCATCACGCTGTCGGGCCGCCGCCGCCGGCGGTCGCTCGACGTCCGGGGCTGGCGGCGCATCGCCCGCGAGGCGGCCACGATCGTGCCCGAGGGACTGCGCCAGATCCCGGCGCGGGCCCGCCACCCGGCGGCGATCGGCGGCGCGCTGGTCTGGTGGGCGGGCGATTGCGCGGTGCTGTGGGCCGCGTTCCACGCGGTGGGCGCGAGCCCGAACGTGGCCGTGGTCGCGCTGGGCTACATGCTCGGCCAGCTGGGGACGACGCTGCCGCTGCCGGGAGGCGTCGGCGGCGTGGAGCCGATCATGCTCGGCGTGCTGGTCGCGTCGGGGGTCGAGGCCGACGTGGGCGCGGCCGCGATCGTCGTCTACCGCGCGGTCGCGCTCGGCCTGCAGTCCGCGCTGGGCGCGGTCGCGCTCAGCCTGCTCATCCCGTCCGTGCGCCGGGAACGAGCGCGCCAAGCGTGACGGCGGGGCCTGGGGGAGAGTGAGTCGCGGTCGCGGCCGGCTCGCCTAGCGAGCTCAGCGCGCGCAACGGCGGAACGTCAACGTGCGCCGCGACTGGTTCCCCGACGCGTCGGTCGCGCGCAGGCGCAGCCGGTGCACGCCCGGGCGCAGCTGGGGCACCGGCACGCGGACGGTGAAGCTCTTGCTCCGGGTGCGGCGCAGCCGCCGGGAGTCCAGCCGCACCTCGGCGAAGCGCAGGGTGGACTGCTCGCGCACCCGCACGCGGACGGAGAAGCTCGCGCGCCGGCACGACCGCGGCATCCCGGCGACGCCGAGATAGGGTGCGCGACTGTCGCGCACGCCCGGGGGCGGGGCTAGGCCGGGCAGGTAGGACCGGGCCACCGCGCCCAGCCGGACGCGCTGGGGATGGTCGCCCACCGGGACCTCGGCCACCTTGCGCTCGTTCGCGTAGTCGAGGATCACAACCTTGTCGTCCCCGCTGGAGGAGATCCAGCACGTGTCGTCCAGCCCGTTGGTCGACCAGTAGGGCTTCTTGATGTTCTCGAAGAGCTTGTAGCCGAAGGTCGCGCGCGAGACGATCGCCGCGTAGTCGGACATCGTCCCGGCGACGCACAGCTTCGTCCCCGCCGCGTTCATGGCCAGCCCGTGGTGGGCGGAGTCGAGGAGGTACTCCTCGCGCTGGAGGTTCTTGGCGTGCTCGCTGACCGGCAGCTGGGCCACGCGGGTGACGCGCTCGGTGGGCACGTCGAACTCCACGAAGCCGTGGAGGAAGGAGATCTGCAGATAGACCTTGCGCTCGTCGGGCGCCAGGGCCATCGGGCGCACGGCGGACTCCATCCCGTCGAAGCCGGCCTCGCGCAGCTTGGCGCCCATGTCCCAGCGCTTGAGGATCTTCAGACCGTTGACGTCGACGATCTGGAACCAGCGCTCGCCCTTGCTCGTGTCCCGCGCGAGACCGAACTCGGAGCGGTCGGTCGGCGTGTAGACACGTCCGATGCTGGCGTGGAAGATCCGCTTGCCATCGCGCGTGTAGTTGTTCTCGTGCGGTGAGTCGCCCGAGGGGAACTGGCCGGTGCGCTTCCCGGTCCGGACGTCGAGCTCGTGGACCTTGTTGGCGGTGGAGTCGGAGACCAGCAGCCGCGTCCCGTCCGGCGAGATGGCCATGTGGTCGGCGCGCTGGCCCTCCATCGGGAAGCGCCACACGATCCTGCGGGTGCCGAGGTCGATGGCGACGACGTCCGCGAACGACGGCCGCGACACGTAGACGAAGCGCCCGTCGTGGGACGTGAACATGTCGTCCGTGAACTGGTCGTTGCCCTCGCCGACCTGCTGGCGGATGGCGAGGAAGAAGCCGGTCCGCACCGGGTTGGCCAGGATCTCCTGCATCCGCTCCTGGCGGTCCGGGATGGTGTCGATGCGGGCCAGGCGCCGGTAGGTGCGCGCGTCGATGACGTCCGCCGTCCCGTCCCAGTTGTTGCCCACGAACATCACGGGCAGCGTGTCCGGCCGGGCGGGCGGGCCCTCGGGCCCCGCGGCCGCGGCGGCCGTGGCCCCCACGGCCAGCCCGGCGGCGGCCAGCGCGATCGCGACGATCCCCCTCATCGGGGAGATCCTATGCGCTCACGTGTGGATCCCTATCCATCGCCCTGCTGCGACTGCGCGTCCGCGGGCGCGGCGTTCTCGCCGGACTGGCTCTGACCGTCCGGCGCGGTCGGGCCAGGCGCGGCTTGCGTGTTACCGGCGTCGTCGTGGCCGCCCCGCTGCGCGTTGCCGCTCCGCTGCGCGTCGGGCCCGGAGCCGGTGCTGTCCCCGGTGGCATCCGGGCTCCGCCGGCCGGTCGAGCCCTCGCCCGGCGACGAGAGTGCGGGCCGCGGCGTTACGTGGATCGCGGGCGCAGGCTGTCGCGGCGCCGCCATGTGCCGGGGCGGCACCCGCGTCACCGGCGGCCCCACCGCCGGCGCCAGGGCTCCGACCGCCAGGGCGGAGCCGCTGACCGCGACCGTCGTCTCCAGCCGGGCGAGCAGGGCCGACGGGACCAGGGCGGCGACCCCGGTCTTCAAGCGGGCGCGGGCCCGGCTCACCAGCTGGCGGGCCGCGACGCCCGACGTGCCCAGCTCCGCCGCGATCTCGTCGAACGGCCGGCCCTCCAGCTCTCGCATCACGATCGCGTCGCGCTGGCGGTCGGGCAGCTCGCCCAAGGCCCCCACGAGCCGCGCGAGCTGCTGGCGCCGCTCGAGGACGGATTCGACGCTCTCGCCCGCCAGCTCCTCCTCGCGCACGGGCTGGGGGCGCGGTCCCGTGCGCCGCGAGAGGTCGACGGATGCGTTGAGCACGATCCGGCGCAGCCACGGCCGCAGCTCGAGGACCGGCTTGCGCCTGCGCAGCGCGACGTAGGCCTGCAGGAGCGCCTGCTGCAGCACGTCCTCGGCCCGTTCGGCGGGCCCGGCCGCCCGCGCGACGCGCAGCAGGTAGGCGCCGTGGCGCAGCACGATGGCCTCGAAGGCAGATTCGTGGCCGGTGTGCGCCAGCGCCACGAGGGTGCTGTCGCGCTGGCCCTTCAACCAGCGCGCGCTGGCGTGACGGAGAAGCGCCGTGCGCAAGGAGCGTGGCGGCCCCGCCTCAGCGGGGCCGCCCTCTCCCAGACGCTCCTGGAGCGACACGTGTCGCTACTTCTTGGCCTCGTCGGCGTGGCCGCCGTCGGCCCCGTCGTCGTTGGGCTTCTCGGAGCCGGGCTTCTCGGCCTTCCCGCCCTTCTCGGGCTTCTCGGCCGCGCCGCCCTTCTCCGTGGCATCGTCCTTGCCGTTCTCGGACTGGATGTTGTCCTTGTCGGTGGCCGAGTTCTCAGGGGCGCTGCGCTCCTGGCCCGGCTTCTCCGGCGTGGTCGGCCCCGACTGGGCGATGGCGACGCCACCCACCCCGAGAGCCGCGATCGCCGCGGCCGCGAGTGAGGCCAGCAGCGGACGAGTCTTGAAACGGTCCATGCGTTCTCCTTCGTTGGGTGCTTGCGGCGGGGCAAGCTAGGCACCCCGGATGTAGTGACGATGTAGTCCCGCCGCCGGGATCCGGCCCCGTCCGTCACATCCGGCGCGCCGCTGCGTCTCCTCCCCCGCAGCACAAACACCGCGTGCCCAGCGCACGCCAACCCAAGGAGCACACATGCAGCGACGCAAGGTAGTTGCGGGGGGCACCGCGGCCATCGCCGCCGTGGCCCTGGGGGCGACCGCCCTGGTGGGCGGCTCGTCCGCCGCACCGAAGCCCGCGGCAGCGCCCGCGATCGAGACGGCCCCGGTGGCCGCTCCGGTCGCGAAGCCCGCGGCCCCGGTGAAGAAGCAGGCCGTGACGGCCCCCGCGGCCGCGCCCGACACGACGGCCGCGCCCGACACGTCCGGCGCGCCGGACACCTCGGGCACGGCGGAGACGCCCGGCGCCCCTGAGTCCGGGGCCCCTGAGGCCGCCGGCGACACCGGTCCCAACGTGGATCACCAGGAGACCGGCGACCACCAGGGCGAGAACGGCGGCGGCGTCGGCACCGGTGGGGACACCGGCGCTCCCGACACCACCCCCGAGGCCGGAGGTGCCCCCGAGTCCGGTGGCGCTCCCGAGGCCCCTGGCGCTGCGGACACCGGCGGTCAGCAGTAGCGCGCCGCGGTAATCGGAGCAAGCGCAGGAAGCGTGGCCCGGCCCCCAGCCAAGCGGGGCGCCGGGCCACGCTGTTGCTGGGGCGCTAGCCGTCCGCCGCGGCGCGCAGGGCGGCCACGTCGATCTTGCCCATCTTGAGCATCGCCTCCATCGCGCGGCGGGCCCGCTCCGGGTCCGGATCGCCGAAGATCTCCTCCATGCCGGTCGGCACGACCTGCCACGACAGGCCGTAGCGGTCCTTGAGCCAGCCGCACTGACTTTCCTCTCCGCCCTCGGTCAGCCGCTCCCAGAAGTAGTCGACCTCCTCCTGGTCCGCGCAGCTGATCTGGAAGGAGACGGCCTCGTCGAAGGTGAACTGGGGGCCGCCGTTGATGGCGACGAAGCGCTGGCCATCCAGCTCGAACTCGACGGTCATCACCGTCCCCGCGGGGCGGGGGCCGGCCTCGGTGTAGCGCGCGACGTTGACGATGCGCGAGTTCTTGAACACGGCCGTGTAGAAATCGGCGGCCTCCTCGGCCTCGGTGTCGAACCAGAGGTTCGGGACGATCTTCTGCGGCATGGGGGCCTCCTGTTTGGTGTGGCCGCAAGCGGCTGCTCGGCGACTGATAGTGAACCGGTAGACCGCCGTACAGGGCCGGACTCATCGTCTGGGTCGAATGCCCCATGCCCCGGTGCCGGGTTGGCGGCAGCATGACGGGCGCGATGTCCCGGTCCGCCGCCAATCCGCCGTGACACTCACAGTCGAAGCCGAGCGGAGGCTCGTCGCGGCGGCGGCGATGGGCGACCCCAGCGCCCGGGCGGAGCTGGTGAAGGCGTTCATGCCCGCGATCGCGGGCATCGCCAGGACCTATCGCAACTCGCCGGTCGAGCGCGAGGAGCTCCTGCAGGAGGGCGTGGTGGGGCTGCTGCGCGCGCTCGACCGCTTCGACCCCGGTCTGGGCACGCCGTTCTGGGCCTACGCCTCCTGGTGGGTACGGCAGTCGATGCAGCAGGTCGTCGCCGAGCTGGGCCGCCCGATCGTCCTGTCCGACCGCGCGCTGCGCGGGCTGGCGCGGGTCAAGGCGGCCCGCCGGGAGCTGGTGCAGGAGCACGGTCGCGACCCCACCTTCGACGAGCTCGCGACCGCGGCGGAGCTGACCAGCGGGCAACTCGAGAGCCTGCTGGCCATCGAGCGCGCGCCCCGCGGCCTGGAGGAGCCGATCGGCAGCGACGAAGTCGCCGGCGGCGCGGTCCTGGGCGACACGCTCATGGACCCGGTGGCCGAGCGGGAGTTCACGAGGGTTCTCGACCAGATGGAGATCGAGGAGGTCCGCGACCTCGCCGACGGCCTGGACGCCCGCGAGCAGCGGGTCCTGCGCGAGCACTACGGGCTCGGATGCGATACCCGGACCCTGCGCGAGATCGGCGCGGACCTGGGCATCAGCGCCGAGCGCGTGCGCCAGATCGAGGAGCGCGCGCTGTCCAGGCTGCGAGAGGCCGTGGCCAGGCCGGCGGCGGCGGGTTGAAAATTGGCACTTGAAACGGGTTTTCGGCGACCTAATGACTACAGGTTGCGGCCCTGCGCGCAGGTCCCGCTCCCCCTCGCATGAAGCTTCCCTTCCGGCACGACGCCCTCGTCTACGACTCCGACCACGAGCTGGTCGAGCACGTCGTTCCCCACCTCGATGGCGCGATCCGCGAGGGCATTCCGGCAGTCGCGGTGCTCAACCGGCGCAAGTGGGGGATCGTCCGCGAGGCGCTGGGCCCCGACGCCGAGCTCGTCTCCCACACCGACCAGGACGACTTCTACGTGAACCCGGTGATCGCGGTCGCCGGCTATGACGCGAAGCTGCGCGGCTATGCCGCGGCCGGGGCGCCGGTTGTGCGCGTCGTGGGCGAGGTGCCCTTCGGGCCCACCGAGCGGGAGTGGGACAGCTGGGCCGGCTACGAGTCCATCCTCAACCGCGCCCTCTCCCATCACCCCGTCTCGATCCTCTGCACCTATGACTCGCGCGTCCTGCCCGACCGGCTCGTCGAGGTGGCGTACCGCACGCATCCGCACGTCCTGGCGGGCGGAGACGACCACCCGCACTTCGAGGACCCGGCCGAGTTCGTGGCCGCGCACGCGCCCACGCCCGTGGACATGCCCGAGCTGCCCGGACTGGGGCCGTGCGAGAACCTGGAGGCGTTCCGCGAGCGGCTCGCCGCGGCGCTGTCGCGGGCCGGAGTGCCGGAAGGGCGCGCCCTGGACATGATCCTCGCCGCCGGCGAGGTGTTCGAGAACGCCTCGCGCCACGGTGGGGGGCCGACGAGCCTGCGAGCCGGGACGGTCGACGGCTGGTTCGTCTGCGAGGTGTCAGACGACGGGCCCGGCCTCGAAGACCCGTTCGCCGGCTACCTCCCGCCCACGCAGGACCGTCCGCAGAACGGCCTGTGGGTCGCGCGCCGGCTCGTCAGACGTCTCGAGCTGTTCGGCCCGGGCCTCACGGCCCGGCTCTGGCTGTAGGCGAGCGGCCGCCCCGAGGGACGGAAAAGCTGTAGGCGAGCGGCCGCCCCGGGGGACGGCCGCTCGGTGATCGCGTCGGTCAGCGGTGGTTCGGGCCGTCGTCGGCGCCGCGGGAGTGCCGGATATGTCCGGGACCGTCGTCGCTCTGCTTGCGGGCGCGGCGGACCCTGGTGGTGCGGCGCGAGTCGTCCGTGCCGCTGTGGCGCACGTGGCCGGCGGGGTCGTCGGCGCCGCGGCCGTGGCGCACGTGGCCGGGCGCGTCGTCGGCGCCCTGCTTCGCGGTGGCCAGGCTGGCGGCGCCGCCGATGCCGGCGACGGCGAGGGCGGCGGTGAGGAGGGCGGTGATGCGCTTGCGCATGGGGGAGTTCCTTTCTGTGATTACAGCCGGCACCGTGGCAGGGACGAGGTCCCGTTCGCCATTGGACCTTGGTCGCAGCGCTACGCCGGCGGATCGGGCCCGAGCCCGTGGCGCTGCGCCCACAGCGCGGCCTGCGTGCGGTCCGTCACGTCGATCTCGCGGAAGATCCGCGTCAGGTGCGCCTTGACCGTCTTGTCGCTGATCTCCAGCCGGCGCGCGATGAGCTTGTTCGGAAGTCCCTCCACCAGCAGCGCCAGCACCTCGCGCTCTCGGTCGGAGAGCCCCGCCGCCGGATCGGGCTCGGCGTGGGCGTCGAGGATGGTGCGCGCCGCGCGCGGGTCGAGCGGAGCCTCGTCGCGGGCCGCGGCTCGGATCCCCTCGGCCACGGCGTCCGACGACGCGTCCTTGAGCAGGTAGCCGCGGGCGCCGGCGTCCATCGCTCCGAGGATGCGCGGGCGATCGGAGAACGAGGTGAGCACGAGCACCGCGGTGGCCGGCGACTCCGCGGCGATCTGACGCGTTGCCTCGATGCCGTCGAGGTTGGGCATGTCGAGGTCCATCAGCACCACGTCGGCAGCGGTCTCGCGTGCGTGCTGCACCGCCTCCTGGCCATCGGCCACGGCTCCCACGACCTCCATGTCGTCGAACCCCGCGATCAGCCGGCTGAGCCCGTCGCGGATGACGCCATGGTCGTCGGCGATCAGGACTCTGATCATCGCGTCGCCAGCTCCAGCTCGACGGTCGTCCCGGAGCCCGGCCGCGACTGGACGGAGAGCCGCCCGCCCGCCTGGCGCACCACGTCCTCGAGCAGGCTCAACCCGACGTGGCCCTCCGCCGCGCGCCGTTCGCGTTCGCCGGCCTCGAACCCGCGCCCGTCGTCTTCGACCACCAGCCGGATCAGGTTCGGTGCGCGACGCGTGAGCTCGATGCAAACCGTCGCGGCGTTCGCGTGCGCCCTCGCGTTGCGCACGGCCTCGCGCGCCACGCGGTACACAAGGGCATCTTCCCCGGAGCCGCTCGCGGCGCCGTCGTCCACGTGCAGCTCGGTCGTGATGCCGTCGGCGGCCAGCGGGCTCAGCAGGTCGCTCAGGGTCGCCTCCAGCCCGGCGGACTCGAGGCTGGGGGGATGGATGTCCACGAGCAGGGAGCGCAGGTCGCGCACTCCCTGGCGCAGACGGTCGGTCGCTTCGCGCAGCTCCGACGCCGCCTGCGGCGCGCCGCGGCGCTCCGCGTCCTCGGCCAGCGGGGCGAGCCCGAACGCGACCCCGGCCAGGTCCTGGACGACGCCGTCGTGGAGGCCCGCCGCGATCCGGCCCCGCTCCTGGCTGGAGGACTCGATCGCGCTGGCGAGCAGCCGCTCGCGCTCGCGATGACCGCGCTGGAGCCGGCGCGCCAGCCTCCAGGCCAGGGGCACCTGGAACAGCAGCAGGACGAGCAGTCCGCCGAGCAGCGGCGGCGCGAGTGCCCGCAGCTGGCGCTCGGCGCTGGCGCTCACCGACCCGAACCGCTGGTAGATCTCGAACAGGACCGGCGTCCCGCCGGGGGTGCGGATCACGGTGTGGGCCTCCAGCAGCTTGCCCTCGTGGCGCTCGTAGCGGTTCTCGGGCTTCGAGAGGTCGCTGAGCTCGGCGTCCGCACCGCCTCCACCCCGCAGGATGCGGCGCTCGTCCGCCGCGAGAGCGAAGCGCTTTCCGATGAGGCGCGGTTCGTCGGAGTACAGGATCGTCCCGTCGGCCGACCACAGCTTCACGCGGACCACCGAGCCGTCCAGGATCTGGCTGCGCACGAGAGCGTCCAGCCGGGCGAGCGCCCGCGGGCCCCGATGCAGCACGCCGTCGGCCAGACCGGCCGACTGGATCAGGCGGCCCTCCACCTGGACCTGCTCGCGGGTGTTGCGCTCGGCCTCGTTGATCGTCACCGAGCGCAGTGCGAAGAACCCTCCGACCACGACGACCGCGATGGCGGCCAGGCTGCCGAGGACGAACCGCGTGACCGCCGAGACCGCTCCCGGCGGTTCCGGCGATCGTCCGTCCGGCAAATCCCTGTTGCGCCTGCCGAACACGTGGCAAACAACCTACCTGTCGCGATTTCGCCGCCCGCCCGACTAACGGGCCGGGGGCCGGGTACGAACACCGGGACGAAAGGAGACACCATGGCGAAGGACCACGGACCCAGCGTCAAGAACGACAAGCAGTACGAAGGCCTGCGCAAGCAGGGCATGAGCAAGGAGCGCGCGGCCGCGATCTCCAACGCGAACGCCGGCTCGGGCAACGCCGCCTCCCGCAAGGGCGGCAAG
>JAWVFR010000099.1:0-17963 GCA_033855845.1 Solirubrobacteraceae bacterium
GCTCATCGCCAGCGCGCCGACCACGTCGAACACCCGCTTCGCCACGGAGATGCCCGAGCGGTAGCGCGGGTGCATGATGTACTGGAACCACGCGGTGTTGATCTCCGTGACCGTGACGTGGCCGAACAGGTCCTCGTGGAAGCTGGAGAGCTCGCAGAAGCGCACGGGCAGGTGCAGGCAGGAGGCCGCGATCTCGTCGAACACGGCCTGACGCGACGCCTCGCCGGTCATCAGCAGCAGGTCGATGCGATGCTGGCGCACGAGCGGAGCCAGCGCGTTGAGCGGGCCCAGCTCGTCCGACCCCGTGGGGGCGGAGGCCACCACGTCGCCGCGGTAGGGGGAGATCCAGCCGACGACCGTGTAGGTCCGCACCCGCGCCAGGGCCAGCTCGCGGCGCAGGCTCTCGGCCGAGCGCTCCGAGCCGATGACCGCGATGCGGACCGGCGCGAGGCCGTTGCCCGAGAGGCGCGACAGCGTGGAGGACAGCACCAGCACCAGCGCCGCGCCGGTCGCCGCCAGCACGACGGGCAGCACGTGGATGTCGGACGAGCCGAGCATCCGGTCGACCTGCACGACGCCGGCCAGCAGCAGCGCCGGGACCGCGAGCACGAGCAGGGCCCGCGAGACCGGGCTGGCGAGCCAGCGGGCGGTCTCGCGCGCCGTCGTGACGGCGAACAGCAGCACGAGCACGAGCACGACGTCGGTCGTGCTCGTGGGCGTGGTCAGCTGGACCGCGCCGTACAGCGTGAGGGCGACGATGCCCACCAGCGCCGCTCCGATCCATTGGAGCAGCGAGGAGGAGACCCGACCGATGGGGGCCTCGTAGCGACGGGGACGGTTGCCGAAGAGCTGCATGTGCGGACTGCCGAGAGGGACTCTCGACTCTTGTCGGCACCTTCGGCGACTGTACTTGAGCCCGAAGCCCCTGGTCGGGGTACGCCGGCGCGTGGCCGTTATGCGGTCGGCTGGCGACGGATCAGCATGCGCAGGCCGAATCCAAGACCCAGGAGGGCAATGCCCGCCATGCCGATGAACCCGAGCTCCATGCCCGTGAAGGGCAGGCTGCCCTCGTCCACCGTGCGAGTCTTACGGGACTCGGGCGGCGTGCTCTGCTCTGCCGCCGCGACCTGCTGCTGAACGTTGCCGGCGGTGTCGCGATAGCCCGCGCTGGTGGCCGTGTCGCCCGCGAAAGCGGCGGGGGCCAGAGCAAGGGAGATCACGAACGCGACCAGAACGGTCCGAAGAGCGTAGATCTTCATGTTGGGAGCGTTCTCCTTTCGATCGTCCGTGATCCCGTGCCCAGCGCCAGAGGCGCTCTCCAGATGCAGCATGTGGGAATACAAACGATTTGAACTGTAGGGCCCGACTGGTTACTTCTACGTTCCGAGATCCCGATGGAACCTCGGCTTACCGCACGGAGAGCCTCGACGCACGGACGAAGGTAGCAGATGAGAACCCGAAGCTCCAAGAAACATCTGCAATCCACACGCCAAGCGTCACGAATGAGGAAGATCGTGCAGCGACGCACAAGCGTGCGTCACGACACCTATCGACCCCGCCGTCGCAATACGTGAGCATCTCCGTCGCGGCGGGTGACCCGCTGGGCGTCGAAGTACTCGAGCAGCGCCTGGGCATAGCGGCGCGTCGTGCCCAGGTCGTCGCGCAGCTGCGCGATCGTGACCGATCCGTGGCGCTCGCCCAGGGCGACGACGCGCTCGCGCAGGCCGTCCAGGACATCCGGGTGGTAGTGCAGGTCCCGCCCCGCACGCACGGCCTTCCCCGCGGCGCGCAGGGCCGGCAGGTGGGCGGCGGCGTCGCCCAGCTCCAGCACGGTGGGCGGCTCGTGGCCGCTCTCGCGCAGGCGGTGCTCGAGCTCCCGCGCCGCCGGCGTCAGGGGCGCGGGGCCCGCCGGACGGGTCCGCGGGACGGGTCGCGGCTCCGGCGCCGGTGATTCCGGCTCTCCCCGGGCCAGGCGCTCCAGGCGGGCCAGAGCGTCGCGGGACGGCCCGTGGCGGCGTGGGTGGGGGTCCAGCACCGTTCCGCCCCCGAGCGTGTCCGGCGGGGCCACGCGGCGCACCACGAGGCGGTCGCCCGCGGCGGCCACCAGCGGACGCTCCAGGCGCAGCTGGAAGAAGCGCCCACCCAGCGGCGCCGCCCGCGCGGGCGACTCGCGGGTCCCGTGATGCACGTGCACGCGCCCGCCCGCGGCCAGCTCGTGGCGAGCGTCGCCCAGGTCCAGGGCCACGTCCACGATCCAGGCCGGGTGCAGGCCGGCCCCGGGGCCGGCGACCACGTCGCCGCGCGCCACCTCGCCCACCTCGATGCCGGCCAGGTTCAGCGCCACGCGCTGCCCGGCAGCGGCGCGGTCCGTCCCTTCCCCGTGCACTTCCACGGAGCGGACCCGCGCGCGGCGCTCGGACGGCAGCACGACGACCTCGTCCCCGCGCCCCACGGCCCCGGACCAGAGCGTGCCGGTGACCACGGTCCCCGCGCCCCGGATGGTGAAGGCGCGATCCACGTGCAGGCGGACCGCCGACGGGTCGTCTTCCTGCCCCGCGCGGCCCGGCAGACGGCCGGCGACGCGATCCAGGGCGCCCCGCAGCGCGTCCAGCCCGGCGCCCGTGCGGACGCTGACGGCCACGACGTCGAGGCCGTGCAGGAGCTCGCGGGCCTGGGCGGCGGCCGGCTCCGGGCCGGCCAGGTCGGCCTTGGTCACCGCCACGACGCCCGCGGTCACGTCCAGGCCGGCCAGGACCGCGGCGTGCTCGCGGGTCTGGGGCATGACGCCGTCGTCGGCCGCCACGACCATCAGGAACAGGTCGACGCCCGTGGCCCCGGCCACCATCGTGCGCACGAAGCGCTCGTGCCCGGGCACGTCCACGACCGACAGCGCCCGCCCGGAGGGCAGCTCCAGCCGGGCGTAGCCGAGCTCGATCGAGATCCCGCGGGAGCGCTCTTCGGGAAGCCGATCCGTGTTCACCCCGGTGAGGGACTCGATCAGGGCGGTCTTACCGTGGTCGATGTGCCCCGCGGTCCCGAGCGTCAGCGGGGGCCGGGACGGAGCGGAAAGGGCGCCGCCCATCAGGGCGTCGCGCGGAGAGCCGGTCCGACCGCGGCCCCCGCGGCCTCGGCCTGCGGGTCCGTCAGCGTGCGCGGGTCCAGCAGCAGGCGCCCGCCGGCGATCCGGCCCACGACCGGCGGATCTCCCGCCCGCAGGCGCGCAGCCAGCGCATCGACGCCGTCGTCGGGCGGCTCGACGGCCACCGCCGGGCCCTCCAGCTCGAGCAGGGGCAGGGCACCGCCCCCCACCCGGGCCGTCGCGCGCACCACGGCCGCGTCCGCGCCGGCCGCACGTGCCGCCTGGCACATCCGCCCGGCGCGGCCGGCCAGCATCTCCTCGCCCGCCTCGAGCATGGCCAGGACCGGGATCTCGCGCCGCGCGCGCTCCGGGTCCCGGTACAGCCGCAGCGTCGCCTCCAGCGCGGCCAGCGGCAGCCGCCCGATCCTCACGGCCCGCGCCAGGGGATGGGCGCGGGCGGCGGCCACCGCGCCCGCCTCCCCGACCAGCAGCCCCGCCTGCGGCCCGCCCAGCAGCTTGTCCCCGGAGAAGCAGACCAGCGCGGCGCCGGCCAGCACGGAGCGGCGCACGGGTGGCTCGTCGCGCAGCGCGGCCACGCCGGTCGCCAGGGCGCCCGAGCCCACGTCGTCGATCACCGGCGGCCCGAGGGCGCACAGCGCCTCCACGTCGACCTCCTCGGTGAAGCCCAGAGTGCGGAAGTTGGACGGGTGCGCGCGGAGGATCGCCCCGGTGGACTCCCCGATCGCCGCCTCGTAGTCGGCCAGGCGCGTGCGGTTGGTCGTGCCCACCTCGCGCAGCCGCGCGCCGCTCTGCGCCACCACGTCGGGGATCCGGAAGGAGCCGCCGATCTCCACCAGCTGGCCGCGCGAGACGACGATCTCCCGCCCGTCGCCGGCCAGGGCCGCCGCGGCCAGCAGGACGGCCGCCGCCCCGTTGTTGACCGCCAGCGCGGCCTGCGCGCCGGTGAGCTCGCACAGCAGCTCCTCCACGTGGCCCTGGCGCGATCCGCGGCGCCCCAGGACCAGGTCGTACTCCAGGTTGGCGTAGCCCGCCGCCGTCCGGGCCAGCGCCTCGCCCGCGGCCGCCGGCAGCGGGGCCCGGCCGAGGTTCGTGTGGACGATCACCCCCGTGGCGTTGAGCACCGGGCGCAGGGATGCGCCGCGCGCGTACTCCAGCTCGTGGCGCGCGCGGGCGATCAGGTCGGCGTCGTCCGACGCCCCGGCACGCAGCTCCTCGCGGCGGCGCTCGACGACCGCGCGCGCCGCGGCCACGGCCAGCGCCTGGGGCGCGTCGAGCGCGGAGGCCAGACGCTCGACCGAGGGCAGCTCGCGCAACCGGTCGCCGTCTTGCATGGAACAAGGCTATGCGAGCACTACCATCAGCGGTCCATGCGTACCCGTGCCCGTCCGCTCACCGCCGTCGCGCTGTTCGCCGCGGGGATCTCGCTCGCGGCCGCGGCGATCTCCTCGGGTCAGCGGACCTACCAGCTGCCCGACCTGCGCCAGATCGTCCCCGACCGGATCGGCGTGGTGGTCACGAGGGGCCCCAATCCCCGCGAGCGGCTGATCTTCAGCTCCACGATCGTCAACCTCGGGCCGGGGCCGTTCGTCGTCGAGGGGCAGCGCCCGTCAGTACGCGCGCCGCTGATGACGGGCGCGCAGCTGATCTTCGCGCGCGACGGCGCCTACCGGCGCGTCCCGAACATCGGACGCCTGCACTACGTGCGCGCCCCGGACCACGCGCACTGGCATCTGCTGCGGTTGGAGACCTACGAGCTACGGACCCTGGGCGGGCGGCTGGTGGCGCCCGACCGCAAGACCGGCTTCTGCCCCGGCGACCGCTACGTGGTCCAGCGGGGGATGCCGCGGGGGTGGAGCGGGCGCTTCGGCAAGCTGCGCAACGAGAGCCACTGCGGCAAGTCCAAGCCCCGGGCGCTCTCGGTGCTGGAGTCGATCTCCCCGGGGTGGGCCGACGTCTACGATCCCAACCTCGAGGGCCAGTTCATCGACATCACGGGCGTCCCCGCGGGCCGGTACCTGCTCGTCAACCGGGTCAATCCCGACCGCAAGCTGAGGGAGAGCGACTACACCAACAACGCGTCGTCGGACCTGATCGAGCTGACCCGCCCCGCCGGCGCCCGCCCGCGGGCCACGGTGATCAACTACTGCAAGGACCAGGCGACCTGCCCCTGACCCACTCGCCCTCCTCGCGCTTCCAGATGGGCGCCTGGAGCTTGAGCCGGTCGATGATCTCGCGGGCGCCGGCGAACGCCTCCTCGCGATGGGGCGCGGAGGCGGCGACGATCACCGACGCCTCCCCCAGCGCGACCTCGCCGATCCGGTGCTCCACCGCGGCGGCGCACAGCCCGTGGCGCTCGACGGCCTCGGCGGCGATGCGCTCCAGCTCCGGCTGCGCCATCTCCGCGTAGGCGTCGTACTCCAGGCGGTCGACCTCGCGGGTGACGCCCGAGAAGCTGACCACGGCGCCGGCGCGCGGGTCGCGCACGCGGGCGACCAGGGCGTCGAGGGAGAGCGGCTCGCTGGAGATGCGCGCGTGCGGGACGCCTGCGCCGCCCGACACCGGCGGGATCAGGGCCAGCTCGTCCCCCGCCGCCAGGGCGGCATCGGCGTCGGCGTACTCGCGGTTGACCGCCATCACGAGCGATAGGCCGCCCGCCAGGTGGTCGAGGCGCTCCAGCGCGTCGGAGACCCGGGCGCCGTCCGGGAGGTCGAGGTCGACCGCATCGGTCCCGGCGCGGTCGCGCAGGATCGCGAACAGGCGGACGCGGACCCTCATGGCTCGAAGACTAGGTCAGCCGCGACAATGCCCGGCCGTGCCCTTCCTCGCCCGTGCCTGGCTTGCCGCCGCCCGCGCCCGCCGCCGCGCGTCGCGGCGCCGCCACGGTCCGCCGCCCCGCGAGGCGCTCGTCGCCCGGCACGCCTCCGGGCGCTCGTTCGCCGACGTGGGGTGCATGTGGAGCGTGGACGGTGCGATCGCGTTCGCGGCCGAGGCGGCGGGGGCGACCTCGGTCACCGGCCTCGACGTGATGGGCGCAACGCCGGCCTTCGAGGCCGAACGGGCGCGGCGGGGCTCGTCGGTGCGCTTCGTGCGAGGCGACCTGCACGACCCGGCCGTGGTCGCGCAGGTGGGAGTGCACGACGTGGTCTGGTGCTCGGGGCTGCTCTACCACGCGCCCCACCCGCTGCTGACGCTGGAGCGCCTGCGCGAGCTGACCGGCGAGACCCTGCTGCTCGCCACCGAGAGCCTGCCCGAGGTCCCGGGGCTGCGCGGAGCGTGCGTCTTCTACCCGGGCGCCGACCGCGCGCCGTTCGCGGCCCCGGGCCGAGTCGGCCTGGCCACTCCGTTCGACGCCGCCCGCGGCTACGAGAACTGGTGGTGGGGCATCACTCCCTCGGCGCTGCGGGGGATGCTCGACGCCGCCGGCTTCGCGGTCGTCGACCTGCACGACGACGGGCTGCACCTGACCGCCACCGCACGGCGAAAGTAACCTTCGCGGCAATGGCCACCAAGCCCGAGCACCGCACCATCGCGCCGATCGTGGGACCGGACGACGAGCGCCGGTTCACCGACTCCGGCATCGAGGTCCAGCCGCTCTACACCGAGGACGACCTCCCCGCCCCGCTGGACCTCGGCGCCCCGGGAGAATTCCCTTTCACGCGCGGCGTCCACGCCGAGATGTACCGCAAGCAGCTGTGGACGATGCGCCAGTACGCGGGCTACGCGAGCGCGAAGGAGTCCAACACGCGCTACCGCTATCTGCTCGAGCACGGGTCCACCGGCCTGTCGATGGCCTTCGACCTGCCCACCCAGCTGGGGCTGGACTCCGACGACCCGCGCTCGCGCGGCGAGGTGGGCCGCACCGGCGTGGCCATCGACACGATCGACGACATGCGCACCGCCTTCGACTCGATCCCACTGGACCAGGTCTCGACGTCGATGACCATCAACGCCCCGGCCGCGGTGCTGCTGCTGCTCTACGAGCTGGTGGGCGAGGAGCAGGGCGTGCCCTCCGAGCAGCTGCGGGGCACCACCCAGAACGACATCCTCAAGGAGTACATCGGGCGCGGGAACTTCATCTACCCGCCCGAGGGCTCGATGCGGCTGACCACGGACCTGTTCGCGTACTGCCGCGAGAACGTGCCCCGCTGGAACACGATCTCGATCTCGGGCTACCACTTCCGTGAGCAGGGAGCGTCCGCGGTGCAGGAGGTCGCGTTCACCCTGGCCAACGGCATCGCCTACGTGCAGGCGGCGATCGACGCCGGCCTGGCCGTGGAGGAGTTCGCCCCCCGCCTGGCCTTCTTCTTCAACGGCCACAACAACGTCTTCCAGGAGGTGGCCAAGTTCCGGGCCGCCCGCAAGATGTGGGCGCACATCATGCGCGAGCGCTTCGGGGCGACCGACGAGCGCTCGCAGAAGCTCCGTTTCCACACGCAGACCGGTGGCGTCACGCTGATGGCCCAGCAGCCGGAGAACAACATCGTCCGGGTGGCCCTGCAGGCCTTCGCCGCGGTGTGCGGCGGGACCCAGTCCCTGCACACCAACGGCTATGACGAGGCGCTCACGCTGCCGACCGAGCGGGCGGCCCGCCTGGCCCTGCGCACCCAGCAGGTGGTGGCGCACGAGTCGGGCGCCGCGGACACGGCCGACCCGTTCGCCGGGTCCTACTTCGTCGAGGCCCTCACCGCAGAGATCGAGGAGCGCGCGCAGGAGCTGATCGACAAGGTCGACGCGATGGGCGGCTCGGTCAAGGCGATCGCCTTCATGAAGGGGGAGATCGAGGAGTCCGCCTGGGGCTACCAGGAGCGCTACCGGACCGGCCAGGACATCGTGGTCGGCGTCAACAAGTACGTCACCGACGAGCTGGAGGTCCCGGAGATCCTCAAGGTCGACCAGGCGTCCGAGGACGCGCAGGTGGAGCGCCTGGCCGCGTTCAAGGCCGACCGCGACGCCGAGCGGGTGGAGGGGCGCCTGGAGGAGCTGCGCGAGGCCGCCCGCGGGACCGGCAACCTGCTGCCTCCGATCCGCGCGGCGCTGAAGGACCGCGCGTCCGTCGGCGAGGTCTGTGGCGCCATGAAGGACGTCTTCGGCGAGTACAGGCCGGAGGTCTAGTCGCTCCAGCTGGAGACCCTCACCGAGGAGGAGCAGCTCATCGCGCTGGCGCCGGAGTGGGACGCACTGGTGCTGGCGATGCCGCGACCGAGCCCCTTCCAGCTGCACGGCTGGATCCTGGCCTGGTGGCGGCACTACGGAGAGGGTCGCCGGCTCGCCGTCGAGGTGGCGCGCCGGGACGGCCGTCTGGTCGGCGCGCTGGCCCTGCACGTCCGCCGGCGCGGGGGGCTGCGGGTCGCCACTTTCCTGGGCGGCAAGCAGTCGGCCCTAGCCGACGTGCTGCTGGCCGAGGGCGAGGGCCCGGACACCGCCGAGCAGCTGGTGCAGCGGGCGGCCCGCGGCCGGTACGACCTCGTCGACCTGTTCGGCCTGGGCGGCACCAGCCGGCTGGCCGCGGCCGCCGGGCGGCGGCTGCACCTGATCGAGCGGGTCGAGGCTCCCGTCCTGGACCTCCCCGGCGGCTGGGAGGCGGTCTACACGGCGAAGACCAGCTCCAAGAAGCGCAACCTCCACCGGCGCCGCCGCCGCCAGCTGGGCGAGCTGGGGACGCTCGAGATCGACCTGGCGCGGTCGGCCGAGGAGCTCGACCGCGCCCTGGACGACGCGTTCGCCCTGCACCGGATGCGCTGGGAGGGCCGCCCGGACACCTCCGACTTCGGCACGCCCGTGGGGATGCGCTTCCACCGTGACGCGACGCGGGCGCTCGCCGCGATCGACGTGCCCCGCATCGTGACGCTGCGCCTCGACGGCCGGGCCCTCGCGTTCCACTACTACTTCGTGCTGGCGGGATCGATGTACGTCTACCGCCTGGCGTTCGACCCCGAGTTCGCGCGCTTCTCGCCGGGCCTGGTGAACACGCTGGACGCCATCGCCGCAGCCGACGCGGAGGGGGTCACCCGGGTGGAGTTCCTGGGGGCGAACGAGCGCTACAAGCGTGAGTTGGCGGATCGCTACGAGCCACTGCACCAGGGAGTGGGCATGGCCCGGACCCCCGCCGGCCATCTGGTTTCCGCGGTCCGCCGCGGAGCCATCGTCACCCGGCGCTCGCTGCGGCGCTCGGACACCCTGCGGCGCGTCTACGTCGACGGGCTGGCGCCCCTGCGCCGCCGGCTCTCGCGCCGGTCGAGCGGAGAAGCGGCCGACTGATGGCACGGAGTGGGCGCACGGCCCTGGTGTTGGACCCCAGGAGCGGGCCGGCCCTGGCCGTCGCCCGCTCCCTGGGGCGGGCCGGCTGGCGCGTCTTCGCGCAGACGGGCGGGCGGGTGGCGTCCTCGCGCTACGTCGAGGGACTGGTGGACCTGCCCAGCGCCTTCGACGCGCCCGCGGAGTTCGCCGCGGCGGTGGGGGACGTGCTCGAGCACGGCGACTTCGACGTCGTCATCCCCTGCAGCGACGCCACGCTCCTGGCGCTCTCGGCCCAGCGGGACCACCTGGGGAACGCCCGCATCATGGGCGGCGACATCGGTTGGACGGACAAGGCCGAAGGCCTGCGGAGGGCCGACGCGGTGAGCTTCCCCACCCCCGCCTGGGTGGCGCCCGCGTCGCGGGAGGAGGCGCGCGAGGCGGCAGCGCGCATCGGCTTTCCGTGCGTCGTCAAGCCGCGCCTGTCCTACGTGGAGTCCGGCGGCCGGCTCGTGCAGCGGCGCCTCGCCTTCGTGTCCGACCCCGGGGAGCTCGGACCCGCCCTCGACGCGCTGGCTGAGCCCGACGGCAGCCTGCCGGTCATCCAGGCCTACGCGCCGGGCCGCTCCGTGGCGGCGGGGGCGGTCGTGTCCGGCGGGAGGGTCGTGGCGGCGGCCGCGCGCGAGACGCTCACGTTCGACCCTCTGCGCGGCGGCACCTCGGTGTGGAAGCGCGCCGTACCGCTCGACGAGGCAGGAGTCCAGGAGGCGCTGGACCTCCTGACGGCGAGCGGCTACGACGGAATCGGAGAGGTCGAGTTCCAGCTCGGCCACGAGGGCGTGCCCCGGTTCATGGAGGTCAGCGCGCGGCTCTTCGCGTGGATCGGACTGGCCGTTGCGGCGGGGGTGGACCTCCCGCTGGCGGCGGCCCAGGCGCTGGTGGGCGACCCGGTGACACTGGCGTCCGCGTACGTCCCGGGCACCCAGATGCGCTGGCCGGCCGGCGAGGTGAGACGGCTGCGGTCCCTGGCCCGCCGGTCCCCGGGATTGCCGCCCGGGGTCTCGCGCGGGGCGGCGCTGCGCCGGATCTGGCCTCCCTGGGCCCCCAACATGCGCTACGACGGGTTCTCCCGGGACGACCCGGGCCCCTGGCTTCCGGGCCGGTCCCGGCGCGAGGCGGCCAAGCCGGTGATCCGGCCCTAGAGCGTCGGACAACCTGGCCGCACGCCGGAAGGGATCCGGGATGGACGCGCGAAGTGAGAGCGCGATGGCCACCGAGGTGCACCGCCGGCTCGTCAAGTCCCCGCCCGAGCTGTGGGCGGAGGTCAGCGACCCCGAGTCCCTGGGGCGCCGGCTGGCGGAGTTCGGCGAGATCCGGATCACCCGCGTCGAACCCGAGACGATCGTCGCCTGGGAGGGCGAGCGCGCCGGCGGCACGATCGAGATCGGCTCGTCCGGGTGGGGCACGGCGGTGCGGATGACGGCGGAGCCCGTGCTGCCTCCGGCCCCCGACCCCAGCCCCCCGGCGCCTCCTCCGGCCCCGACGCCGCCACCTCCGGCTCCGGCCCCGACGCCGCCACCGCCCGCGCCGGATCCCGTACCGCCGCCCCCCGCTCCGGCCCCGATCCCGCCGCCGCCGGGTCCGGCCCCCGCACCGCCGACTCCGATCCCGGGCCCCGACCCGCCGTCCCCTGATCCGGTCCCGCCGGCTGCCCGCCGTGGTTTCTTCGCTCGGCTGTTCGGCCGCGCGCCCGAGGAGGTGCCGGAGCTGGCGTCGCCCCCCTCCCAGGAGGTGCCGGCGCCGCCCGTTCCGGATCCCGCGCCCCTGCCGGAGCCCGACCCGGTTCCCGAGCCCGAGCCCGCGCCGCTTCCCGAGCCGGAGATCGTCGTGCTGCCGGAGCCGGCTCCGGAGCCGGAGCCCGACCCCGGCCCGGCCCCCGCCGCCGGTCTCGACGCCGACGAGGTCCGAGCCGTGCTCGAGCGCGCGCTGGACGACCTCGGCGCCGCGCACCACCGCCCGTTCTCACGCGGCTGATCTAGACTCCCGCGCCGCCATGCGCGCGAAGTCCCCGGAGACCTACGAGGAGAAGCTGGCCCAGCTGCGGGAGCTGCGCGAGGCCGCCGCCCACTCCGCTCCCGAGGCGGAGGCCAAGCAGCACGACCGCGGCAAGTACACGGCCCGGGAACGGGTCGAGAAGCTGCTGGACCCAGGCTCGTTCCAGGAGCTGGACACGTTCGTGCGCCACCGCACCTCCGAGTTCGAGATGCAGAAGAACCGTCCCTGGGGCGACGCGGTCGTCACCGGGCACGGGACCATCGACGGGCGCCGCGTGTGCGTGTTCTCCCAGGACTTCACGGTGTTCGGCGGCTCTCTGGGCGAGGTCATGGCCGAGAAGATGTGCAAGATCATGGACCTGGCCGCCAAGATCGGCTGCCCGGTCATCGGGATCAACGATTCCGGCGGCGCGCGGATCCAGGAGGGCGTCGTCTCGCTGGGCGCCTACGGCGACGTCTTCGTCCGCAACGTCAAGTGCAGCGGGGTCATCCCCCAGGTCAGCCTGATCATGGGCCCGTGCGCGGGCGGCGCCGTCTACTCCCCCGCGATCACCGACTTCATCTTCATGGTGAAGGAGACCTCGCACATGTTCATCACGGGGCCCGACGTGATCAAGACGGTCACCGGCGAGGAGGTCGACTTCGAGTCGCTGGGCGGCGCGATGACCCACAACACGAAGTCCGGCGTCGCGCACCTGGCCTCCCCCGACGAGGACTCGTGCTTGGAGGACACGCGCTACCTCATGTCCTTCCTGCCCTCCAACAACCTGGAGGCGCCCCCGCGCGTGGCGCCGGCCGACGACCCGCTGCGCATGGACGAGGAGATGGACACCGTCGTGCCCGACGACCCCTCCAAGCCCTACGACATGCGCGACGTCATCCGCCTGGCCGTGGACGACGGCGAGTTCTTCGAGATCCACGAGCACTACGCGCCCAACATCGTGTGCGGGTTCGCCCGGCTGGACGGGTTCGCGGTCGGCCTGGTGGGCAACCAGCCCAAGCACATGGCGGGCGTGCTGGACATCGACGCCTCAGCGAAGGCGGCGCGGTTCGTGCGCACCTGCGACGCCTTCAACGTCCCCCTGGTGACCTTCACCGACGTGCCGGGCTTCCTGCCGGGCACGAGCCAGGAGTGGGGCGGGATCATCCGCCACGGCGCCAAGCTGCTCTACGCCTACACCGAGGCCACGGTCCCCAAGATCACGGTGATCACGCGCAAGGCCTACGGCGGCGCCTACGACGTCATGGCCTCCAAGCACATGCTGGCCGACTTCAACTTCGCCTGGCCCCAGGCTGAGGTCGCGGTGATGGGCCCCGAGGGCGCGGTGAACATCATCTACCGCCGTGACATCGCCAAGAGCCCCACGCCCGACGAGCGCCGCCAGAAGCTGATGGACGACTACAAGGCGCGCTTCGCCAATCCCTACAGCGCGGCCGAGCGCGGGTACATCGACGACGTCATCGTGCCCCACGAGACCCGGCCCAAGCTCATCACCGCGCTGCACACGCTGCAGACCAAGCGCGAGCCGGGCCCGAAGCGCAAGCACGGGAACATCCCGCTCTAACTACTTCCCGGCGTTGTAGTGCGCCGCCACGCGGGCGGGCGCCAGCGCCGTCCGGTAGACGGCCACCTCGTCCACCGTGCCGCGCAGGAACTCCGAGCGGCCGTCCCAGGTGGCGATCATCACCGGGTTGGTCGTGGTCGTCGCGGCGCCGGTGAGCGGCCCGTTTATGACCTCGGCCCCGTTGAGGTACAGCCGGCGCGTGGCGCCGTCGTAGGTGGCGACGACGTGGTACGTCTGGCCGGCCACGACCGCCCCCGCAGGGGCCTGGAGGCGCTTGCGCGAGCCGCTCTGGATGACCGTGAACTCCAGGCGCGGGCCGTTGAACTGGATCGAGTACGTGTTCTCCTTGGTGACCACGGAGGCGAACGACCCGGCGGCCGGGAGCGCCGCCGGCTTGATCCAGGCCTCGAGGCTGAACGGCGACGTGAGCTTCAGCGAGGCCGAGTCGGCCACCCTCACCTGGTCCACCGAGCCGTCGAAGCCGACCGCCGCGTTGGCCTTGTCCGACCCCAGGAGGCTGGCCTGCCCGAGCATCGGCGCGTTGACGTAGACGCCGGGATTGGTCCCCGTCTGGTCCGCCGCCGCGGTGCCCGTGGCCTCGCCCAGGCGCCAGTAGCCGGCGGGGCTGTCGGCGCGCACCGTGGTCACGTAGTTCGAGGGCGGCGGCGGGGTGGCGAGCGTCGTCGCGCTCGCCGGGTTGGAGTTCGGCGAGACCTGCGTCGCGTCGCGCGCCCGCACGCGGTAGTAGTAGGTGGTGCTCGCGGCGAGGCCGGTGTCGGAGAAGGTCGTCGCGTTCGCGGCGACGGTGAAGGCGGTGGGCGCGGAGAAGGCCGAGCTCGTGTCGCGCTCCACCACGAAGCCGGTCTCCGTCGACGTGGTGTCGGTCCAGCGCAGGTCGATCTGCGCCTGCGAGGCCGCCGTGGCGGTCAGGCCGGTGGGCGCGGTGAGCGGCGGCGCCGGGGTGGTGGCCGTCGCCGTGTTGGAGTAGGGCGACACGGACGAGGCGTTGGTCGCGCGCACCCGGTAGTAGTAGGTCCGGGCGCCCGACACGCCGGTGTCGGTGTACGTGGTCGTGTTGGCGGCCAGCGTCTGGGTCGTCGGCGAGGCGAAGGAGCTGGTGGTGTCGCGCTCCACGACGAAGCCAGACTCGTTGGTCGAGTTGTCCATCCACTGCAGGTTGACCTGCGTGGGGGAGACGGCGGTGGCTCCGAGGTTGTCGGGCGCGGCCAGCGGGTCCGGCGTGGTCGCGCTGGCGACGTTCGACCAGCCCGAGGTGTCGGTCGCGTTGCGGGCGCTGACGCGGTAGTAGTAGCGATGCCCGACCGGCAGCCCGGTGTCCGACCACGTCGTGGTGTTGGCCGGCAGCGTGGTGGACACGGGGGCCGGGAATCCGGGGTCGCTGTCGCGCTGGACGACGTACTGCGTCTCGTTGGCCGCGTTGTCGGTCCAGCGCAGATCGATCTGGCCCGAGGTCGCCGTGGCGGCGAGCCCGCTGGGAGCCGGGACCGCGGCGGGCGGGCCGCTGGTGCCGGCGGCGTAATGCGCCTGCACCCGGGCGCTGGACAGCGCGCTGCCGTACAGGGCGACATCGTCGATGGTGCCGGTCATGAACTCGCTGGTCGCGCTCCACGCGCCGATCGTGAGCGGCGCCGAGGAGCTGCTCGCGTCGCCCGTGAGGCTCGACGTCGCGACCTCCGCGCCGTTGACGTACAGGCGCGCGAACGTGCCGTCGTAGGTGCCGACCACGTGGTAGGCCTGCCCCGCGACGACGGCTCCGGCCGGGGCCTGGGTCCGCCGGCGGGTGCCGGCCTGGACGACCGTGAACTCCAGGCGCGGGCCGTTGAACTGGATGGAGTAGGACTCCGCCTTGGTCGCGACCGAGGCCCAGCCGCCGGCGGCGGGGATCGAAGTGGGCTTGATCCAGGCCTCGACCGACAGCTTGGCGGTGGGGCTGATCGCCGGGGCGTCGGCGACGCTCACGTGGTCGTTGACGCCGTCGAACGCCGCGGCGGGGTTGGACGGGTCGCTGTTCAGCAGCCCGGTGGCGTTCAGCGCGACGCCGTTGCGATAGGTGCCGGGATTGGCGCCGGCCGAGTCGCCGGCCACGGTCCCGCTCGTCTCGCCCAGCCGCCAGTATCCGGCCGGCGAGTCCGCGAGCACGGCCGAGGAGTAGGAGGAGATCGAGCCGTTGATCAGCGAGATGTCGTCCGTGCCGGAGGTCGACCAGTTGCCGGCGCGGTCGTGCACCTGGGCGAAGACCGTGTGGGCGCCCCCGGCCTGGGTGCCGCCGTACGCGGGGTCGGACAGGTTCCAGGGGATGTCCATCGGCGAGGAGGCGCCGGCGCCGGTGTAGGTGAAGGTCTTCCACTGGTTGCCGTCGTTGGACAGGCGTACCTGGTCGACGCCGCTGACGTCGTCGCGGCCCAGCACGCTCACGGTCACGTTGGGCGTCGTGGTGTCCTGGTCCACGTGGTTGACGGCGACGGTCGGCGCGTCCGGCGGGTTGGAGTCGACGATCTGCCCGGCCGAGACCGTGAAGGCAGTGACCGCCTCGTTGTCCAGCTCGCCCTCGCGCGCGATGTCGCCCTTGGCCGGGCTCTCGTACACGATGTTGGTCGGGTCGGCGATGGAGCGCAGGACGTAGGCGCCGTCGGGCAGGGTCTGAGTGCCGACGTCGACGTACTGCTCGGCGCGCGACCAGTCGTAGGTGTCGCCCCAGCCGGCCGACAGTCCCTGCACCATCAGGCCCTGCGCGTTCGGCTGTCCACACCCGGCCCCGGGGAACACGGCCGGATAGGGCGTGCTCGCGAGCTGACGGATGAACTCCTCGTCCATGATGCAGCTCGTCGTCTTGCTGCCGATGCTCTGCGCGTTGCCGATGGCCCGGCCGCTGGCGATCCAGGAGTCGTACGCGCCGCGCGTCCAGAGCTGGTACTCGCCCCAGCCGTCGAAGTGGTAGTGGTTGTGGGCCGCGTGGTAGTAGATGCGGCCGATCGTGTAGTCGGCGTAGTTGCCGATCGTGTCCTGGACGCGCTGGAGGGCGGGCCCCTCCTTGGTGGTGGGGTCGATCTGCGCGCGGACCTCGAGCCGGCCCTGTCCCGAGTTCCAGGTCGTGTTGCTGAAGCGCAGGGCGCTGTGGCTGACGCCGCCCACGTCGACGCGGTCCAGGCGCAGCTCGCGCGGAGGCAGCGTCTTGAGGTCCGGGTACAGCGGGACGCCCGCACCCCAGGCGGGGGTGACGGCGAGCCAGACCGACATCGTCAGTCCGGCGGCGGCAGTGATCAGGAGGCGTGGGGTCAAGCGCTTACGGGTTTCCGTTCCCGTGGCTCCGAGGGTCGCACCCGGCGGGCTTCAATTCAAGTTTCGGGACCCTGGCCGTGCAAATCGCCCTGTCCATCGCTCCCGGTTGCGGCGAAAGCCTAGTCCTCCAGCCGCTCGTAGCCGGGGAGCGTCAGGAACTCCACGAACTCCTCCCCGAGGGCCACCTCCTCGAACAGCCGGCGCCCCGGGCCCGGGTCGTCCACCGCCGCTGCGAGCTCGCGGACCAGCTCCGCGGTGACCGGCCGGCCGTCCGCCAGCGCGGCGGAGTGGCGCACCCACTGCCACACCTGGCCGCGCGCGATCTCGGCGGTGGCGGCGTCCTCCATCAGGCCGTCGATGGCCACGGCGCCGCTGCCCCGCAGCCACGCGGCGACGTAACGGATGCCCACGCCGACGTTCCCGCGCAGCCCCGCCTCGGTGATCTCGCCCGGGGTGTCGGGGACGGCCAGCAGGTCGGCCGCCGTCACCCGCACGTCGTCGCGGCGGCGCTCGAGCTGGTTGGGGCGCTCGCCCAGCACCGCGTCGAACGCCTCGCGCGCCACTCCGACCGAGTCGGGATGCGCGACCCACGTCCCGTCGAACCCGCCGGCCGCCTCGCGGCGCTTGTCGTCGCGGACCGCGGCGAAGGCCCGCTGGTTCGCGGCCTCGTCCGAGCGCGAGGGGATCACGGCGGCCATCCCGCCCATGGCGTGCGCGCCGCGGCGGTGGGCGGTGGCCACCAGCCGCTCGGTGTAGGCCCGCATGAAGGGGACGGTCATGGTCACCCGGGCGCGGTCGGGGAGCACGAACTCGGGCCGGGAGCGAAACCGCTTGATGGCGGAGAAGATGTAGTCCCAGCGCCCGGCGTTCAGCGCGGTGGCATGCGGCCCCAGCGCCCACAGGATCTCGTCCATCTCGAACGCCGCCGGCATGGTCTCCACCAGCACCGTGGCGCGGATCGTCCCGCCCTGGAGTCCCAGCGCCTCCTGCGCGACCTCGAAGGCGTCGTTCCACAGGGCCGCCTCGTGGCGGGACTCCAGCTTGGGCAGGTAGAAGAACGGCCCGGCCCCGCGGTCCAGCAGCTCGTGCGCGTTGTGGAACAGGAACAGGGCGAAGTCGAAGAGCGCTCCCGCGACCGGCTCGCCGTCCATGAGCAGATGGCGCTCGGGCAGGTGCCACCCGCGCGGGCGCACGTGCAGCGTGGCGGTCCGCTCCTCGAGGGTGTAGCCGGCGCCGTCGGGGTTGGTGTGCTCGATGGTCCCGCGGACGGCGTCCATGAGGTTGACCTGGCCGCTGACCATGTTGTCCCAGGTCGGCGAGTTGGCGTCCTCGAAGTCGGCCATGAACCCGGCGGCGCCGGAGTTGAGCGCGTTGATGACCATCTTGCGGTCGGTGGGGCCGGTGATCTCCACCCGCCGGTCGGCCAGGACCGGCGGCGCGGGCGGGACGGTCCAGTCGCCCTCGCGCACGTCGGCGGTGTCGCGCGGGAAGTCCAGCGTCCCGCCGCGGTCCAGCTCCGCCTGCAGCGCCGCGCGCGCGGCGAGCAGCTCACGCCGGCGGCCGTCTAGCTCCTCGTGCAGCAGCGCCACGAGGTCGAGGGCGTCGGCGGTCAGCACCTCCTCGTAGCGAGGGCCCATCGGCCCGGCGATCTCGACACGCATCCGGCTCCGGATGATCTCAGGCCCCGAGCGGTTGCACTTTGCCGCCTAT
>JAWVFR010000100.1:0-11651 GCA_033855845.1 Solirubrobacteraceae bacterium
TCTCCCTGGCCGCGGAGCTGGGCGAGCGGGTCGAACCGCCGGACGCCGCCGAGATCGCCGCCCTGGCCGGCGCCTTCGCCGGCAGCACCCTCGGCCGCCGCCTGGCCGCGTGCGAGCACGTGCGCCGCGAGGCCCCGTTCGCGTTCCCGCTGTCCCTCGACACCGGCGAGGTAATCGTCAACGGCATCGTTGACGCCATCGGGCACGAGGGCGATCGCGCGCTCGTGGTGGACTACAAGAGCGACCGCCTGGACGACGGCGAGGAGGACCTCGGGGCGCGCGCGGCGCGTGACTACCGCACCCAGCGCCTGGTCTACGCCCTGGCCGCGCTCCGCGACGGAGCGGCCGAGGTCGAGGTCGCGCACAGCTTCCTCCAGCGCCCGGAGGCGCCGGTCTCGGCGACGTTCAAGGCCGCGGACATGCCGCGGCTGGAGGCGGAGCTGGCCACCCTGGCCGACGGCATCCGGGCCGAGCGCTTCGAGGTCACGCCCGAGCCGCATCGCGGCCTGTGCCACGACTGCCCGGGGCGCCGCGCACTGTGCTCCTGGGACGAGACGATGACGCTGCGCGACCTGGCAGCGCCGGCGGTGGACGACCCGGCCGCCGGGGTCCCCGGCGGCCGGCCGTCAACCTGACTCAGCGAACGCCTGCGCGGCCTCCCCAGCGTCCACCCATGCCGAACCCGCCGCTCGGGATCCCCGCGAGCAGGACCAGCACGGCGCCGACGATGGCGACGATGGCCGAGCCCGTGAGGGCGGCGAGAAGTGCGTACACCAGAGCCGCCACGAGGACGGCGATGAGGATGCCAATCATGCTGCGCTCCTTGCGTCGGTTGCAGCTTTCGTGGGACCCCTTCTTCCCGGCTCGGCGGTCGGCGTAAACCCGGTCTGGGCCCTATCGTGGCCGCGATGTGGTGGGAGAACGCCGTCGTCTACCAGGTCTACCCGCGCTCGTTCCAGGACAGCGACGGCGACGGTGTGGGAGACCTGCAGGGGATCCTGCAGCGCCTCGACCACATCGCGAGCCTGGGCGTGGACGCGCTGTGGCTGTCCCCCGTCTACCCCTCGCCGATGGCGGACTTCGGCTACGACGTGGCCGACTTCACGGGCGTCGATCCGGCCTACGGGACGCTCGCCGACCTCGATGCGCTGATCGCCGGAGCGCACGAGCGCGACCTCAGGCTGCTGATGGACCTCGTGCCCTGCCACACCTCTATCGAGCACCCGTGGTTCCGCGCCCATCCCGACCGCTACGTGTGGTCGCCGGTCGACGGGCCCCCCAACAACTGGGTCGCGTCCTTCGGCGGGCCGGCGTGGGACCGCGACCCCGAGACGGGCCGCTGGTACCTGCACTCCTTCTATCCCGAGCAGCCCGACCTGGACTGGCGCAACCCGGAGACCGTGCGGGCGATGCAGGACGCCATGCGCTTCTGGCTGGACCGCGGCGTGGACGGCTTCCGCGTCGACGCGATCGACCGGCTCCTGAAGGACCCGCAGTTGCGCGACGACCCGCCGGCCACCGAGCCCTACGCGCTGCCGCTGCACGAGGAGCACGGGCGCCTGCGCCATGACCACTCGCGCAACGCCCCCGACATCGGGACGGCGCTCGCCGCCCTGCGCGAGGCGGGCGGCGACGCCTTCCTGGCCGGAGAGGTCTACCTCCCCACCGGGCAACTGGGCCCCTACCTCGAGCACCTCGACGTGGCCTTCGCCTTCGAGTTCCTGCACGCGCCCTGGGACGCGGACGCGCTGCGCGCGGCCATCGAGGCCACGCTGGGCGTGCGGCGGCCGGCCTGGGTGCTCTCCAACCACGACTTCGGACGCGCCGCCACCCACTTCGGCCCCGAACGCGCCGCCGCCGTGGCGCTGCTGCTGCTCACCCTCCCCGGCCCGGCCTTCGTCTACCAGGGCGACGAGATCGGGATGGTCGAGGGCGCGGGCGCCGACCCGCCGCTGGACCGCTACGGCCGCGACGGCATGCGCCAGCCGATGCAGTGGGACACCTCCCCGCTGGGCGGCTTCACCACCGGCGAGCCGTGGCTGCCGCTGGTCGACCCGCAGCGGCGCAGCGTCGCCGCGCAGGAGGGCGACCCGTCCGCGCTGCTCGCCCTCTACCGGCGGGCGATCGAGCTGCGGCGCGAGTTGGGCCCCGGCCTGCGCTTCCTCGACACGGCCGATGGGGTGCTGGCCTACGAGCGGGGCGACGACCACGTCGTGGCGATCAACACCGCCGGCGCACCGCGCCCCGCGCCGCCCGCGGGCGAGCTCGTCCTCTCCACTGCCGGGCGCCACGGCGGGCCGGCGCCGACGCAGCTCCAGCCCGGCGAGGGGTTCGTCGCTCGCAAGACGGTTTGACGCGCGCCCCGACCGGGGTAAGTGCCAAACAGCATGAGGAGGGAAGGGAGGAGATGGCCGCGGGTCGTGCTGCCCGTGGCGCTCGTCGCGTTGAGCGCGCTGACCGTCGGAGCCTGTGGCTCGGGCGGCGAGAGCGGCGGCTCGCGCCAGATCAACTGGTACGTCTTCAACGAGCCGGGCGGGGCCTTCGAGGCGGCGGTCAAGACGTGCAACCAGCAGGCCGCCGGCCGCTACCGCATCAACTACGTGCGCCTGCCCACCGACGCCAACCAGCAGCGCGAGCTGGTGGTCCGGCGCCTGGCGGCCAAGGACTCGAACATCGACATCATCGGGATGGACGTGATCTGGACCGCCGAGTTCGCCGAGGCGGGCTGGATCAAGCCCTGGACCGGCGCCGAGGAGAAGGTGGCGCGCCAGGGCCGCCTCCAGGGACCGCTGACGACCGTCACCTACAAGAACAAGCTCTGGGGCGCCCCGTTCACCACCAACACCCAGCTGCTGTGGTACCGCAAGGACCGCGTCAAGGCGCCCCCGGACACCCTCACCTGGGATCAGCTGATCGACCAGGGAGTCAAGTCCGGCAAGGCGATCGAGGTCCAGGGCAACCAGTACGAGGGCCTGACCGTGTGGGTCAACGCGCTGATCCTGGGCGCCGGCGGGCAGATCGTCGACGAGCGCGGCGAGGTCAAGGTCGGCCCCACCACCGAGACCGCGGCGCGGATCATCCACAAGCTCGCGACCTCCAAGGCGGCGCCGCCGGGGATGGCGACCAACAAGGAGGACGAGGCGCGCCTGGGCTTCGAGTCCGGACGGTCGGATTACCAGCTCAACTACACCTTCATCTACGCATCGGCGGCCGACGCGCCGGGCGGCTTCCAGAAGAAGATCGGCTGGGCCCGCTACCCGCGCTCGGTCGCCGGCAAGCCCAGCCGCCCGCCCATCGGCGGCATCAACCTGGGCATCGGGGCCTACAGCAAGAACCCCAAGCTGGCCTTCGAGGCCGCGAACTGCCTCTCCCAGCCCGCCAACCAGCTGGTGGCCAGCGAGAAGGGCGGCCTGCCCCCCACCAGCGAGTCGCTCTACAAGGACCCCAAGCTCATCAAGGCCTTCCCCTTCGCCGATCTGCTGCGCACGTCGATCTCCGAGGGCGGCCCGCGCCCGGCCATCCCCGCCTACAGCGACGTGTCGCTGGCGATCCAGAAGTCGTTCCACCCGGAGGCTGACATCGACCCGTCGAAGATCGTGGGCGAGCTCAAGGAGCGCCTGAAGAAGGCGGCCGAGGGGAAGATCTTCTGATGAGCGACCGCGCGCGCTCGGAGCGCCGTCTGGCCTGGCTGCTGTGCGCGCCGGCCGTGCTCACGATGCTGGTGGTCACGGGCTACCCGATCGGGTACGCGGTGTGGCTGTCGCTGCAGAAGTACGACCTGCGCTTCCCGGCCGAGAAGAAGTTCATCGGCCTGGCCAACTACGCCGACGTGCTGACCTCCAGCACCTGGTGGGAGGACGTTTGGAACACGTTGATCATCGCCGTGGCGTCGGTGAGCATCGAGCTGGTGCTGGGCATGATCATCGCCCTGGTCATGCACCGCGCGATCTTCGGCCGCGGGGCCGTGCGGGCCGCCGTCCTGATCCCGTACGGGATCGTCACCGTGGTCGCCGCCTTCGGCTGGCGCTACGCCTTCGACCCGGCCAGCGGCTTCGTCCAGGGGCTGCCGCTGATCTCCGACAACGCCGCCCCGCTGACCGAGCGCAACGGCTCGCTGGCGGTGATCGTGCTCACCGAGGTGTGGAAGACCACGCCCTTCATGGCCCTGCTGCTGCTGGCCGGGCTGGCCCTGGTGCCCGACGAGCTGCACGAGGCGGCCAAGGTGGACGGCGCCGGGCCGGTGCAGCGCTTCTTCCGGATCACGCTGCCGCTGATGAAGCCGGCGATCCTGGTGGCGCTGCTCTTCCGCACGCTGGACGCCTTCCGCGTGTTCGACACCGTCTTCATCCAGACCGGAGGCGCCAACGGCACCGAAACGGTGTCGATCCTGGGCTACAACGTGCTCATCAACCGGGTCAACCTCGGCCTGGGCTCGGCGGTCTCGGTGCTCGTGTTCATCTGCGTGATCCTGATCGCCACGCTGTTCGTCAAGGGACTGGGCGCCAGCACGGCCCAGCAGCGAGGGGACGCCACGTGACCCGGTCGCCGCGCCAGGTCGTCGCCTGGTCCATCGGGATCCTGATGGTGGTCCTGTACGCGCTGATCCCCGTGATGTGGATCGCGTCGCTGTCGCTGAAGCCGGCCACCCAACTCAGCGACAAGCGCTTCATCCCCAAGGACTTCTCGCTGGACAACTACGACACGATCTTCAACACCGAGACCTTCACCAAGGCGCTGGTCAACTCCCTCGGCATCGCCGGCCTGGCCACGCTGATCTCGATCCTGCTGGCCGCGATGGCCGCCTACGCGCTGGCCCGGCTGAACTTCGCCGGCAAGGCCGTGATCCTGTCCGGCGCGCTGGCCGTGGCGATGTTCCCGCCCATCTCGATCGTCGGCTCGCTGTTCAACATCTGGCGCGACGTCGGGCTCTACGACACCTGGCTGGGGCTGATCATCCCCTACATGACCTTCACCCTGCCGCTGGCCATCTACACGCTGTCGGCCTTCTTCCGAGAAATACCCTGGGAGCTGGAGCAGGCGGCCCAGATGGACGGGGCCACCCCGTTCCAGGCCTTCACCAAGGTGATCGTGCCGCTGGCCGCGCCGGGCGTGTTCACCGCCGCCATCCTCGTCTTCATCTTCGCCTGGAACGACTTCATCTTCGCCAACACGCTGACCTCGACCGACAACGCCCGGACGGTCCCGGCGGCGCTGGCGTTCTTCACCGGCGGCTCGCAGTTCGAGCAGCCGATCGGAGCGATCGCGGCCGCGTCGATCGTGGTCACCATCCCCATCATCATCATGGTCCTCATCTTCCAGCGCCGCATCGTCGCGGGCCTGACCGCGGGCGCCGTGAAGGGCTAGAAAGGAACTCCGCCGATGGCCGACATCGTCCTGGACAACGTCACGAAGCGCTATCCCGACGGCTACGAGGCCGTCAAGGGAATGGACCTGGAGATCGCCGACGGCGAGTTCATCATCCTGGTCGGCCCGTCCGGCTGCGGGAAGTCCACCGCGCTGCGCATGATCGCCGGGCTGGAGGACATCTCCGACGGCGAGCTGCGCATCGGCGGCGACGTGGTCAACGACCGCGCGCCCAAGGACCGCGACATCGCGATGGTCTTCCAGAACTACGCGCTGTACCCGCACATGACCGTGCGCGAGAACATGGGCTTCGCGCTGAAGCTGGCGAAGGTCCCCAAGTCGGAGATCGACGAGAAGGTCACCGAGGCGGCGCGGATCCTCGACCTCGACCAGCACCTGGACCGCAAGCCGGCCAACCTGTCCGGCGGCCAGCGCCAGCGGGTGGCGATGGGCCGGGCGATCGTCCGCGACCCCAGCGCCTTCCTGATGGACGAGCCGCTGTCCAACCTGGACGCCAAGCTGCGCGTGCAGATGCGCACCGAGGTCTCGCGCATCCAAGGAAGGCTGGGGACCACCACGGTCTACGTCACCCACGACCAGACCGAGGCCATGACGCTGGGCGACCGCGTGGCCGTGATGCGCGCCGGGTCGCTGCAGCAGGTGGGCACGCCGTCCGAGCTCTACAACCGCCCGAAGAACCTGTTCGTGGCCGGGTTCATCGGCTCGCCGGCCATGAACTTCCTCCCGGCGACGGTGGAGGGCGACACGATCAAGCTGCCGATCGGCGACGTGCGGATCGGCTCGGAGCTGCAGGGCGCCAAGGAGGCCCGCAACGTGATCGCCGGGCTGCGCCCCGAGGACTTCGAGGACGCCGCCCTGGTCGGCGACCAGCGCGACCGCGGCCTCACGTTCAAGGCCAAGATCGAGGTGCTGGAGTCGATGGGCTCGGAGATGTACGCCTACTTCGACGTCGAGGGCGAGGGCGCGTCGTCCCAGGAGCTCGAGGAGCTGGCCCAGGACGCCGGCACCGCCGAGGTGCCCGGGGCCGGGACCGGCCAGGTGGTGGCGCGCCTGGACGCGGCCAGCAAGGCGCAGGAGGGCCAGGAGTCCGAGCTGTGGTTCGACGCGGCCAAGCTGCACCTGTTCGATGGCGAGAGCGGAGCCAGCCTGCGCAAGCGCGCGGAGTCCTAGCGCAGCTCGCGGCGCAGGAGGTCGAGGACCTCCTCGTTCCAGTCGTGCGTGCGCAGCAGGCGCCAGCGCACGGCCATCGCCCGCATGTAGGCCTCGGCCTCGGTCTCGCGGCCGATCAGCTCGGCCTCGCGCAGCGCGTCCACCACCGGCAGGTAGTCGTCGCGGAACCAGGCCTGGGCGACCTCCTCGCGCGACATCGGGTGGCGCGTGGCCTGGATGACCCGAAAGCCCCAGGCCTCCACGCCCTCGGCCAGCGTGTCGTAGCCCCACGGGTCCGGCAGGCGGATCCGGTCGCGGTCCTCCGGCGCCAGCGGCACCCGCTCGGCGAAGACGCGCTCGTGGCTCTTGAGCGGCAGGTCGCTGCGGCGCAGCTCACCCGCGGGCACCTTCGTCCTCACCTCGGTCACGTAGGCGTCGAGGTGGGTGTGCCCCAGGGCGCGCGCCACGGAGACGCGGTGGTGCCCGTCTTCGACGAAGTGCATCTCCCCGACGCGGTAGACCGAGATGGGCGGCATCGGCTCACCCCGGCGCTGGGCCTGGGCGATGCGCTCCCAGCGGCCGCGGACCCGGCCGGACCGGGGCCGGAAGCGGCGGTCGAACTCGCGCGTGCGGTCGACCGATCCCACGATCGAGTCCACGGCGATGGACTGCAGCCCCAGGCGGCGCTCCCCGGTCCGCCCGAGCGCCTCCAGCACCTCGTCGAGCGGGAGGATCATCGCGATGTCGTCGGGCTCGCGGCGCAGGCGCGCGGCCAGGCGGCTCAGGGCGGCGCGGCGGCGCGCGCGCAGGAAGTCGTCCTGCGCGTCGGCGGCGGAGAAGCCCGTGGCCCGAGGCACCTCCGGTGTTGTACCCGGTCCTTAGGGCCTATGCCGGTGGGGGACGTGCGCCTGGGGCGGTCGAGGACCGAGCGGGGCGGTGACGGCGAAAGCCCGGCAGTAGCAGCGCTACGACGGGGTTTCGACGGTGCCGCATCCGCGACGGTCATCGGCCGCATCCAGGCGTGCGGCCTCCATCGGCATAGGTCCTTAAAGCACTGAGACGCCCCCAAGGGGGCGCCCCAGCACTGGAACGGGAAGTGCGCCAGGCAGGCCGAGGACGGGTTCGGCGTTATGTGTGCCTGACGCAAGATTGATTTGCCCCCAGACGGGATAGGCCAAACCCTGAGTTTTTCGAGATGACCCGCCCAGCCGCCATCCTCGACGTCGACGGAACTCTCGTGGACACCGTCTACCACCACGCTCTGGCCTGGTACCGGGCCTTCCGCTCGCAGGACCTGGAGATGGAGGTCTGGCGGGTACACCGCCGGATCGGCATGGGCGGCGATCAGCTGGTGGCCGACCTGTGCGGGGACGAGGTGGAGGAGCGCCATGGCGACGCCCTGCGCGAGGCCGAGAAGGAGCTGTACTCCGAGCTGATCGGCGAGGTGTCCGCGCTGCCGGGCGCCCGCGCCCTGATCGAGGCGCTGAAGGAGCGCGGGCACGAGGTCGTCCTGTCCAGCTCGGCCAAGCAGGAGGAGCTCGACCACTACCTCGACCTCCTGGAGGTGCGTGAGCTGGTGGACGACTGGACCTCCTCGGCCGACGTCGAGCAGACCAAGCCCGCGCCCGACCTGATCCAGGTGGCCCTGGACAAGGCCACGGCGACGGAGGCCGTGATGGTGGGCGACTCGATCTGGGACGCCGAGGCCGCCAAGCGCGCCGGTGTGCCCACGATCGGGCTGCTCACCGGGGGCTTCGCCGAGGCGGAGCTGCGCGAGGCCGGGGCGGAGCCGGTGTTCGCCTCGCTGGACGATCTGCGCACGGGCATCGAGCGCACACCGCTCCGCTAACCTGGCCGACCCCGGAGGCCCGGCCGAGCTCCTCTTGGAAGGATTCCGCCGTCACGACACCGCGCAAGGAGAACGAGCCGCAGACTCCCGCCCCGTCGGCGGATTCGACCCGCGCGCGCGAGACCGAGGCGCTGTTCCGCCGCTTCCGCGAACACGGAGATCCGGCGGCCCGCGACGAGCTCGTGGAGCGCTTCCTGCCGCTGGCGCGCCAGCTGGCACGCCGCTACCAGCGCGTCAACGAGCCGCTGGACGACCTCGTCCAGGTCGCGAGCATGGGACTGGTCAAGGCGGTGGACCGCTTCGACATCGACCGCGGCGTGGCCTTCTCCTCCTACGCCGTGCCCACGATCCTGGGCGAGCTCAAGCGCTACTTCCGCGACGCCGGCTGGGCCGTCCACGTCCCGCGCGGCGTGCAGGAGCGCGCGATGCAGGTCGACCGGGCGGTCAAGGAGCTGTCCGTGAACCTCGGGCGCTCGCCGGCCGTGGACGAGGTGGCGGAGCAGATCGGCGCCTCGGTGGAGGACGTCCTGGAGGCGATGGAGGCCGGACTGGCCTACGAGGCCGTGTCGCTGGACGCCCACCGGGCCGGCGGCGACGCCGAGGGCAACACGTTCGCCGACTCTCTGGGAGAGGAGGACGAGCGCTTCGAGATCGTGGAGTACGGCGCGACCATCGCGCCCACGCTGAAAGCCCTGCCCAAGCGCGACCAGCTCGTCCTGCACCTGCGCTTCGCGCAGGACATGACCCAGTCCCAGATCGCCGAGCGCATCGGCGTCTCCCAGATGCAGGTCTCCCGCCTGATCCGCCGCGCGCTCACGCGGCTGCGCACGGTGGCCGAGGCCACCGAGCAGGACCGCCTGGACCCCTAGGCCAGACCCTCCGCCTCGTACTCGCGCAGGTAGCCCTCGAACAGGCGGCGGTGGCCCTCCTCGTCGCGCAGGATGGCGATCACCATGTCCTGGGTGACGAAGTCGACACCGTCGGTGGCCTCGATGATGCGGTTGTAGTGCTCGATCGCGCCGGTCTCGGCCTCGATCACGCCCTTGATGACGTGGACGATGTCGGTCTGGTGAGCGGGCGGCTGGAGGTAGCTCTGCTCGGCCGAGAACTCCAGGGAGCCCGGCACCACGCCGTAGAGCTCCTTGATCCGCGCGGCGAACTGCTGGGCGTGGCCCAGCTCCTCCTGGATGTCCTTCTGGAGGGACTCGACGATCTCCTGGGCCCGGACGCCGTCCGGGTTGATCGAGTTGGCGATGTAGCTCATCACCGTCTCGATCTCCATCCAGTAGGCGCGCTGCAGGAGCTCGACGATCTCCTCGCGCTTCTCGGTGTTGTCGTCGGCGAGGATTCCCTGGGCGGCGCTGCGTGTGGTGGCCATGCTGGGCGGCTACCCTCGCCCGATGGCCGCCAAACCGCAGCCGCTGGGGGTACTCCTGGCCGGCGGCCGCGCGACCCGTCTGGGCGGGGCGAAGGCCACGGTCGAGCTCGCCGGCCGGCCCCTGCTGGCCTGGCCGCTGGAGGCCCTGCGCGCCGCGCTGGACGAGGTGGTCGTGGTGGCCAAGGCCGGCACGCCGCTGCCCGCGCTGGACGTCGAGGTGTGGGTGGAGCCCGACGAGCCGGCCCACCCGCGCGCGGGCCTGGTGCATGCGCTGGCGCGGGCGGACGGCCGCGCGATCCTGGCCTGCGCCGGCGACCTGCCGCTGGTCCCCCCGCCGCTCGTGCGCCGGCTGGCCGAGTGCGACGCTCAGGGCGCGCCCGCCGTGGTGCCGCGCGCGGGCGGGCGCCTGCAGCCGCTGCTGGCCCGCTACGAGCCCGCCGCGCTGGAGCTGCTGCGCGCCGCGCCGCCCGGCGAGGCGCTGACGGCGACCGTGGCGGGGCTGCATCCGCACGTGCTGGAGATCGACGACGAGCGCGCGTTCGCGAACGTGAACACGCCCGCCGACCTGGAGGCCGTCGCGCAACGATTCGCCCGCGGCTCCTGAAATCGCGCCGGTTGGGTAACACTTAGGGCATGCCCCGTGCGATCTGGAGTGGCGCGATCTCGTTTGGCCTGGTCAACGTGCCGGTCAAGCTCTACAGCGCCGTCTCACGCAAGGCCGTGCGCTTCCACCAGCTGCACGACGAGACCGGCGTGCGCATCCAGCAGAAGCGGGTCGACCCCTCGACGGGCGAGGAGGTCCAGTACGAGAGCATCGTCAAGGGCTACGAGCTGTCCCCCGAGCACTACGTGGTGATCACCCCGGAGGAGCTCGAGTCGCTGGACCCGGTCAAGACCCGCTCGATCGACATCAGCGACTTCGTGCAGCTGGACGAGATCGACCCCATCTACTTCGACCACCCCTACTACCTCGCCCCGGGCACGGGCGGCGCCAAGGCCTACGAGCTGCTGCGCCAGGCGATGGAGGAGTCGGGCAAGGTCGCGATCGGACGCGTGGTCATCCGCTCCAAGGAGAGCCTGGTCGCGATCCGCCCCAGCGGGCCGGCCCTGGCCATGGAGACGATGCTCTTCCCGGACGAGGTCGTGGACCCGCTGTCGCTGGACGAGCTGCCCGTCGAGGACGCGAAGGCCACCAAGCGCGAGCTGGAGATGGCCCGGCAGCTGATCGCCTCGCTCTCGGGCGACTTCGACCCGTCCCAGTACCGCGACGAGTACCGCGAGCGCGTGCTGGAGCTGATCGAGCGCAAGGCGCAGGGCGAGGAGATCGCCGTGCAGCCGGCGGCGCAGGAGCCGGAGAAGGTGCCCGACCTGATGGCCGCGCTGGAGGCGTCCATCAAGGCGGTCAAGGACCGCGGCGACTCCGAGGGCAACGGCGCCCCCAAGAAGAAGCCGGCCGCGCCGCGCAAGCGCGCACCGGCCAAGAAGCCGGCGCGCGCCAAGGCCAAGAAGTAGCGCTCAGGCGGTGATCGACTCCGTCTGGCGCTCGTGGCGCCCTTCGGCGATCTCCTCCACGAGCTTGGAGCAGAAGGCGGGCAGATCGTCCGGATTGCGGCTGGTGACCAGGCCGCCGTCGACGTGGACCTCCTCGTCGACCCAGTCCCCGCCGGCGTTGCGGATGTCGGTCTGGATGCTGGGGAACGAGGTCACGGTGCGGCCCCGGACCACGTCGGCCTCCACCAGCAGCCACGGGCCGTGGCAGATCGCCGCGACGGGCTTGCCCTCCTCGAAGAACCCGCGGACGAAGCCGACCGCGTCGCGATCCTGGCGCAGGCTGTCCGGGTTCCAGACCCCGCCGGGCAGCACCAGCGCGTCGTAGTCGCCGGCGTCGGC
>JAWVFR010000101.1:0-21024 GCA_033855845.1 Solirubrobacteraceae bacterium
GCCAGCACGACGCCGAGCGTCCGCACCTGCTCTCCCCCGCTCCCGCCCGACAGCGAGATCGCGAGGATCCCGGCCACCGAGACCGCGAGTGCGACGACCGACACCGCCGGGACGTGCTCCCGAATCAACGCGGGTGCCAGGAGGGCCATGAAGATCGGCGCCGCGTACGTGATCAGCACCGCGCTGGCCACGCTGGTCTCCTTGATCGCGGCGAAGTACAGGCCCCAGTGGATCGCCAGCAGCACTCCCAACGCGAAGACCGCCCGGGGCGGCGGGCGCAGCAGGTCGCGGCGCCCCGCGACCACCAGCAGCAGCGCTATCGACCCCGCCGACAGCGCCACCCGGAAGAACACGATCGTGAGCGCCGGCATGTGCACCTCGCGCACTACGATCCCGATGAACCCCCAGGTCAGCGCGCACGCGGCGATCAGCAGCGAACCGGTGGTGTGGCGCGACACCAGCGGTACCGTAGGGGACCATGCGCTTCGCGCTCCTGCCCATCCTCGTGGCCCTGGTGCTCGCCGCGCCGGCGCAGGCCGCCGTCTCCTTCACCGACGTCGAGGACGAGGTGATGTGCACGGTCTGCGGCACGCCCCTGAACCTGGCGCCCCAAGACGCCCCCTTCGCCATGCGCCAGCGGGCGTTCATCCGCCGCCAGATCGCCCAGGGCCGCTCCAAGGAGCAGATCAAGGACGCCCTCGTCGCCCAGTACGGCGACGGCGTGCTCGGCCTCCCGCGCAGCGACGGCTTCAACGTCGCCGCCTACGCCGTCCCGCTCACCGTGGGCCTGGTCGCGCTGGCCCTGCTGCTCTTCATCGTCGCCCGCTGGCGCAAGCCCGGGGCCCCCGAGCCGGTCCCCGCCGCCTCCTCGATGTCCACCGCCGACCGCCGGCGCCTGGACGACGACCTGCGGCGCTACGACTGACCCGCGGCCGCGCGGCTACATCTCGGCCGGAGCGTCCACGCCCAGCAGGTCCAGGGACGTCGCGATGGTTCGCTGGGACGCCACGCACAGCGCCAGGCGGAACTGCTCCACGCCATCGCCCTCGGCCCCCAGCACCTTGCAGTCGCGGTAGAACGCCGTGAACTGCTGCGCCAGCTCCAGGGCGTAGGTCGCGATCCGGTGGGGCGCGCGGCGGATGGCGGCCTCGGCGACCTCCTCCGGGAAGGCCAGCAGGTGCAAGATCAGCGCGCGCTCGGCCGGTTCCAGGTCGGCCCCGGAGGCCGCCGGGACGCCCGCGGCCGTCCCATCCCCCGCCCGCCCCAGGATCGACGCTACTCGCGCGTGGGCGTATTGCACGTAGTAGACGGGGTTCTCGGCGCTCTCCTGGCGCGCGAGGTCCAGGTCGAGGTCGATCGTCGTGTCGTGCGAGCGCTGGAGCAGGAACCACCGCGCCGCGTCCACCCCCACCTCGCCGATCAGGTAGTCGAGCGTGACGAACTCGCCGGCGCGCTTGGACATCGCGGCCCGGCTCCCGCTGGCGACCAGGTGGACGAACTGCATGATCAGCAGTTCGAGCTTCTCCGGATCGCCTCCGAGCGCCTCGTACATCGCCTTCATCCGCTGGACGTAGCCGTGGTGGTCGGCGCCCCACACGTTCAGCAGGCGGTCGAAGCCCCGCTCGCGCTTGTGCAGGTGGTAGGCGATGTCCGACCCGAAGTACGTGTGCTCGCCCGACGAGCGCTCCAGTACCCGGTCCTTGTCGTCGCCGTGGGCGGTGGTCCGCAGCCACAGCGCGCCCTCGGACCGGTACGTCTGTCCCAGCTCGTCCAGCGCCTCGAAGGCGTGGTCGACCGGCGTGGGGTCGCCCTCGTGCAGCGAGGCCTCCGAGAACCAGGTGTCGAAGTCCACGCGGAACCGGTGCAGCGATTCCCGGATCCGCTCGAGCATGAGCGCCACGGCCGCGCCGCCGAGCTCGGGCAGGGGCAGGGTCGCCGCGTCGGGGATCTGCTCCGCGAGCTCCGCCACGTAGTCCCCCGCGTAGCCGTCCTCGGGCGGCTCCTCCCCCCGCGCCCGGGCCTGGATCGACTCGGCCAGCTTCAGCACCTGGCTGCCCGCGTCGTTGACGTAGAACTCGCGCTCCACGGAGTGGCCGTGGAAGGACAGCACCCGGGCCAGGGCGTCGCCGTAGGCCGCGTTGCGCGCGTGGCCCACGTGCAGCGGGCCGGTGGGGTTGGCGGAGACGAACTCGACCAGCACGCGCTCGGCGTCCGCGCCGGCGCCGCCGCCGCCGAAGTCCTGCGCCTCCAGCACGTGGCCCAGCGCCTCGCGGTACCAGCCGTCGGCCAGGAAGACGTTCAGGAACCCCGGCCCGGCCACCTCCACGCGCGCGAGCCGCTCGCCCATCTCATTCCGCAGCGCCTCCCCCAGGCGCTCGGCCACCTCGCGCGGCGGCGCGCCGAGCTTGGGCGCCAGCAGCATCGCCGCGTTGGTCGAGTAGTCGCCGAACTGCGCCTTCTTGGGGCGCTCCAGGGTGGGGCTCGCGCCCACCGGCCCGGCACCCTCGCGCACGGCGGCGGCCGCGCGCTCCACCGCGCCCCGGAGATCGTCTATCGGTGTTGGGGCCATGTCCTAATAGTGATAGGGCTCGCCCGCGAGGATCTTGTGGGCGCGGTAGACCTGCTCCAGAAGCACTACGCGCGCGAGCTGGTGGGGCAGGGTCATCGGGCCCAGGGAGAGGCGGTGGTCTACGTCCTGGAGATCGAGCCCCTTGGGGCCGCCCACCACGAAGCACAGGTCGCGCCCGGCCTGGCGGCGGTCCTCCATCCAGCGCGCGAAGGCCTCGGAGCCCATCGTGTCGCCCCGGGCGTCCAGCAGGGACACGAAGGCGCGCTCCGGCAGCCGCCGCGCCACCCGGTCGTCCTCGCGCACCTCCACGATCTCCACCTTGGCGTGACCGGCCAGGAGCTTCTGGTAGTGCTGGACGTCGTCGGCGAAGGGCGGCCGCAGCCGGCCGACTGCCAGGACGAGGATCCGCACCGGTGCGATACTAGACCGATGAACGACGAAGACGACGCTCAGGAGCGTCACATCAACATCCACTTCGCGCCGGAGATGATGGCCGGCGCGTACGCGAACTTCGCCAACGTCTCGCACTCGGACTACGAGTTCACGATCACCTTCGCCCGCGTCGACCACGAGGTCGAGGAGGACGAGATCCCCGGCGTCGTCGTCTCCCGCGTCAACCTCTCCCCGCGCTTCATGCGCGAGCTGATCGACGCGATGGAGGACAACTACTCCAAGTGGCGCACCCGGGAGGGCATCAAGAACCTCCCGGAGTTCGAGGATCCCGCCGGGCCCCAGCCCGCCTAGCGCGCGCCGCGCTCGAAGGCCACCGCCGTCCCGATCCGCTCGATCGTCGGCGGGTGCGTGGACAGCAGCCAGACGATCCACTTCGGCGGGTCCGGGTCCGACAGGTTGCGCAGGGCGATCCGCCGCTCGAAGGAGATGAACGGCTCCGGGGCGTGCGTGAGTTGCAGGGAGAACGTGTCGGCCCGCGCCTCCACCCGGCGCGAGAGCTGGTTGGAGATCGTCGTCACCGCGCCCGAGACGAGCGCCAGGGAGAGCACCACCGCAGGCAGCACCGCCGCCGTGCCCTGCGCCCCGGGCGCGAACCGCCCGCTCAGCCGCTGCACCGCGAACATCCCGAAGGGCGCGACCAGGGCCAGGAACAGCAGGCCGCGCGGGACGTCGTCGTAGTGGACGTGCCCCAGCTCGTGCGCGACCACCAGGCGCGTCTCATCGCGGGTGAAGTTCTTCAGCAGGGTGTCGTAGATCACCACGCGCTTGGTCGAGCCCAGGCCGGTGACGTAGGCGTTGGCCGCCGTGGTGCGCCGCGAGGCGTCGGACTCGTAGACCTGACCCACCTTCACCCCCGCCTGGCGCGCCAGCTCCAGCACGTCGCTGCGCGTCTGGCCCGGCGGCAGCGCGGTGAAGCGGTTGAAGATCGGGTCCAGGACGACCGGGCCGGCGTACAGGAAGGCGGCTCCGACCGCGACCACACCCGCGCTCGCGGGCGCCCACCAGTGGCGCGGGACCCGGCGCTGGAGCCCCAGCAGCAGGGCCGCCCCGGCGCCGGCCAGCGCCCCGCCGATCGCCAGCGACTTCCCCACGTCCACCGCCCAGTCCCCCCAGGCCTGCGTGGCCAGGCCCACGTCCAGCGAGCGCTGGCGCATGACCGCGCCGATCGGCAGGGTGGCCAACGTCAGGCCGGCCGACAGAGCGGCGCCCGCGGCGGCTCCGGCCAGGACCGGCCGCCGCCGGCGGCGCCGCAGCGCGCGCGGGGGACGGCGGATCAGGAAGATCAGCAGGGCTCCCTCCACCAGCACGCTCGCCCCGTACAGCGCGAGCTGCGGACGCCCGTAGTCGCGGGCCTTCTGGACCTGTGCCGGGGTGAAGTACCGGCCCACGCTGACCGGCGCCGGCTCGATCACGCCGGCGCGAGGCCGCAGCAGGAGCACCGCGCCCTCCGCGACCACCACGACGGCGACCAGCGCGATCGGCAACCCCAGGCGTGCGCGGCTCACGCCCGCACCGTACAGCCGCGGGGCCGCCTGAAGTAGCGTCCGCGCCCGGGTCCCATGCGCATCGCCGTCCTGTCCGACATCCACGGCAACCGCCACGCCTTCGAGGCGGTGCTGGACGCCGTGGACGCCGAGGGCGTGGACCAGGTCTGGTGCCTGGGCGACGTCGTGGGCTACGGCGCGGACCCCGACGCCTGCTGCGAGCTGGCCGCCCGGCAGTGCGACGTCTGCCTGGTGGGCAACCACGACCTGGCCGTGCGGGGCGACATCCCCCTGGACGAGTTCTCCACGGGCGCGCGCGTGGCCGCCGAGTGGACGCAGGAGGTGATCGCGCCCGAGAACCTCGAATTCCTGCGCTCGCTGTCCCCGGAGATGCTCGTCCGCGACGACATCGGCCTCTACCACGCGAGCCCGCGCGACCCCGTGTGGGAGTACGTCCTCTCCACCCTGCTCGCCGACATGTGCCTGGACACCCAGCGCCACCGGATGTGCCTGATCGGGCACTCCCACGTGTCGCTGTCCTTCCGCCGCGCCGAGGGCGAGCCGGCCACCGGCGAGACCCGGCGCGAGGGGAGCGAGGCGGACCTGGCCGAGGACGAGTGGCTGCTGAACCCCGGCAGCGTGGGCCAGCCGCGCGACGGGGACCCCCGGGCGGCCTGGATGGTGCTCGACGACAAGGCGCCCTCGGCGGTCTGGCGCCGGACTCCCTACGACGTCGCGGGGGCGGCCGCGGCGATCCGCGCCGCCCGCCTGCCGGAGTCGCTCGCCGAGCGCCTGGAGTACGGCCAGTAGCATGCGGAAGCCGATGCGCACTGTGGTGGTCGTACTCCTCGCCGCGGGCCTCGGCGTGTCGAGCGCTTTCCTGGTCTCCTGCGGGGATCGCAACTCCCTGATCCCCAAGAGCGATGCGGCCGCGATGCGCTCGGACCTCGACCAGGCCTCGTCCCTGTACGCCCAAGAGGAGTGCCGCAGGGCCGAGGCCAAGGTGGCCGACGCCCGCAGCCGGGCCGGCCGGCTGCCCCCCGAGGTGGACCGCAACCTGCAGACCACGCTGGCGGAGAACCTGGACACCGTGCTCGCCGAGGTCACCGCCCAGTGCGGGAAGACCACGAGCACCGCCACCACGGCCACGACCGCCACCACCGCGACCACGGCCACCACCGCGACGACGCAGACGACGGCCACGCAGACCACAACCACCCAGGAGACGACCTCCACGCCGCCTCCGAGCACGTCGACCTCCAATCCCACCCCCCCGCCCTCCAACCCCGGTGGCAGCGGCGGGACGCCCCCCGCGAACAGCGGAGGCGCCAGTGGCTAAGCAGGTCATCTCCGGGCGTTACCGGATCCAGGGCCGGCTGGGGATCGGCGGGATGTCGACCGTGCACCGCGCGCACGACGACCGCCTGGAGCGCGACGTGGCGATCAAGCTCCTCGCCGAACACCTGGCCGAGGACGAGACCTTCGTCTCGCGCTTCCGCCGCGAGGCGCTGGCCGCGGCCCGCCTGGTCCACCCCAACATCGTGCAGGTCTTCGACTTCGGGCTGGACGAGCCCACGGGCCAGCACTTCATCGTGATGGAGCTGGTCGACGGCCAGTCGTGCGCGCAGCTGCTGCGCGACCGGCGCACGCTGCCCGTCGACGAGACGCTCGACGTGGTCGGCCAGGCCTCGCGCGGCCTGGACCACGCGCACCGCAACGGCGTGGTGCACCGCGACGTCAAGCCCGGGAACCTGCTCAAGGCGCAGGACGGGGTGGTCAAGCTGGCCGATTTCGGGATCGCGCGGGCGACCGAGCAGTCGAGCATCACGCAGGTGGGCTCGGTGCTGGGGACCGCCGCCTACCTGGCGCCCGAGCAGGCGCGCGGCGAGGAGGCCGGCCCGCCAGCCGACATCTACGCGCTGGCGGTCGTCACCTACCAGCTGCTGTCCGGGCGCCTCCCCTACGAGGCGGCCTCGCTGTCGGAGCTCACACTGAAGCAGCAGCGCGAGGCCCCGACGCCGCTGGACGTCGCCAACCCCGAGGTCCCGCCCGCGCTGGCACGGGCCGTGGCCCGGGGCCTGGCCCTGGACCCGGCTGCACGCTACGACAGCGCGGTGGCCTACGGCGAGGCCCTGCGGGCGGGGTCGCGCGGGATCGAGCCCCCGCCGCCCGACGTGCCCGACCGCGCCACCGAGGCCACGCAGATGCTGCCGGTGCAGGACAGCACCGAGGCCACGCGGATGCTCCCCCCGCACGACCCGGCGACGCCGGCCCAGCCGGTGCGCTCCGCGCGTGCGCCCGCCACGCAGCGCGCGCGCGAGGCGACCCAGCCCAAGCGCCGCCGCGGGCGGCGGCTGGGACGGACCCTGCTGGTCCTCGCCCTGCTGCTCGGTGTCGGCGCCCTCGCCGGCGTCTTCATCGCGGACCAGATGAACGCCAAGCCGAACCTCCGCCGGATCACCGAGCAGAACGCCCAGCGGGCGCTGGACGACGTCAAGCGCTTCATCGAGGAGAACACGCGGTGAGCGCGCGCTGGGACCTCGCGGGCCGGACGGTCTTCATCACGGGCGCCGCACGCGGCATCGGGGCGGAGTCCGCTCGACAGCTCTCGCACCGCGGCGCGAACCTCGCCCTGGCGGGCCTGGAGCCCGAGCGGCTGGAGGCGCTGGCCGGGGAGCTGGGGGACGGCGCGGCCTGGTGGGAGGTCGACGTCCGCGACGCGGACGCGCTGAACGGCGCCGTCGCCGCGGCGGCCGAGCGCTTCGGCGGGATCGACGCCGTGATCGCCAACGCCGGCATCCGCCCGCCCTCGGCGACCGTCGCCACCGTGGAGCCGGGCGACTTCGAGCGCGTCATCGACATCAACCTGCTCGGCGTGTGGCGGACCGTCCGCGCCGCCCTGCCTCACCTGGTGCAGCGCCGCGGCTACGCGCTGGGCATCGCCTCGCTGGCCGCCGCCCTGCACTCCCCGATGATGGCTCCCTACGCGGCCGCCAAGGCCGGGGTCGAGGCGTTCATGAACTCGTTGCGCCTCGAGGTCGAGGGCAAGGGCGTCGCGGTGGGCACGGGCTACTTCGGCTTCATCGACACCGACATGGTCCGCGAGGCCTTCGCGCAGCGCGGCGCCGACCGGCTGACCGAGCGCTCGCCCGCGTTCATGCTGCGCCCGCTGCCGGTGGCGGTGGCGGGGAAGGCCATCGCGGACGGGATCGAGCGCCGCGCGCGCCGCGTCTACGCGCCCAAGTGGATCCTCCCCGCGCTGATGGCGTCCGGGACCTTCCAGCACGTGGCCGACGCCGGGACCCGGCGCGCCGGCGGGCTGGAGGAGGCGCTGGCCGAGGTCGAGGGCGCGCCCGAGCACCCCGCCGACCCGGCGTCATAGCGCGCACTGTCCTATCCAGAGGTCGGATACCGACCTCTAGGCAGGACGGTCCGGGAAGGGGAGGGCGCCGGCGTGGAGCGAGGCGGCGGTCTCCGCGAGGTCTCCGGCCAGGATCGCGTCGCGCAAGGTCGTCATCACCGCGGCGACGAAGGTCAGGTTGTGCAGCGTCAGCAGGCGCAGGCCGGCGGGCTCGCGCTGCTTGACCAGGTGACGCAGGTAGGCGCGCGAGCGCCCGCCCGCGCAGGCCGGGCACGGGCAGCCGTCCAGCAGCGTGGCACGATCTTCCCGAAAGCGCCCGTTGAGGAGGTTCATGCGCCAGCGGCCGGCCGGGTCCGGCACGATTGCCATCCCGTGGCGGGCGATGCGCGTGGGCATCGCGCAGTCGAAGGTGTCGATGCCCAGCTCCACGCCGCGGATCAGGTCGTCGACGTCGCCGATCCCCAGCAGATGGCGCGGCCGGTCCTCGGGCAGCTCCTCGGTGGCCCACCCCACCACCTCGTACATCTGGGCCTTGTCCTCGCCCAGCGAGCCGCCGAGCGCGATGCCGTCGCACCCGCTGGACGCGACCTCCTGCGCGGAGGCGCGGCGCAGGTCCTCGTGGACGCCGCCCTGGACGATCCCGTAGACGACCTGGCCCGTCGGCCCGTGCTCGGCGTGCCAGTCCAGGCAGCGGCGCAGCCAGCGATGGGTGCGCTCAGTCGACGCGGCGGTGTACTCGCGCGTGACGTTGAAGGGCGTGCACTCGTCGAAGGCCAGCGCGATGTCGGAGTTCAGCGCCGCCTGCACCTCCATCGAGCCCTCGGGCGAGAGGAAGCGCTCGTCGCCGTCCACGTAGGAGCGGAAGCGCACGCCCTCCTCCGCGATGGACAGGATCGCGCCGTCGCCCTTCGCTCCCTGGGCGGCGCGGCCCTTGATCTCCGAGGCGACCGTCCCGTGGCCCATCGAGAAGACCTGGAAGCCGCCGGAGTCGGTGACGATCGGCCGGTCCCAGCCCATGAACTCGTGCAGGCCCCCGTGGGCGGCGACGACCTCGGGGCCGGGCTCGAGCATCAGGTGGAACGTGTTGCCCAGGACCATGTCGAAGCCCAGCGCCTCCACCTCGGCGGGAAGCAGCGTCTTGACCGCTCCCTTGGTGGCCAGGGGGACGAAGGCCGGCGTGCGCACCTCGCCGTGCGCGAGGCGCAGGACGCCGGCCCGCGCCCGCGAGCCGGCGTCGCGCTGCTCGATCTGCAGGACGGGGCTCAAGTGTCGATGCGGGCCCACAGCTCGCGCAGGCGAGTCGCGTCCTCACCCTCCAGCGCGTCCAGGAACCGGGTGCGCACGCCGTCGTGGTGCGTGGGCCGCGCGTCGGCCAGGGCGCGCGCCCCGGCATCTGTGAGCACCGCGAAGGCGCCGCGGGCGTCCTCCTCGCACTCCTCGCGCGTGACCAGGCCCTCGCGACCGAGGCGGTCGACCAGGCGGGTCAGGCCGCTGCGGCTGAGGACGACCTCGTCGGCCAGGTCGCGCATGCGCAGCCGCCGGCCGGGCGCGGACTCCAGCGTGGTCAGCACGTCGTAGGAGGACAGCGGCAGCCCGTGGGCGGCGCGCAGCTCCTCGTCGAGCTCACGCACAAGCCGCGCGTGGGTGGCCAGGAACCCGCGCCACGCGCCCAGCTCCGCTGCGTCCATTCGCTTGCCCATACGGGTATTGTAGTTGTAAGTGCAACGATATTCCAGAAACCGCCTCGCGTCGTGAGCGTCGAGCTGTTCGACCACCGGGTCCGCCCGGCCGCCGGGGACCCGCAGGGCGCGCTGGTCCTGCTGCACGGGCGCGCGACCGACGAGAACGACCTGTTCCCGCTCCTCGACGTCTTCGACCCCGAGCGCCGGCTGGTCGGCATCACGCCCGGCGGCCCGCTGGCGCTGCCCCCGGGCGGGCGCCACTGGTACGCGCTGCGCGAGCTGGGCTACCCGCCGCCCGAGACCTTCATCCCCACGTACGAGCGGCTCTCCGAGTGGCTGGACGCGGTGCCCGACGCCTACGGCGCGCCGATCGACCGCACGGTGCTGGGCGGCTTCTCGCAGGGCGCGGTCATGTCGTATGCGCTGGGGCTCGGGCGTGGGCGCCCGGCGCCCGCGGGCATCCTGGCCCTGAGCGGGTTCATGCCCACCGTGGAGGGCTTCGAGCTGGACCTCGAGAACCGCGAGGGCTTCCCGGTGGCCATCGGGCACGGGACGAACGACCCGGTGATCGGCGTGGAGTGGGGCCGTGACGCCCGCGACCGCCTCACCGCGGCCGGGGCGGACGTGCTCTACCGCGAGTCGCCCATGGGCCACTCGCTGGACCCGCGGGAGCTGCCCACGTTCACGGAGTGGGTGCGAGCAGTGACCGACCGGTCATCGCGTCCGGCTGGCTGATCCCCAGCAGGTCGAGGACCGTGGGCGCGACGTCGGCCAGCACGCCGTCGTGCAGCTCGCGGCCGGGGACCGTGACCACGACCGGGACCGGGTTGAGCGAGTGCGCCGTGTTGGGGCTGCCGTCGGGCTCGAGCATGTTGTCCGCGTTGCCGTGGTCGGCGGTGACGATGCAGGCCCCGCCGGTCTCGCGGACCGCATCCAGGACCTCACGCAGCCCGGCGTCCACCGTCTCGATGGCGGTCACCGCGGCCGGGATGACGCCCGTGTGCCCGACCATGTCCGGGTTGGCGAAGTTGACGATGCCGAAGGCGGGGCGGTCCTCGCGCCAGGCGGAGGCGAAGGCCGCGGCCACCCCGGGCGCGCTCATCTCGGGCTTCAGGTCGTAGGTCGCCACGTCGCGCGGCGAGGGGACGAGCTCGCGCCGCTCCCCCTCCCACGGCTGTTCGCGCCCGCCGTTGAAGAAGTAGGTCACGTGCGCGTACTTCTCCGTCTCGGCCACGTGCAGCTGGCGCCCGCCGGTGCCCGCGATCACCTCGGCCAGCGTGACCTCGGGCCGGGCGGGCGGGGAGGCGACGGGGTAGGGCCAGCCCTCGACGTACTCGGTCATCGTCGCGTAGCGCGCGACCGGCTCGGCGCCGCGGCGGTCGATCTCCGCGCAGCCCGGCTCGGCCAGCGCGCGGGTGATCTGGCGCATCCGGTCCGGGCGGAAGTTGAAGGCGAAGACCGCGTCGCGGTCGGGCCGGATGGCCGAGTCCTCCCCCACCACCGTGGGCTCCACGAACTCGTCGGTCTCGTCGCGCTCGTAGGCCGCGCGCACGGCCTCGACGCCCGAGGCGGCGTGGTGCGGGGCGTCGGCGTGGACCAGCAGGTCGTAGGCGCGCTGCGTGCGCTCCCAGCGCGAGTCGCGGTCCATCGCCCAGTAGCGCCCGACCACGCTGCCCACGCGCGCGTTGCCGGCCTGCGCGCACCAGCCCTCGACCGCCTCCAGGTACCCGGCGCCCGAGTGCGGCAGCGTGTCGCGGCCGTCGGTGAATGCGTGCACGACCAGGTCGCGGACTCCCAGCTTCGCTCCCAGCCCGATCAGCGCCTCGACGTGCTTCCACCCCGAGTGGACGCCGCCGTCGGACACCAGCCCGATCAGGTGGACGCGCTCGGCCGACCCGTACAGCTCCCGCAGGACGTCGTTGCGCTCCAGCTCGCCGCGCTCCACCGCGTCGTCGATCCGGGTCAGGTCCTGCATGATCACCGCGCCCGCGCCCAGGTTCATATGCCCGACCTCGGAGTTGCCCATCTGGCCCTCCGGAAGGCCCACCGCGCGCCCGCCCGCGGTCAGCGTGGCGTGCGGGTTCGACGCCCACAGCTCGTCGAAGACCGGGGTATCGGCGAGTGAGACGGCGTTGCCGGGGCCGGGCGGCGCGAGGCCCCACCCGTCGAGCACGACGAGCGCGACGCCCGGAACGGTCATGCCGCGGCGACGATCGCGGCGAAGGACTCGGGGTCCAGGCCGGCGCCGCCCACCAGGGCGCCGTCCACGTCGGGCAGCGCCAGCAGCTCGGCCGCGTTGTCGGGCTTCACGCTACCGCCGTAGAGCAGGCGCACCGCCTCGGCGGCCTCGGGCGAGCGGTCGTTGACCAGCGCGCGGATGAAGGCGACCGCCTCCTGGGCCTGGTCGGGCGTCGCCACCTGGCCGGTGCCGATCGCCCAGATCGGCTCGTAGGCGATCACCACGTCCGCCAGGCGCTCGGTCTCCACCTTGGCCAGCGCCTCCTGGACCTGGTGACGAAGCTTGCGCTCGGTGTCCCCGGCCTCGCGCTCCTCCTCGGTCTCCCCCACGCACAGGATCGGGACCAGGCCGGCCGCGAGGATGGCGGGGACCTTGGCCTGCAGCGCGCGGTCTGACTCGCAGAACAGCCGGCGGCGCTCGGAGTGCCCGACGATCGCCCCGTCCACGTCGAGCTCGGCCAGCATCGGCAGCGAGATCTCGCCGGTGAACGCGCCCGACTCCGCCTCGTGGACGTTCTGCGCGTACACGTCCACGCGCGAGCCCCGGGCGCTGTCCACCATGGCGGCCAGCGCGGTGAAGGGCGGGCAGATGGCCACGTCGGCGTTCGCGGTGGCCACGCGCGGCAGCAGGGCCTGGATGAAGGCCTCGGCCTCCGCCACGGTCTTGTGCATCTTCCAGTTGCCGGCGATCAGGGGCATACGACTCACTTCAGCACCTCCAGTCCGGGCAGGCGTCGCCCTTCGATCAGCTCCAGGGCGGCGCCGCCGCCCGTCGACAGGTGGGTCACGCGGTCGGCCAGGCCGAAGCGCTGCAGCGCGGCGGCGGAGTCTCCCCCGCCCACCACGGTCACTCCGGGCGCCTCCGCTACGGCCTCGGCCACGGCGCGGGTGCCGGCGGCGAAGGGCTCCAGCTCGAAGGCGCCCATCGGCCCGTTCCAGAAGACGGTCCCCGCGCGCGCGATGTCGTCGGCGTAACGCTGGATCGTGTGCGGGCCGATGTCGAGCCCCATCCAGCCGTCGGGGACGTCGACGCCCTCCAGCACTCGGTGCTGCGCGTCGGCCGCGAAGCGGTCGGCGATCACCAGGTCGATGGGCAGCACCAGCGCGCAGTCCGTGCGGTCGGCGGTGTTGAGCGCCATGCGCGCCGGCTCCAGGTCCTCCTCGGCGCACAGCGAGTCGCCCACGTCGTGGCCGGTGGCGCGCAGGAAGGGGAAGCACATCGCGCCGCCGATGAGGATGGCGTCCGCGGTCTGCAGGAAGCGCTCGATCACGCCGATCTTGTCCGAGACCTTGGCGCCGCCGAGCACGGCGACCAGCGGGTGCTCGGGCGCCTCCAGCAGCCGGGTCAGCGTCTCCACCTCCTTGGCCAGCAGCAGTCCGGCGACCGCCACCTCGACCTCGTGCGCCACCGCCTCCACGCTGGCGTGCGCGCGGTGGCTGGCGCCGAAGGCATCGTTGACGTACACGTCGGCCAGCGCGGCCAGCTCGCGGGCCAGCTCGGGGTCGTTGCGCGTCTCGCCGGGCTCGAAGCGCAGGTTCTCCAGCATCAGCACGCCGCCCGGCTCCAGCGCCTCCACGAGGCCCTGCACCCCGGAGCCCACCACCGCGGGAGCCAGCGGGACCTCGACGCCCAGCAGCTCGGACAGGCGCTCGGCGACCGGCCGCAGCGACAGCTCCGGCTCGCGGTCGCGCGGGCGGCCCAGGTGGGAGGCGAGGACGACCTTGGCCCCGCGCTCGCGCAGCAGCTCGATGGTGGGCAGGGCGGCCCGGATGCGGGTGTCGTCCGCGACCCGGCGGCCCTCCAGCGGAACGTTGAAGTCCACCCGCACCAGGACGCGGCGCCCTTCGACGTCGACGTCCTCGACGGTCCTCACAGCAGCTTCTGGACCAGGTCCACGACCCGGTTGGAGTAGCCCCACTCGTTGTCGTACCAGGCCACGACCTTGACCAGCGTCCCGTCGATGACCGAGGTCAGCCCCGAGTCGAAGATCGACGAGTAGGGCGAGCGCTCGATGTCCGACGAGACGATCGGGTCCTCCGTATAGGCGAGGATGCCCTCCAGCGCGCCCGTGTCCGCCCGCTGCGCGAAGGCGGCGTTGACCTCCTCCACGCTGGTCTCGCGCTCGGCCTCGATCGTCAGGTCCACGACCGAGCCGGTGGCGATCGGCGCGCGGATCGCGAACCCGTGCAGCTTGCCGTCCAGCTCGGGCACGACCAGGCCGATCGCCTTGGCCGCCCCGGTGGAGGTGGGGATCAGGTTGATGGCCGCGGCCCGCGCCCGGCGCAGGTCGGAGTGCGGCATGTCCTGGAGGCGCTGGTCGGCCGTGTAGGCGTGGATGGTGGTCATCAGGCCGTGCTTGATGCCCACCGTGTCCTGCAGGACCCGGGCCACGGGGCCCAGGCAGTTGGTGGTGCACGAGGCGTTGGAGATGACGTCGTGGGCCTCGCGGTCGTAGGCCTCGTCGAAATTGACGCCCAGGACGACGGTGACGTCCGGGCCCTTGGCCGGCGCGGAGATGACGACCTTCTTGGCGCCGCCCTCCAGGTGCTTGGCGGCGTTCTCGCGGTCGGTGAAGAATCCGGTGGACTCGATGACGACGTCGGCGCCCAGGTCGCCCCAGGGCAGCACGGCCGGGTCGCGCTCGGCCAGCACGCGCAGCTCGTCCCCGTCCACGACCAGGCCGTTGTCCGTGACCTCGACGCTCCCGGGATAGGGGCCGAGGATCGAGTCGTACTTGAGGAGATGGCCGAGGGTCTTCGCATCCGTCAGGTCGTTGACGGCGACCCAGTCGATGTCCGCGCCCCGCGCCTGCGCGGCGCGGAAGACGTTGCGGCCGATGCGGCCGAAGCCGTTGATCCCCACGCGTACGGGCATGTGTCTGGAGGTCCTCCTGCGACGTGAAACAGAGAAAGACCGCCGGCGGAGTCCTGCGCGCCGGCGGGCGCCGAACCCTATCAGCGGCTGACGAGCTCGACGCGCAGCCCGTCGGGGTCCCGCAGGGCCGCTCCGTAGCCGCGCGGGCCGTGCTGCGGGCGACCACCCGGCGGCCCGTCGCCGGTCCCGCCCGCGCGCAGACCGGCCTCGTACGCGGCGTCCACCGCCACCTTCCCGGCGGCCCTGAGGGCGACGTGCCCGAAGCCCCGGCCGCCCCCCTCCCGCAGCGTGACCTCGAACACCGGGCCGTCGACTCCCCACGCCAGCGCGCCCTCCTCCGGGGGCATGCGCCGGGCGCCCAGAGCGAAGAACAGGGCGTCGTAGAAGCGCGCCGACGGCTCGAGGTCGGAGACCTCGAAGAGGACGTGGTCGATCACCCGCGCGGGGGCTTGTTGATGTCGCGGTGGGCGACATCGACCATGTAGTCGCCGTTCTCCTCGTAGTGGTGCGCGAGGTACTCGGCGATGGCCACCGACCGGTGGCGCCCGCCCGTGCACCCGATGGCCACCAGTAGGTGCGCCTTGCCCTCGCGCAGGAACTGCGGCAGCAGGTAGTCCAGCAGCGGGGTCAGGTGCCCGTAGAGCTCCTGCAGGCCACCGTCGCGGTCGATGTACTCGACCACCTCGGGGTCCAGCCCGGTCTGCGCGCGCAGCCGCTCCTCGTAGTGCGGGTTGGGCAGGAAGCGCACGTCGAAGGCGAGGTCGGCGTCGCGCGGCGGCCCGTGCTTGTGGCCGAAGGAGGTGAAGGTGACCGCCAGGTGCGACGGCGCGTCCGCGGGGAGCAGCTCGTCGGCCAGGCGGCGGCGCAGCATCGCGGTGGTCAGGCCGCTGGTGTCCACCACCAGGCCGGCCCGGTCCTTGATCGGCGCCAGCAGTGCGCGCTCGCCGGCGATCCCCTCCTCCACCGTCCCGGTCGGCGCCAGCGGGTGACGCCGGCGCGTCTCCTGGTAGCGGTTGAGCAGGGTCTGGTCGTCGCACTCCAGGAAGATCAGCCGGTTCGAGACGCCGCGCTCGTCGAGGTCGTCGAGGACCGAGAGCAGGCCCTCGAAGTAGGTCCCGCCCCGCACGTCGGACACGATCGCCGCGCGCTCCACCGACGAGCCCTCGTGCATGAACAGCTCCGCCAGCGAGCCCATCATCTCCGGGGGGAGGTTGTCCACGCAGAAGTAGCCGGCGTCCTCGAACACGGCCATCGCGGTGGACTTCCCGGCGCCGGAGAGACCGGTGATGACCACGAGGTCGTCGAGGTTCGATGCGGGTGGCCGCGAGCGGTCGCCGCGCCGGCCGCGCAGCAGCCTGTCGCCGAGACGGGCGGGCCTGGGAACGCCCATGGACCGGAGTCTGGCGTCGCCCTCGGACATCGCCTCAGCGCCCGGTCTTGTTCAGGACGGCGTACAGGTCGCGGGCCACCTTGCCAGGCAGGCCCGGCGTGGCCTCCAGCTCCTCGCGCGTGGCTGAGACCACCGCGTCCGGCGACCCGAAGTGGCGCAGCAGCACCCGGCGGCGCACCGGCCCGATCCCCGGCAGGTCGTCCAGGATCGAGGTGGTCATCGCCTTGTCGCGGCGCGAGCGGTGGTGCTCGACCGCGAAGCGGTGGGCCTCGTCGCGCACCCGCTGGAGCAGCTGCAGCTCGGGCGACTCGTGGTCGAGCACCAGCGGGGCGGCGCGGCCGGGGACGAAGACCTCCTCGATGCGCTTGGCCAGGGAGACGATCCTCACGCCGCGCTCGCGGAAGCCCTGCAGCGCGGCCAGGCCGGCCGAGAGCTGGCCCCTCCCCCCGTCGATGACCACCACGTTGGGCAGCGCGGCGAACGACTCGTCGCGCTGGGGATCGTGGGGCGAGCGGTCGTGCTGGTCCTCGAAGCGCGCCAGCCGGCGCCCCAGCACCTCGTTGAGCGCGGCGAAGTCGTCGGAGTCCCCCTCCTCCAGCCCGCGGATCCGGAAGCGGCGGTAGTCGGACTTCTTCGGGGCCCCGCCCTCGAACACCACCATCGACGCGACGCTGTGGGTCCCCATCAGGTTGGAGACGTCGAAGCACTCGATGCGCACCGGCGGGACGTCCAGGCCCAGCGCCTTCTGCAGCCCCTCCAGCGCGGCCACCCGGCGCTGGCGGCGCCGCTCGTCCTTCAGGCGCTCCTGGTCCAGCGCCAGCGCGGCGTTGCGCTCGGCCAGCTCCAGGATGCGCCGCTTGTCCCCGCGCTCGGCGACCCGGATCTCCACCGGCCCGCCGCGCCGCGCGGCCAGTGCCTCGGCCAGCGCCGGCATCGGGCCCGCCTCGCGCTGCACGACGAGCTGGGGCGGGATCGCCATCGAGCTGCCGTAGTACTGCAGCGCGAACTCCTCCACCACCTCGGGCAGCGGTCGCTCGCCCTCGTTGGAGAGGTAGAAGGACTGGCGGTCCGACAGCACGCCGTCGCGGACCTGGAAGACCTGGGCGTTGGCGTCGACTCCCTCCACGGCGACGGCCACCGCGTCCAGGGTCCCCACCGCCTCGTTGGCCACGCGCTGGCGCTCCAGCAGCGAGCGGACGGCCTTCAGGCGGTTGCGGAACACCGCCGCCTGCTCGAACTCCTGCGCCGCCGCGGCGGCGTTCATGCGTCCGGCCAGCTCGCGCTCGATCTCCTTGTAGCGCCCGGACAGGAAGGAGATGACCCCGTCGATGGAGCGGCGGTACTCCTCGCGGTCCACGTAGCCCACGCAGGGGGCCTCGCAGCGCTTGATGTAGTAGTCCAGGCAGGGCGAGCCACTGCGCCGGCCGGGCTCGGGGCCGTCGCAGGAGCGGAACAGGAACACCTTCTGCAGCAGGTCCAGCGTGCCGCGCACCTTCTTGGCGTTCGAGTAGGGCCCGAAGTAGGCGCGGTTGCGCCGGTGGCGCTCGCGCGTGAAGTAGACGCGCGGGAACTCCTCGTCCAGGGAGATCGCGATGTACGGGTAGGACTTGTCGTCGCGCAGCCGGATGTTGAAGCGCGGCTTGTACTGCTTGATGAAGTTCTGCTCCAGCAGCAGCGCCTCGGCCTCGGTGGAGGTGACCGTGAACTCGATCGCGTCGACCAGGGGCGTCATCTCGGTTGGCCCGTAGCGCGTGCGCCCGGAGAAGTGCGACGCCACGCGCTTGCGGATCGAGGCGGCCTTGCCCACGTAGATCACACGGCCCTTGGCGTCGCGGAACAGGTAGACGCCCGGCTGGTCGGGCAGCGCGCGCCGCTGCTCGGCGAGCTTGTCGGTGGCCGGCTTCGGCATGCCTCCGAGGATAGGGTCCCGCGATGGTCGTCAACCTCTACTCCGACACCCAGACGCGGCCCACCGACGGCATGCGTGCGGCGATGGCGGCGGCCGAGGTGGGCGACGAGCAGCGCTTCCTGGACCCCACCGTCAACGCGCTGCAGGAGCGGGTGGCGGAGCTGCTGGGGTTCGAGGCGGCGCTGTTCCTTCCCTCGGGGACGATGTGCAACGCGATCGCCTTCCGCCTGCACATCCGCCCGGGCGGCGACGAGGTGCTGCTGGACCGCACCGCGCACCCGCGGGTGGCCGAGGCGGGCGGGCCGGGCTCGATCTCGGGCGCTCAGTTGACCCTGCTGGACGGAGACCGCGGCGTGTTCTTACCCGATCAGCTGCGCGAGGCGATCCACCCGGCGGGCGACCGCTACGGCCCGCGCACCCGGCTGGTCTCCGTGGAGCAGACGACCAACATGGGCGGCGGGCGGGTGTGGCCGCTGGAGACGGTGCGGGGCGTCGTGTCCGTGGCGCGCGAGCATGGTCTGAAGGCGCACCTGGACGGCGCGCGTCTGATGAACGCGGTGGTGGCCTCGGAAGTCCCGGCCGCGGAGTGGGCGGCCGGCTTCGACACCGCCTGGGTCGACTTCACCAAGGGCCTGGGCGCGCCGGTGGGCGCCTGCCTGGCCGCCTCGCGCGAGCTGATCGACGAGGCCTGGCGCTACAAGCAGATGTGGGGCGGCGCGCTGCGCCAGGCGGGGATCGTGGCCGCCGCGGGCCTGTACGCGCTCGACCACCACGTGGAGCGCCTGGCCGAGGACCACGCCAACGCGCGCGTGGTGGCGGAGGGGCTGGCGGAGATCCCCGGCGTGCGGCTGGACCCGAACCGGGTGGAGACCAACATCGTGATCTTCGAGGTCGACGACGCCCCCGCGCTGGTGCGCGCCCTGGACGCGGCCGGGGTTCAGGCCATGGCGCCTGGCGCCACGCGGGTCCGGATGGTCACGCACCTGGACGTGGACCGGGCGGGCTGCGAGCACGCCGTCGCCGTGGTGCGCGACGCGATGTCGGCGTAGACTCGGCCGCCGTGAGCGCGGAGCGCACCGCCTACCGGACGTGCCCCTTCTGCGAGGCCACCTGCGGCCTCGAGCTCACCCTCGACGGTGACACCGTGACCAAGGTCCGCGGCGACGACGCCGACGTCCTGTCCCACGGCTTCCTGTGTCCCAAGGGAACCGGCATGAAGGCGCTGCCCGAGGATCCCGACCGGCTGCGCACGCCGCTGGTCCGCGACGCCTCGGGCCGGCTGGCCCCCGCCACGTGGGAGGAGGCCTTCGCCGCCGTGGACGCCGGCCTGCGTCCCATCCTCGAAGCCGGCGACCGCAACGCCGTCGCCGCCTACGTCGGCAATCCCAACGCGCACAACCTGGACTCGCTGGTCTACGGGCAGGTCTTCCTCAAGGCCCTGGGCTCCAAGAACGTCTACACCGCGTCCACCGTCGACCAGATGCCCAAGCACGTCTCCGCGGGCCTGATGTTCGGCCACGCGCTGACCATCCCCGTCCCCGACGTGGACCGCTGCTCGCACCTGCTGATCCTCGGCGCCAACCCGCTGGCCTCCAACGGGTCGCTGCTGACCGCGCCGGACATGCGCGGCCGCCTGCGGGCGATCCGCGCGCGGGGCGGCAAGGTCGCCGTGTTCGACCCCCGCCGCTCGCGCACCGCCGAGGAGGCCGACGAGCACCACTTCATCCGCCCGGGCACCGACGCGCTGCTGCTCTTCTCGCTGGTCCACGTGCTGTACGCCGAGGGGCTGGTCGACCTCGGGCGGCTGGGCGAGCTGTGCGTCGGGTCGGAGGAGATCGAGCCGCTGGCAGCACCGTTCACGCCCGAGGTCGTGGCGCCCGCGACGGGTATCGCGGCGGACGAGATCCGGCGCGTGGCGCGCGAGCTGGCGGCCGCCTCGCCGGCGGCGGTCTACGGGCGGATCGGGACCTGCACCCAGGAGTTCGGCACGCTGGCGTCCTGGCTGGTGGACGTGCTGAACGTCCTCACCGGCAACCTGGACCGCCCGGGCGGCGCCATGTTCACGCGGCCCGCCGCCGGGTCGCGGACGGCGCACGACGGGGACGGCACCGGTCGCGGGCTGGCGCACGACCGCTGGCGCAGCCGCGTGCGCGGCCTGCCGGAGACCGTGGGCGAGCTGCCGGTCGCGTGCCTGGCCGAGGAGATGGACACTCCCGGCGAGGGCCAGGTCCGCGCCCTGGTGACGATGGCCGGCAACCCGGCGCTCTCCACCCCCAACGCGGGGCGCCTGCAGCGGGCGCTGGAGTCGCTGGAGTTCATGGTCTGCCTGGACATCTACGTCAACGAGACCACGCGCCACGCCGACGTGATCCTCCCCAGCCCGTCGCCGCTGGAGAAGGCGCACTACGACCTGGCGCTCTACCAGCTGGCCGTGCGCAACGTGGCCAACTACTCGCCGGCGGTCGTGGAGCTGCCCGAGGACGCGTCGCCCGAGTGGCAGACGCTCCTGCGGCTGGCCGGGATCGTCGCGGGCCAGGGGCCCGACGTGGACGTCGAGGCCTTCGACGCGATGGTGGCGCTGGAGCTGGCCCGGCGCCAGACCTCGGATCCCAATTCTCCCGTCGCCGGCCGCGACCCGGCCGAGCTGCTCGAGGAGACCGAGCCCCGCCGCGGCCCGCAGCGGGCGCTGGACATCATGCTGCGCGGCGGCCCCTACGGCGACGGCTTCGGCGCCGATCCCGAGGGCCTCACGCTGGACCGGCTGGAAGCCGAGCCGCACGGCATCGACTTCGGGCCGCTGGAGCCGCGGCTGCCGGGCGTGCTGCGGACCCCGAGCGGGCGCGTGGAGCTCGCGCCCGCGCCGATCGTCGCGGACGTCCCGCGCCTGGTGGAGGCGCTGGGGCGCCACGTCAACGGCCAGGTCGTGCTGGTCGGGCGCCGCCAGCTGCGCTCCAACAACTCCTGGATGCACAACCTGGAGCCGCTGGTCAAGGGCAAGACGCGCTGCACGATGCACGTCCATCCCGACGACGCCGAGCGCTTCGGCCTGGCCGACGGCGAGCC
>JAWVFR010000102.1:0-43739 GCA_033855845.1 Solirubrobacteraceae bacterium
GAAAACCCCCGCATTAGCAGGGGCTTCCACCATGGGCGCGGCTGGGCTCGAACCAGCGACCTCTCGCGTGTGAAGCGAGCGCTCTCCCACTGAGCTACGCGCCCGGGAAACGGGCGGACAGCTTATCCAGCCTCGCCCCTACCGCCCGGGGTGCTTCATAGACTCCGGGAATGCCCCGGCGCGGGCCAGCAGGGCCTCGAACTGCTTGGACATCGCGCGGGCGAAGGTGGCCGTGACGTGGTTGTCGTCGCGGTGGACGATCATCCCGTTCATGAGCGCCGGACACAGGCCGCGGGGGCAGACCATCGGAGTGGTGTCGATCACGCGCACGTCGCGGTAGCGGGTCGCGAGGCCGGAGATCGTGCGGTTGTAGCGGGCCAGCTTCGGATCGGGGCGCAGCCGGAAGTCGCAGCGCCGGGCCTGGGCCGGGGTGGACTTGTTGGCCAGGCAGGCCGGCACCCGCCAGGGCAGCGTCGGGAGCAGCCGGTTGACGACGACCTTCCCGTGGCCGGCGGTGAGGATGCGCATCGTCTCGTTCCAACTCTGCGACCAGAGCCGGAAGTGCTCCGGTGCGTCCTTGTTGACGTTGCGCCCGTGGTCGAGCAGGCCCTTCACCTGCGAGCGGGTGGCGACGAAGATCAGCTCCGGGTCGTACTGCGACACCAGCATCCGGTAGACGCGAGCGCGCCACCGGTCGCAGGCCGTGTCGATGGACCGCTGGCCGTTGCTGTCGTAGTAGTAGCTCGTCGCGGAGTTGGCCGGACAGCCGCCCCGGGTGATCCGGACGAAGGTGAGGTTGTAGCGCTCGGCCATGTCCAGGATCGCCGGCTGCCACTGCTGGGCATGTGAATCGCCGACCAGCGCCACCACATGGCGCCCGCCCTTGCGGTACACGCAGGGCTTGTCGCCGGCCAGCGGCCCCCACTCGTAGTGGAAGTAGGGGCACGGTCCGGACATGGCCCGGTCGCCGACGGCATCCAGCGCGCTCTGGCCGTAGGCCGCCTGCGGGCGCAGGTAGTTGGGGACCAGGAACGCCACCGACGCGGTGATGGTCAGCCCCACCGCCAGGACCAGCGCCGGCTTGGCGAACCTGCCCAGCCGGAAGCGGATCGGCGCCTCGATCATCGTGAAGGAGAACACCGCCAGCGCGACGATGGCGACCACCTGCACGAACCTGTCGCGCGGCGCCGCGATCGCGAGCTTGGTCGCGATCAGCGGGGCGAACACGATCACCGGCCAGTGCCACAGGTAGAGGCTGTAGGAGATGCGCCCCACCGCGGCCGGGGCGGCGCTCCCGACCACCCGGTGCCCCAGGCCGGCGGGGGCGAACTCCAGCGTGCCGATCAGCAGCAGGCTCGCCGCGGTGACCATGAGCGCGGCGGTGCCCGGGTAGTCGGTGGGGTCGGGGATCTCGAACGCCAGCACGACGAGCGCGACCATCGCCACGAGCACGGCCACGGGCCCGGCGATCCGGGTCAGCCGCGTGCTCGGCAGGCCGCCGCGCCAGCGCATCGCCGCGATGGCCAGCAGCGCCCCGCCGCACAGCTCGTACGCGCGGGTGAACGTCGAGTAGTACGCGTTGGTCGAGGGGACGAGCACCAGCGACAGCACCACCGACACCGCCGCGATCAGCGCGATCGCGAACGCCAGCACGCCGAAGGTGCCGTCCCGGCCGCGCCGCGCCAGGCGCGTGCACAGCAGCCAGATCCCGCCGATCAGCACCGGCCACACGAGATAGAACTGCTCCTCGACGGCCAGCGACCAGAAGTGGACGACGGGGCTGGGCACGTCGCCGGGCGCGAAGTAGTCGGCCTTGGCCGAGATGAAGTGCCAGTTCGCGTTCCACAGGGCGGCGGAGCGGACGTCCTGGCCGACGGAGTTCTTGTCCACCGCGTCCAGCAGCCACAGGGCCAGGGCGAAGACGGCGACCAGCACGACGGTCGCGGCGGGCAGCAGCCGGCGCATCCGTCGCGAGTAGAAGTTCAGCAGCCGGACCTTCCCGCGCTTGGTGACCTCGCGCAGCAGCACTCCCGTGACCAGGTAGCCGGACAGCACGAAGAACACGTCCACGCCGATGAAGCCGCCGGGGATCCACGAGTAGCCCAGGTGGAAGAGCAGCACGAGGATGACCGCCAGCGCGCGCACCCCGTCGAGGTGCGCGCGGTAGCCCGCGGACGAGCGCTGGGCCGAAGTCAGGGATGGGGCTTGTTCACGGTCGGACATGAGAACTGGCGCTCCCCCAAGCAGCCTGCGCGCGGCACCCCGGCCGTCACTGTAGCCGTCCGGCTAGGCGACGGGCTCGCCGTTCGCGGTCAGGGAGACCTCGATGTTGCCACGGGTGGCGTTGGAGTAGGGGCACACCCTGTGGGCGGCGGCGACGATCCGCTTCGCCTCCTCGGCGTCCTCCACCGACGGCAGCGTGACGTCGAGCTCCACCGCCAGCCCGAAGCCGCGGTCCTCGGTCGGGACGAGCATGACCCTGGAGTCGATCTGCGCGTCGTCGGCCTCGCGCTTCTCGCGCCGCGCGATGAGCGACATGGCGCTCTCGAAGCAGGACGCGTAGCCGGCGGCGAACAGCTGCTCGGGGTTGGTGCCGCCGCCCTCGCCGCCCAGGTCGGTGGGGATGCGGATGTCGACGTCCAGCTCGCCGTCGCTGGACCGTGCGTGTCCGGCCTGGCGCCCACCCGTGACGTGCGCCTGCGCCGTGTAGATGACCTTCGCCATGCCTGCCTCTCCTTCGGATCGCGAGGCCGCAGCCTAGCCCGCCGCCGAGGCGCTACGCTGGGCATGGACCGTGCTAGGCGGGGAGGTAGCGGTGCCCTGCACCCGCAATCCGCTCTAGCGGGGCTGAATTCCCTCCCGAGGGGCTTCGGCTCTCGGACCAGCGCGCCGGTGGAGGCGTCGATGGCCGGGATCCCGCGCGATGCAGGCCCGTGAACCAGGTCAGATCCGGAAGGAAGCAGCCTTAAGCGGCCCCCTGTAGGCGCAGCGGGAAACCCCGTGCCGGAGCTCCCGCCGGCGAGAGCGGTTCGAGGGCTCGTCTCGACGGAGGGTGCACGGTCCGCTTTTTCTCCGCCCCGGCCCGCGCCGGGCCGATGGCTAGACTCGAAAGCCCGTGCCCGAAGCCCCCTCGCTGTACCGCCGACACCGCCCCCGCACGTTCGCCGACGTCATGGGCCAGGAGCCGATCGTGCGCACCCTGCGCAACGCGGTGGAGCAGGACAAGGTCCACCACGCATACCTGTTCGTGGGGTCGCGGGGGACGGGGAAGACCTCGATGGCCAAGATCCTGGCCGCCTGCCTGAACTGCGAGCGCGGCCCGACCACCGAGCCGTGCGGGGCCTGCGACAGCTGCCTCGCGATCGCCGGGGCCACGTCGCTGGACGTGATCGAGATGGACGCCGCCTCCAACAACTCGGTCGACGACATCCGCGACCTGCGCGAGAAGGTGGCCTTCGCCCCGGTGTCCGGGCGCCACAAGGTCTACATCCTCGACGAGGCCCACATGCTCTCCCCGCAGGCCTGGAACGCCTTCCTCAAGACGCTCGAGGAGCCCCCGCCCAACACGGTCTTCGTGCTGTGCACCACCGAGGCGAGCAAGGTGCTGCCCACGGTGGTGGATCGCTGCCACCGCTTCGACTTCGCCCGCCCCAGCGCCGAGCAGGTCTCCGAGGTGCTGCGCCGCGTCGCCGCCGCGGAGGGCATCGACCTGCCCGACCCGGCGCGGGCGCTGCTGGCCCGCAAGGCCACGGGCTCGTTCCGCGACGCCCTGGGCAACCTGGAGCAGCTGGTCACCTACTCCGGCCCGCAGGTGGCGCTGGACGACGTGCTGGCCGTCCTGGGCGTGGCCGACGCCGAGCTGCTGTTCGAGTGCGCGGACGCGGTGGGCGCCGCCGACCCGGCGCGCGCGCTGCGCGGCGTCGCGCGCCTGGCGGAGTCCGGGCGCGATCCCGGCCAGTTCTTCGAGGACCTCGAGGACCACGCGCGCGGGCTGCTCGTGGTCCAGGCGCTCGGCGAGCTGCCGGCGGAGCTGCGCATGACGACCGAGCAGGACGAGCGGCTGGCCGCCCAGGCGCAGACGATCGGCCGCGCGACGGTGGTGCGGCTGCTGGACCTGCTGGCCGAGGGCCGCGAGGCCCGCAAGGCCGGGGCCGACGCGCGCCTGTCCCTGGAGCTGGCCTTGGTCAAGGCGGCCGCGCCCGACCTGGATCCCGCGCAGCGCGCGCTGCTGGCGCGGATCGAGCGCCTGGAGTCCGCGCTGGCCGGCGGCGAGCGGACGGCGCCCCCGGTGCAGCCGCCCCCGGCCGCGCCTGCGCCGCGCCAGCCGAACCCCGGTCCGAGCGCCGAGGCCTCCGCCGGTGACGCTTCCGCCGAGCCGGTCGTCCCCGTCGGCGCCGCTCCCGCGCCGGTCGGGGCCGGTGCGGCCGCGGCCGTCGCGGTGGCCGCCGAGGCCGAGCCCGAGCCCGAGCCGCAGGAGGCTCCCGTCGCCGAGGAGGCGCCGGCGCTGGACCTCGACGCCTTCCGCAACCTCTGGCCGGCCGTCCTGGCCACCGTGCGCGAGCAGAACGCCATGCTGGCCGCGCTCCTGGAGGGCGCGAACCCCGTGGAGGTCGCGGCCGGCGAGCTGCGACTGGCCTTCGCGGAGTCCGCGGCCTTCCTCAAGCGCAAGGCGGAGGGTGTCCCCAACCGCGAGACGCTCGGCCAGGCGATCAAGTCGGTCACCGGCCGCCCGCTCAAGCTCGTCTACGAGCTGCGCGCGGACGCCGAGACCGAGCAGGCCGCGCAGGAGGCCCCGTCAGAGGAGGAGCTGGTGGCTCAGTTCATGTCAGAGTTCGACGCCCAGGAGCTGCCCCCCGAAGACGAGCCCACCCAGGAGGCCTGATGCCCCAGCCGCCCAACATGCAGGCCCTGCTCAAGCAGGCCCAGAAGATGCAGCAGGACATGATGGAGGCGCAGGAGAAGCTCAAGGACGAGACGGTGGAGGCCTCGGCCGGGGGCGGGATGGTCAAGGTCGTGGTGTCCGGCGACCTGGTCGTGCGGTCGATCGAGATCGATCCCGACGCCGTGGATCCCGAGGACGTCGAGATGCTGTCCGACCTGGTGCTGGCCGCGGTCAACGAGGGCCTGCGCGCGGCGCAGGAGATGGCGGCGGCGAAGCTGGGCGGCATCACGGGCGGCCTGGGCGGCGGGCTCGGCCTGCCGGGCATGTAGGCGCCGTGCAGGCGCCTCCGATCCAGCGCCTGGTCACCGAGCTGGGCAAGCTCCCCGGGATCGGCCAGCGCACCGCGCAGCGCCTCGCCTTCCACGTCCTGCGCTCCAGCGACGAGGACGCGCTGGCCCTGGCCGACGCGATCCGCGAGGTCAAGGCCCAGATCGGGCTGTGCGAGATCTGCTTCAACCTGGCCGACGCGCCGCGCTGCCGGATCTGCCAGGACGAGCGGCGCGACCCGGCGGTGATCTGCGTGGTGGAGGAGTTCCAGGACGTGATCCCGATCGAGCGCACGCACGAGTTCCGCGGGCGCTACCACGTGCTGGGCGGCGCCCTGTCGCCGATCGACGGCGTGGACCCGGGGGACATCAAGCTCGCGGAGCTCTACGCGCGCGTGGAGGTGGCGGGGCCCGGCGAGCTGCGCGAGGTCGTCCTGGCCACCAATCCCACGACCACGGGCGAGGCCACCGCGCTGCACATCGCGGAGGTGCTGCGCGAGCGCGCGCCCGACGTCGTCGTGACCCGCCTGGCCAGCGGGCTGCCGGTGGGGGCGGACCTCGAGTACGCCGACGAGGTCACTCTGGGCAAGGCGCTGTCCGGGCGCCGCGCGGCGCTCTAGAGCTCGGCGAGCGTCCGGCGAAGGTCGCCCGCGCTCTCGAAGTCCAGCCCCAGGGCGTGGACCTGGCGGTGGCGCACGACGCCGTCCTCGTCCACCACGACCACGGCGCGCCGCGTGCCCACGACCGGCACGGAAGCGCCGTAGGCCTTGGCCACGGCCCGGTCCTCGTCGGCCAGCAGGGGGACGGTGAGGCCGTGGCTGTCGCGGAAGCGCTCGTGCGAGGCGAGGCTCTGCGACGAGATTCCCACCACGACCGCGTCCAGCGCGGCCATCTCGTCGGAGTCGTCGCGGTAGGAGCAGAACTGCTTCGTGCAAACCGGCGTTTCGTCCCCCGGATAGAAGAGCAGCACAACCCGCTCCCCGCGGTGATCGGAGAGCTTGAAGGGCCCGTCCGTCCCGGGGAGCTCGAAGTCGGGAGCCGGATCGCCCGGCTGTGGTGCCCTGGCCACGAGAGGGGGCAGGCTACCGGCGCGGGCGCGCGGCCGGCAGCAGTCCGGCGCTGCGTTTGAGCGCCAGGACGCGGCGCACCGACTGCATGAGCCGGTCGCGGGAGATCCGCTTCGTGCGCACCGCGCGCAGGACGGCGCGGTAGGCGGCCTCCTGCTGCGCCGGGCCGCCCGAGACGTAGAGCAGGTCCGCGCCGGCCCGCAGGGCCTGGACCGCGGCGGTGCCCACGCCGGTGCCCAGAACCGGCGCCGTGGCGGCCAGGTCGGCCGTCATGACCACGCCGCGGTAGTGCAGGTCGTGGCGCAGCAGGCGCGTGACGTCGGGCAGCACGGTGGCCGGGGTCACGCCGTCGTAGGCGGCGTACACCGCGTTGGACAGCTGGATCACCGGGGCGCGCCGCGCGACCGCGGCGAACGGGCGCAGGTCGCGGCCGCGCAGGTCGGCCAGCGACAGGCCCACGGTCGCGTTGGCGGTGTCGGGGTCCTCGGAGGCCGCGCCCTGGCCGGGGAAGTGGCCGACGGCCGGGATCACCCCGCCGCTGCGCCATCCCTCGACCGCGGCCCGGGTCAGGCGGACGACCACGGCGGGGTCGTCGGAGAAGACGCGGTCCTGCAGCGGCCCGGCCGCCGCGCCCACGTCGGCCACGGGGGCCAGCGTCATCCGCACGCCCAGGTCGCGCAGGGCCCGCGCGGCGGCGCCGGCGTCGCTGCGCGCCGCGGCCGGCCGTCCCAGGTCTCCGGCCAGGGTCTGGGCCCGGGGCGGGAGGTCGGTGAACGTGGAGGCGTCGCCGCCCGACTGCTCCGCGGCCACCAGCGGCGCGATGAATTTCGCCTGCTGGGAGACCACGGCGATCTCGCCGGCCAGGTCCCGGGCCTGGCCGGAGTCCACGACTTTGCCGGGCCCCAGCACCACGGCGCCCCAGCCCCGGCCGCGCAGCTCCGCGAAGAAGGGGTCGCGCGGGAACTGCGCGTCGGTCCCCACGATGAAGACCTGGGCCACGGCGACCGGCAGCGACATCCCGGCCGCCGCCCGCCGGACGGGCGCCGCAGCCGCGCGCGCCGCGCGCTCGTGCGCGCTCAGGGGCTTCTGGCTCCCGCTCTCCCCGACCAGCACCGCGGTCGCCGCCGACCCGAGCACCAGGAGCGCGAAGACGCCCGCCAGCACTACCCGCCAGGCCCGCCCGCGACGCGCCGGGAGCCGCAGCGTCATTCGCTACGCTCGCCGCCCATGCCCGAAACCGTGGTCATGAAGTTCGGCGGCACGTCCGTGGCCAGCGCCGAGCGCATCCAGCACGCCGCCCGGCGCATCGTCGAGAAGCGCGAGCAGGGCAAGCGCGTCGTGGCGGTGCTGAGCGCGCGCGGCTCGACCACGGACGAGCTCACGGAGATGGCGTTCGAGGTCTCGCCCAATCCCGACCCGCGGGAGATGGACATGCTCCTCTCCACCGGCGAGCGCATCTCTTGCGCCTTGTGTGCAATGGCCATCAATGACCTCGGTCACCGTGCGATCTCGCTCACCGGGTCCCAGGCCGGCATCGTCACGGACACGTCGCATACCAAAGCACGAATTCTCGACGTTCGCGCCGATCGCATAAAGCGTGCACTGGAGGAGGATCTGGTCGTGCTGGTCGCCGGGTTCCAGGGCGTCTCCACGGCCGCCGACGTGACCACGCTCGGGCGGGGCGGCTCGGACACCACCGCGGTGGCCGTGGCGGCCGCGCTTCAGGCCGAGATGTGCGAGATCTACACCGACGTGCCGGGCGTGTTCAGCGCCGATCCGCGGATCGTCCCCGATGCGCGCAAGCTGCCGATCCTGTCCTTCGAGGAGATGCTGGAGATGGCCGCCTCGGGCGCGCGCGTGCTGCAGCTGCGCTCCGTCGAGTACGCCCGCAACCACGGGGTGCGGATCCACTGCCGATCCTCGTTCGAGGACGGCCCCGGTACCGTTGTGGTGTCGGAATCGGAAACCATGGAACAGCCGCTCATCACCGCCGTCACCCACTCCACCGAGGAGGCTCGGATCACGCTGCTCGGCGTGCCCGACCGCCCCGGCGTGGCCGGGCGCATCTTCACCTCGCTGGCCGAGGGCAACGTCCTGGTGGACATGATCGTCCAGAACGAGCCCGTGACCGAGGGCGCGGAGGCCGACATCTCCTTCACCGTCCCGCGCGCGGACGTCCGCGCGGCGCGTGCGGTGCTCGACCCGCTGGTGGGCGACACGCTCAAGGCCGTGGCCACCGACCCGGAGATGGGCGTGGTGTCCATCGTCGGGGCCGGGATGAAGTCGCACCCCGGCGTGGCCGCCAAGGTCTTCGGGACGCTGGGCACCGAGGGGATCAACATCGAGATGATCTCGACGTCCCCGATCAAGATCTCGTGCGTGATCCGCGGCGAGGACGTGGAGCGCGCCGTGCGCTCGCTGCACGCCGCCTTCGACCTGGGGGCCGGCGGCGTCGAGCCCGAGCGCCCGTTCGGGGAGGCGGCATGAGCCACCGCGTGGCCGTGGTGGGAGCGACCGGCGCCGTGGGGACCACGATGCTCTCGATCCTGCGCGAGCGCGGCTTCCCGGCCGGCGCCGTCGTGCCCTTCGCCTCGCCGCGCTCGGCCGGCCGCGAGCTGGACGGCGCCACCGAGCCGGTGCGCGCGCTGGCCGACGGAGTGGACGTGTCGGGCTTCGACGTCGCGCTGTTCTCCGCCGGCTCGGGCCCGTCGCGCGAGTGGGCGCCGCGCTTCGCGGAGGCGGGCGCGCTCGTCGTGGACAACTCGTCGGCCTGGCGCATGGACCCCGAGGTGCCGCTGGTGGTGCCGGAGGTCAACGCGGACGCACTGGCGAAGATCCCGCGCGGGATCGTGGCCAACCCGAACTGCACGATGATGCAGATGGTCGTCGTCCTGGCCCCGCTGCACGCGGAGGCGGGGCTGGAGCGGGTGGTCCTGTCCTCCTACCAGTCCACCTCGGGGACCGGGGTGGCGGCGATGGACGAGCTGCGCGACCAGGCTCACGCCGTCCTGCACGGCACCGAGCCGCCGTCGCCGCAGGTCTATCCCCACCCGATCGCCTTCAACGTGGTGCCGCAGGTGGAGACGTTCCAGGACGGCGACGACTACACGACCGAGGAGCGCAAGGTGATCGCCGAGACGCGCAAGGTCCTTGGCCTGCCCGACCTGCGGATCACCGCGACCTGCGCGCGGGTCCCCGTCCTGAACTGCCACTCGGAGTCGGTGAACCTGCAGACCCGCGACGACCTGTCTCCCGAGCGCGCGCGCGAGGTGTTGGCGGGCGCGCCGGGCGTGGAGGTTCGCGACGACCCCGCCGCCGCCGTCTACCCGATGGCGAGCGAGGCGGCGGGCGGCGACGACGTCCTGGTCGGGCGCATCCGCCGCGACGGCAGCCACGAGCGCACGCTCAACCTGTGGATCGTCGGCGACAACCTGCGCAAGGGCGCCGCGCTGAACGCCGTCCAGATCGCCGAGGCGCTGCACGAGCGCGGCCTGCTCGGCGCTCGCACGGCCGCCTGATCCGCAAAGGCCTGCTCGCCAAGCCATAGGTAGGAATTGTGATGTTTAGGGATCGGGCGGGCGGCAATTGTCCCTGGACTCAGGAAGGGGGACTCCCATGACGGTATTCGCGTGCTCGAAGTGTGGATGGGTCCGGCGCTCGACCGAGCCGGCGGCCGAGGCCAGTTGCCCTCACTGCGACCGCCCGGCCAGCACCCTCACGCCCGCCGGCTCGCTTGAGCCCGGCCGCGCCGCCCTCGCGGCCGCCACCGCCCGGGCGCTCCACGCGCCCGGAGTGGTGCCGATCGCCGCCCGCCGCGGCCCGCTGCCGCCGAACGCGGCCTAGCGCGGCGCCGGGGTGTGGGCGGGCGCGCTGCGCCCGTTGCCGCCGGCCAGCGTGGCCAGCTCGCGGCGCGTCTTGACGCCGAGCTTGCGGTAGATGTTGCGCGCGTGGGTGCGGACGGTCTCCACGCCGACGCTGAGCGCCACGGCGATCTGCGCGTTGGACCGGCCCTGCTGGAGCAGCTCCAGCACGTCCGCCTCGCGGGGTGTGAGCAGCTCCGGCCCGGGCGGCTCGGTGAGCCCGAACTCGCGCGCGGTGCGGGGCAGGACGTGTAGCCCGCGCGACGCCAGGTGGATCGCGTTGAGGATGTCGCGGGCCTGCGTCTCCTTGGACAGGCAGGCGGTCGCGCCGAAGGCGAGCATCTGGTTGCACTCCGCCGGGGAGGGATGGTTCGCCAGCACCACCAGCCGGGTGCCCGGATGCGCGGTGTGCAGGTCGCGCACCTCGATGGCGCTGCTCAGCGACCCGAAGTTCACGATCGCCACGCGCGGCGCGTGCGCGTCCAGGCTGCGTGAGAGCTGGCCGTGGGGGATGTCCTCGCCAACGATCTCCAGGAACGGATCGTCCGACAGCAGCGCCCGCAGGCCGTAGCCGACGAGGTCCTCGAAGCGGGCGATGACTACGGTTACGGGGTCGCGGGCATCCATTCCAGCCGACCGGCTCCTCCCCCCGGCACGATGCCGAATGCCGCATGCTAGCGGGAAATCCGCCCGAACGGGTGATCTGCGCCTCACCCGTCCCTCCCCCCAGCTCTCCCCCCAAGATCACCCGCGCGAGGGGACGACAGAACGCGTCCGTTCATTCACCATGCTGTCCGCAGCACAAATTTCCTGGGGCGGAATGGGGTACGCCTAGAAGCGAACAAAGGGCCTTCGGGCCCTTTGCTCGTTAAGGAACGAGGTTGCTACGCGGGGGCGCCGGCCACGACGGCCTGGCTCCAGTCGATCACTGAGGTCGGCTTGACCACGTGACGCTGGAGGCCGAGCTCCTTGGGCTCGAGGCCCAGGGCCAGCCCGAGGAGCTGGGGGAGGTGCAGCACGGGCAGGTTGAGCTCGCGGCCCACGACCTTCTCGGCCAGCGGCTGCTGGAGGTCGAGGTTCAGGTGGCACAGCGGGCACGGCGTCACCAGGCAGTCGGCGTCGGCGTCGAGCGCGTCGCCGAGGTGGCGGCCGGCCTGCTTGAGCGAGGCCTCCTTGTTCATCGTGATGATGGGGAAGCCGCAGCACTTGTAGACGCCGGCGTAATCGATCACGGTGCCGCCCAGCGCCTCGATGATCCGGTGCAGGTAGGTGTGGCGCGGGCGCTCCTCGTCGATGCCCAGGCGCTCGCGCGGGCGCACGATGTAGCAGCCGTAGAAGGGGCCGACCTTCAGGCCGGTCAGGGGACGCTTGACGCGCGCGCGCAGCTCGTCGAGGCCCAGCTCCTCCACCAGCACCCAGGCCAGGTTCTTGTTCACGACGGCCTTGTCGTAGCGCAGGCCCTCCTCGCGCAGGTTGTCGTTGATCGCGAGGCGGTACTCGTTGTTGGCGTCCAGGCGCTCCTGGCACTCGGTCATCGAGCCCTGGCAGGTGGAGCAGATGTTCATCATCAGCGCCTCGCCGGTCTTCTCGGCCAGCGCGAAGGTCCGCGCGTTGAGCGTGTCGGCCAGCTCCTGGGAGTGCTCGGCGATGACGCCGGCGCCGCAGCAGGAGGCGCGGTCGAGCTCGATCAGCTCGAGGTCCAGCAGCGGGGCGACCTTCTCCATCGAGCCGTGCAGCTCGGGAGTGAAGCCGCGCGACACGCAGCCGGGCCAGTAGGCGACCTTCATCAGTCCTCCTCGTATCCCACGATGTAGAGGTTGAGCTCGAGCGGCTCGTCCTTCGCCTCGACCTTCTTGATCAGCTTCCGGACGTCCTTGTAATGCTTGCGGTGGGGGTGGGTGAGCGCCTTGCGGGGGGTGATCTTGCCGCGCGCCAGGCCCTTGGCCACCACCGGCAGCGAACCCACCAGCTCGGGGACCGCGCGGGGGTGCATCTTGCCGCCGTAGGAGTCGGGCAGCAGGTCGGCCTCGTGCAGCAAGCCGTTCTTCTCGATGTTGTCCACGAAGGCCTTCTCGTGGCGGTAGCCGTTGTTGCGGTCCTCGATGCCCTCGCCCCCGGCGCGGCGGCGCAGGCGCATGATCTGGCTCATCGGCGCCACGTCCTTGGGGCAGGCGTCGATGCAGTTGAAGCAGTGGGTGCAGTCGTAGATGCCGTGCGGGTCCTCGGCCAGGTCCTTGAGGCGCTCGTAGTGGCCGCCGTCGCGCGGGTCCCCGACGAAGCGGTAGGCCTTGGCCAGGGCGGCGGGGCCGATGAACAGCGGGTCGACCTCCATCGACAGGCAGTCCGACACGCAGGCGCCGCACTGGATGCAGGCCATGGTCTGCGTGATGTCGACCATCGCCTCGTGGGGGACGACGTACTCGCGTTCGGGCGGCGGGCCCTCGGGCAGCAGCCACGGCGTGACGCGCCGGACCTTCTTCCAGTGGACGGCGTCCATGTCCACGATCAGGTCCTTGATCACGGGCATGTTGCCCATCGGCTCCACCACGATCGTGCCCCCCTCGGGGGAGTCGGCGACCGCCTCGTCCAGGTGCGTGTTGCAGGCCAGGCGCGGGCGGCCGTTGATCCGCACCCCGCAGGAGCCGCAGATGGCCGCGCGACACGAGCAGCGGATCCCGATCGAGCCGTCCTCCTTGGCCTTGGCGCTGAGGATGCCCTCCAGCACCGAGCGGTGCCCCTCGAGGTCGACGGTGAACTCCTGCCAGAAGGGGGCAGCGCCCGACTCGGGCAGGTAGCGGCGGATCTTCAGCGTGAACTCGGGCATCAGTGGGCCACTAGTACTTTCGCTCCTCGGGCTGCCACTGGGTGATGGTCACCGGGGCGTAGTCGATCTCCGGGTTCCCGCCGGCGTCCAGGGAGATCGTGATGTGCTTGAGCCACTCCTCGTCGTTTCGCTCGGGGTAGTCGGTGCGGAACTGGGCGCCGCGCGACTCCTTGCGCTCCAGCGCGCCCAGCAGGGTCGCCTCCGCGCAGTCCAGCATGTACCCGAGCTCGATGGCTCCCAGCACGTCCTGGTTGAAGATCGTCCCCCGGTCGTCCACGTACGCGCTGCGGGCCTCCTCCTGCAGGCGCTTGACCACCTCCAGGCACGTGGTCAGGCCCGCCTCGTCGCGGAACACCGCGCAGTACTGGTTCATCGTGGTCCCCAGCTCCTCCTTGATCTCCGACACGCGCCGGCCGCTGCCGGGGCCGCGCTGGAGCAGGGAGGCGATCCAGCCCTCCTCGTCGCGCAGGCGCGACTCGGGGGCGGCCTGCGGCATCGGCATCCCGGATGCCCGCCCGGCGGCGTGCGCACCGGCGCGACGGCCGAAGATCAGGGTGTCCAGGAGGGAGTTGGCGCCCAGTCGATTGCCGCCGTGGACCGAGACGCACGCCACCTCGCCGGCGGCATAGAGGCCGGGGACGGAGGTCAGCCCGTCGACGTCGGTCTTCACGCCCCCCATGATGTAGTGCTGGCCGGGGCGGATGGTGATCGGCTCCTTGGTGATGTCGACCCCGGCGAAGTCGCGGCCGATGTTCACGATCTCGCGCAGCGCCTCGAGGATGCGCTTCTTGGGCACCAGCGTGATGTCCAGCAGGAGGCCCTGGCCGTCGGGGCCCACGCCGCGGCCCTCGTTGATCTCGGTCTGCCCGGCGCGCGAGACCACGTCGCGCGAGGCCAGCTCCAGCTTGTTCGGGGCGTACTTCTCCATGAAGCGCTCGCCGTCCTTGTTGAACAGCTGCGCCCCCTCGCCGCGCGCGCCCTCGGTGATCAGGAAGCCGTTCTCCACCAGCGTGGTGGGGTGGTACTGGATCATCTCCATGTCCATCAGCGGGGCGCCGGCGCGGTAGGCCTGGGCGATCCCGTCGCCGGTGCAGATCAGCGCGTTGGTGGTGGGCTGCCACGCCTGCCCGGCGCCGCCGGAGGCGAGGATCGTGCCCTTGGCGGTGAAGGCCTGCATCGACCCGTCGCGGATGTTGCGGGCCAGTGCGCCCACGCACTCGCCCGCCCCGTTCTGGAGCAGGGAGGTGACGAACCACTCCTCGTAGCGGTCGATCTGGGCGTGGAACTTCATGAGCTGCTCGTAGAGCACGTGCAGCAGGGCCTGGCCGGTGATGTCGGCCACGTAGTAGGTCCGGGCGGCGGAGGCTCCGCCGAAGGCGCGCGTGCCCAGGTGGCCGGTCTCGTCGCGGTGGAAGGTGACGCCTCGGTGCTCGAGCCACAGGATCTCGTCGGGCGCCTCGCGGCACATGATCTCGATCGCGTCCTGGTCGCCCAGGTAGTCCGAGCCCTTGACGGTGTCGAAGGCGTGCGACTCCCAGGAGTCCTCGGGATTGAGCGCCGCGTTGATCCCGCCGGCCGCGGCGTTGGAGTGCGAGCGCACCGGGTGGACCTTGCTCATGATCGCCACCGTGGCCCCGGCCTCGGCGGCGGCGAGGGCCGCGCGCTGGCCGGCCAGGCCGGCGCCGATGATCAGGACGTCGTGCTCGGGCATGCGGGGCCGGATCCTATTCCAACGCCGGATCAAGACCGGCGGCCGGGTAGTGGAGGGGGCCTAGCGCGTCTCGGGCACCGCGGCGCTCTGGAGCGCGCGGCGGACCTGCTCGATCGTCACCACGCCCCGCAGGCGGCCGTCGCCGTCCACCGCGAACAGCGCGCCGGTCTTGCGCAGGGGCTCGGAGCCCAGCAGCGACTCCAGGGTCGCGTCGGCGCCCACCTGCCACTCGCCGTCGTCGGCGTCCATCACCTCGATGATTGGCTTGTCCCGCTCGCCGAGGCGCTCGGCGCCCTGGACCTGCTCCTCGCGAGCGATCCCGACGAAGCGCCCGGACTCGTCGGTGACCGCGAACCAGGGCCAGCGGTAGCGCAGGAAGTACTCGTCCAGGGCCTGCGTGACGGTCTTGGAGGCGGGGATCGTCACGGGCTCGGCGTCCATGATGTCGGCCACGGTCACGCCGCCGATGCGCTCCGAGAAGGCCGTCTGGGCGACCGCGCCCCGGGCGGCCTGGCCCAGGAACCAGCCCAGCACGATCAGCCACACCCCGCTCAGAGTGGCCTTCAGGAACAGCACCTCCGCCAGGCCCAGGCCGATCAGGATCCAGGAGAAGACCTGGCCCAGGACCGCCGAGGCCCGCGTGGCCTTCAGCCGGTCGCCCGTGATCTTCCACGCGATGGCGCGCACGATGCGCCCGCCGTCCAGCGGGAAGGCGGGGAGGAGGTTGAACGCGAAGACGGCGGCGTTGATCGTCCCCAGCCAGCTGACCAGCAGCAGCCCGGGCGTGACCTGGGCGCCCGCCTTCAGGGTGACGGCGTCCCAGAACTCCTGGCGGCCGGCCATCGCGATCCCGACCGCCACGCAGATCAGGACGACGAGGCCGGACACGATGGGGCCGGCGATCGCGATCTTGAACTCGGTGCCGGCGGAGTCCGCGTCGCGCTCCATCTTGGCCACGCCGCCGAAGAACCACAGGTCGATCCCGGCGGTCTCGATCCCCGCGCGGCGCGCGACCAGCGCGTGGCCCAGCTCGTGGGCGAGCAGGGACACGAAGAACAGCAGCGCGCTGGCCACCGCGGTGAGGTAGGCGACGCTGTCGGAGGAGTTCAGCGTGTCGCGGAACGAGCCCGACAGCACGAAGATGAAGAAGAAGAGGACCAGGAACCAGCTCGTCGTCACTCCGATGCGGATGCCGAACACCCGCGCGAGCTGGATCGATCCGCCGCCGCCGAACATCCGCCAATGGTCGCAGGTAGCTCAGGCCAGGAAGCGGTCCGCCAGCCCCGAGACCAGGCCGGTCAGCTTGTCGCCCTGGCCGGCGGCCTCGCGCTGGCGCTCGGCGGCCGGCCACTCGCGCAGGGCGCAGACGCCCTCCAGCTCGTCCTCGCAGCCCAGCGCCCGGGCGTGGGGCGCGCACGCGTCGAGCAGCTCGTCCACCAGGTCGACCACCGGGACGCGGCGCCCCCGCTCGGGCATGACCAGCTCCGCGCGCATCCCGTCGCGGGCCGCCAGGAACCGATTCTCCTCCAGGGCCTCGGGCGCCCACAGCAGCGTGTGGTGGGCGAAGCCGGTCTCCAGCTCCAGGCGCGCCAGGCACTGCACGAAGGCGGCGATGGCCATCGTGTCGCCCACCGTCGTCTGCGCGTCGGGGATACGGACCTCCACCGTCCCGAACCGCGGCTGCAGCCGCACGTCCCACCACAGGAACGTCGGCTCGGGGATGGCGTCGCAGCGGATCAGCAGGTCGACCGCGCTGACGAAGTCCAGGTAGGAGTTGTAGGCGCGGGGGATCCCCACCCGGGGAAAGCCCTGGAAGAGCGGCGTGCGGGCCGAGGCCAGGCCGGTGTCGCGCCCCTGCCAGAAGGGCGAGTTCGCAGACAGGGCGAGGATCGTGGGCAAATGGGCGCGCATCCGGTTGGCCAGCAGGACGGCGCTCTCGGCGTCACGGACCCCGACGTGCACGTGGACGGCGAACGTGGGCTCCCGGCGGGCCAGCTCGCGCATCGAGCCGTGCAGGAACTGGTAGCGCGCGCCTCGGGAGACGACCGTGTCCGACCACATCGTGAAGGGGTGCAGCCCGGCGGCGGCCGGCCGCAGGCCGAACGGGTCCAGCGCGCGCGACAGGCCCTCGCGCAGCGTCGCCAGCTCCGCGGCCGCGGCCCCGGCGCTCTCGTGCACGCCGGTGGCGAGCTCCAGGGCGGAGCCGTGCGTCTCGGCCGTGGCCCGCTCCGCGAGCTGCGGGTCCATGGTCTCCAGCACGTCCTCGCTGCGCGGCGCCAGGGACCAGTCCTCCGGATCCACCAGCATCAGCTCCTCCTCCACGCCCAGGGTGTAGGGCGCCGGAGCCGCGGAGCCCTTCCACTCCGCCCAGTCGGGCAGCGCTGCCGGCATCGGACCTCAGGCGGCCCGGATCGCCGGCGCGCGCTGGCCGGCCGCGGCCGCGACGAGGTCCTCGAACAGCGCGGCGTGCTCGGGACGTTCCGCCATGCACTCCGCGTGCCACTGCACGGCCACCAGCGGGGCGCCGCGCCGGGGCGCCTCCAGCGCTTCGATGAAGCCGTCGGGAGACCAGGCAACGGCGCGCAGGCCGCGCCCCAGGGTCTCCACGGCCTGGTGGTGGAAGGAGTTGACGTCCAGCTCGGCGGCGCCGGTCAGGCGCGCCAGGCGGCTGCCGGGGGCGATGGTCACAGGGTGCGTGGGCTGGTCGCCGGGGATCTCCTGACGGTGCTCGGGGACGTGCTGGTGCAGCGTTCCGCCGCGCGCGACGTTGATGGCCTGGAGCCCGCGGCAGATGGCGAGGATCGGGAGCCCGGCCGCGTCGGCGCAGCGGGCGGCGGCCAGCTCGAAGCGGTCCAGGTCGGGCTCGGTCGGGCCCAGCCGCGGATGGGGCTCGGCTCCGTAGCCGGCGGGGTCCAGGTCCGGCCCGCCGGAGAGGCACAGTCCGTGCAGGTGGCCGATCAGCGGGCGCACCGCGGCCTGCGTCAGCGGCGGGAGGACCACGGGCAGCCCGCCTGCGGCCTCGATCGCGCGCAGGTAGATCAGTCCGAGGGCCATCTCCTTCCTCGGCGGCTCGCCCTCGGGGGTGGGAGCCGTCCCGGAGGCCTGGCGGACCTCCGAGGTGGTGACCCCGATCAGCGGCCGGCCCGTCATGCGTCTAGCACCCACGTGTCCTTGGCGCCTCCGTCTTGGGACGAATTGACGATCAGCGATCCCTCGCGGAGAGCGACCCTAGTGAGCCCCCCGGCCAGAACGCGCACGCCCTCGGGGGAGCTGAACACGAACGGGCGCAGGTCGACGTGCCGCGGCGACAGGCGCCCGTCGCAGACGGTGGGGTGCGTGGAGAGGGCGACCGTCTCCTGCGCCACCCACTGCTCCGGGGAGTTGCGGATCGCCGCGGCGGCCTGCTCGAGGGCGGCGGAGTTCGCGCGCGGGCCGATCAGGACGCCATGGCCGCCGTATCCGTCGCGCGGCTTGACCACCAGCTCCCCGAGGCGGGCCAGGGCCTCCTCGCGGCACTCGGGGTCCCCGAGGTCATAGGTGGGGACCGAGGGCAGCAGCGGCTCCTCGCGCAGGTAGAAGCGCACCATCGCCTCCACGTAGGCCTGGACCAGCTTGTCGTCGCCCACGCCGTTGCCGAACGCGTTGACCACTCCCACCCGGCCGTGCCGCAGGGGTTCGAGCAGCGCCTCGCCCAGCGCGTTCGGGCTTCCGTCCGGCTCGGTGAGCCGGTCGACGTCGGTGCGCCGGTACACCACGTCCACCGGCCGGCGACCCGAGTCGCCGCGCTGCCACAGCCGCCCCTCGGCGACCTCCAGGTCGCGCAGGGTCACCACGGGGAGGCCGAGGCGGTAGGCCAGCGCGGCGTGCTCGTACCAGGCGCTGTTGGCCCAGCCGTCGGAGAGCAGCACCACCGAGGGATCGCCGCGGCCGTCCGGCGCGGCGCCGCGCAGCGCCTCGCCCAGGCCCACCACGGCTCCGCCCAGCGGCCGGGGCTGTCCGGCCCGGGCGGGGATGCGGGCCAGCACGGCCTCGCGCGCGGCGCCGGCGTAGGCCATCCCCGACGGCGTGCGCAGGTTGTCCTCCAGCACCGCGAAGCCGCCGTCGGGCCCGCGGACCACGTCCAGGCCGGCGACGTGCGCGTGGATCGCGCCGGGGACCGGCACGCCTCGCATCTGCGGCTCGTAGCCCTCGCAGCCGTCGATGACGCGGTCGGGGACGACGCCCGCCTCCACGATCCGCCGGTCCCCGTAGGCGTCGGCCAGGAAGCGGTTCAGCGCCCGCACGCGCTGGGCCAGGCCGGCGGCGAGCTGTGCCCACTCGCTCGCGGGGAGGATCCGGGGGACCGGGTCCACCACGAAGGGCCGCGATTCCGGCCAGGTCCCGAAGCGCACGCCCCGCGCGGTCAGCTCCGCCGCGATCCCCACGCTCAGCTTGTGCAGGTCGCAGGCGCCCAGGGCGTCCAGGACGCCGTCGTACTGCGGCCGCGGGCGCCCGTCGGCCTCCAGCGCCTCGTCGAAGACGCCCGGAGGGCCGGCGCGGGCGGCCGGGAGCGTCGCGAAGCTGTCGGTCGTCGCGACCATGGCCATAGAGGGTGCATTCCCCGTACGCGCGACACCATGTACTTAAGGTCGAAATGCGCCGGCCTCGACTCGCCCGGCGGTCGAGGCGCCGCGCCGCTCAGGCGGCGACGGAGTGGCGCTCGACGATCGCGCCGAAGTCCGCGCTCGCGGGCAGCGTCCCGAAGGCGAGGCCCGCGTCGCCGTCCAGGCGCGACGCGATGTAGGCGTCGGCCACGGCCGGCGGCGAGTAGCGGACGAGCAGCGAGCCCTGCAGCGCCTTGGCCATTCGCTCCACGATCCGCCGCGCGCGCGACTCGATGCCCTCGGGATCGGTGAACTCGTCGCGGGTAGCCGTCACGAAGGCGTCCAGGCGCGGGTCCGCCCCGGCGCTTTCGCCGACCTCGGCGAAGAAGGCCTCGAAGGTCTCGGGCGACTTGGCCAGCGCACGCAGGACGTCGAGGCACTGGACGTTCCCCGAGCCCTCCCAGATGGAGTTCAGCGGCATCTCGCGGTACAGGCGCGGCAGGCCGGACTCCTCCACGTAGCCGTTGCCGCCCAGGCACTCGAGCGCCTCCCCGGCCACGGCCGGCGCGCGCTTGCAGACCCAGTACTTGGAGACGGCGGTGGCGATGCGCTTGAAGAGCTCCTGGTCGGAGTCGTCGAAGGCCCGGGCCAGGCGCATCGCGGTCACGGTGGCGGCCTCGGACTCCACGCACAGGTCGGCCAGCACGTTGCGCATCAGCGGCTGCTCGGCCAGCGTGCGCCCGAAGGCGGTGCGGTGGGCGGCGTGCCAGGTCGCCTGCTCGACGGCGGCGCGCATGCCGCTGGTGCTGCCCAGCACGCAGTCCAGCCGGGTGTGGTTGACCATCTCGATGATCGTGGGGACGCCGCGTCCCTCCTCGCCCACCATCTGCGCCCAGGTGCCGCGCAGCTCGACCTCCGAAGAGGCGTTGGAGCGGTTGCCCAGCTTGTCCTTGAGACGCTGGAGGTGGAAAACGTTGCGGGTGCCGTCGGGGGTGAAGCGCGGCACCAGGAAGCAGGACAGGCCGCCCTCGGCCTGGGCCAGCATGAGGAAGACGTCGCACATGGGGGCGGAGCAGAACCACTTGTGTCCGGTCAGCTCGTACTCGGCGCCGGGGCCGCCGCCGTTCAGCGGCCGCGCCACCGTGGTGTTGGCGCGCACGTCGGAGCCGCCCTGCTTCTCGGTCATGCCCATCCCGGCCAGCGCGCCGGCCTTTCCGGCGGCGGGCACGAAGCGCTGGTCGTACACGTTGGAGGTGAGGCGCGGCTCCCACTCGGCGGCCAGCTCCGGCTGCTTGCGCAGCGCCGGGATGATCGCGTAGGTCATCGACACCGGACAGCCCACGCCGGCCTCGGGGCAGAGCATCATCAGCGCGCCGCGGGCCACGTGCGCGCCGGGCTCGGGGCGGCGCCAGGCCAGCGAGGGGATCTCGTTCTGGACCGCGATGCCCAGCAGCTCGTGCCACGCGGGGTGGAACTCCACCTCGTCCACGCGGTTGCCGTAGCGGTCGTGGGTGACCAGCCGCGGCGGGTTCTCGTTCGCCTGGCGCGCCCACTCCTGCACCTGCGCGTCGCCGTCGCGCGTGCCCAGTGCGGAGACCTGCGCGCGGGCCCAGCCGCCACCCTCGCGCTCCAGCGCCTCCACCAGCGGGCGGTTGGACTCGAAGACGTTGTGGCCGGTCAGCGGGGGAGGCTGGTTGAAGACCTCGTGCGTGTCTCCCGGCGGGCGCTGAACTGTCGCCATGGGGTCAGGCTACCGGTTAGGGTCGATCCTGCGATGAAGCTGCCACCGCTGCTGTCCTCGCGCTCGCCCGGCGAGCAGATCCTGGTCGCGAACGTCATCCCCTGCGTGTTCGGGGCGATCTGCGGCCTGGTGCTGGGATGGCACGAGATCGCCTACGTCGTGCTCGCCGGCCCGGTTGGGCTGCTCGGCGGCTACTTCGCCGGCCTCGAGCACCGCGGCGGCGCCGAGGGCGCGGCGCGCGGGGCCCTGGGCGGCCTGCAGTTCGGCGCGCTGATCCTGGGCGTCCACGAGCTGGCCGGAACCACGGCGAAGGCCGACCTCCCCGAGCCCGCCATCCTGCTCGTCGTCCTCACGACGGGCGTCGGCGCGCTGCTGGGCTTCTTCGGGGGCCTCGCCCGGGAGCGCAGGATGCGCCGCACGGTGGCCGCGGGCGCGACCGACTAAGTTTCCCGGCCGACATGGACAGGATCAAGGTCGCCAACCCGATCGTGGAGCTCGACGGGGACGAGATGACGCGCATCATCTGGGCGTTCATCAAGGAGCGCCTGATCCTCCCCTACCTGGACGTGGACCTGAAGTACTACGACCTGGGGATCGAGAACCGCGACGCCACGGGCGACCAGGTCACCGTCGACGCCGCCAACGCCATCAAGGAGTACGGCGTGGGGGTCAAGTGCGCCACCATCACGCCGGACGAGGCGCGCGTCGAGGAGTTCGGCCTGCGGGAGATGTACCGCTCGCCCAACGGCACGATCCGCAACATCCTCGGCGGCGTGATCTTCCGCGAGCCGATCGTGATCTCCAACATTCCCCGGCTCGTGCCCGGCTGGACCAAGCCGATCATCATCGGCCGCCACGCGTTCGGCGACCAGTACCGCGCCGAGGACGTCGTCATTCCCGGCGAGGGCAAGCTCATGCTGTCGTGGACGCCCAAGGACGGCGGCGACCCGATCGAGATCGACGTCTTCGACTTCCCCGGCCCCGGCATCGCGATGGCGATGTACAACCTCGACGACTCGATCCGCGACTTCGCGCGCGCGTCGTTCCGGTACGGGCTGGATCGCGGCTTCCCGGTCTACATGTCGACCAAGAACACGATCCTCAAGCGCTACGACGGGCGGTTCAAGGACCTCTTCCAGGAGGTCTTCGACGCCGAGTTCGCCACCGAATTCGAGGCCGCAGACCTCATCTACGAGCACCGCCTGATCGATGACATGGTGGCCGCGGCCATGAAGTGGGAGGGCGGCTACGTGTGGGCGTGCAAGAACTACGACGGGGACGTCCAGTCCGACACCGTGGCCCAGGGCTTCGGCTCGCTGGGCCTGATGACCTCGGTGCTGATGACCCCCGACGGCAAGACGGTCGAGGCCGAGGCGGCGCACGGCACGGTCACCCGCCACTTCCGCCAGCACCAGCAGGGCAAGCCCACCTCGACCAACCCGATCGCCTCGATCTTCGCCTGGACGCGCGCCCTGGCGGCCCGGGGGCGCATGGACGACACGCCCGCGGTGACGGAGTTCGCCACCACGCTGGAGCGCGTCTGCGTCGAGACCGTGGAGAGCGGGAAGATGACCAAGGACCTCGCGCTGCTGGTCGGGCCGGAGCAGGAATTTCAGACCACCGAGGAGTTCCTCGGGTCCGTCGACGACAACCTCAGGAGAGCCACTTCGTGACACCCGTGAACGTCACCGTCACCGGCGCCGCCGGCCAGATCGGCTACGCGCTGCTGTTCCGCATCGCCGCCGGCGAGATGCTGGGACGCGACACGCCCGTCCACCTTCACCTGCTGGAGATCCCGGACGCCGTGAAGGCAGCCGAGGGCACGGCGATGGAGCTGGACGACTGCGCGTTCCCGCTGCTATCGGGAATCGACATCCACGACGATCCCAACGCGGCCTTCGAGGGGTGCAACGTCGCTCTCCTGGTGGGCGCGCGCCCGCGGAGCAAGGGGATGGAGCGGTCCGACCTGCTGGAGGCCAACGGCGGCATCTTCAAGCCCCAGGGAGAGGCGATCAACGGCCACGCCGCGGAGGACGTGAAGGTGCTGGTGGTCGGAAATCCCGCCAACACCAACGCCCTGATCGCCATGAGCCACGCGCCCGACGTGCCGCGCGAGCGCTTCACCGCGATGGTGCGCCTGGACCACAACCGCGCGCTCGCGCAGCTGGCCAAGCGGCTGGACGTGTCGGTGAGCGACATCGAGAACATGACGGTGTGGGGAAACCACTCCCCGACCATGTATCCCGACCTGGTCAACGCGAAGGTGAAGGGGCAGCGCGCCTGGGACGCCGTCGGCGACGAGGGGTGGATCGTGGACGAGTTCATCCCCACGGTCGGCAAGCGGGGCGCGGCCATCATCGACGCGCGCGGCGCGTCGAGCGCGGCGTCCGCCGCGAACGCCGCGATCGACCACGTCCGCGACTGGTCGCTGGGGACTCCCGGCGACGACTGGGTGTCGATGGCGGTTCCCTCCGACGGCTCCTACGGCGTGGAGGAGGGGCTCATCTCCGGGTTCCCATGCCGCGCCCGCGACGGGGCGTGGTCGATCGTCGAGGGACTGGAGATCGACGACTTCTCACGCCAGCGCATCGACGCCACCGTCGACGAGCTGCGCGGCGAGCGCGACATGGTGAAGGAACTGGGATTGGTGTGACAGGTTTGAGTAACTACGCGGCGTGCCAGCCGCTGCCCTTCTTGCGCACCTTGCCGTCCTTCTGGAGCTGCGGCAGGACGCGGTACAGGTAGTTCGGCTTGATGTTCATCCGCTTGGCCAGGTCGGCGATGCTGATACCGGGGTTCTCCCGCACCAGCTTCTCGGCCTGGAGCGCGCGGGTTCCGCTGCCCCGCGGGCGTCCGCGGCGGCGGCGGGTGCCTGACGCGGAGGCCGAGGGCCGGCGGGTGGTGCTACCCCGCGGACGGCCGGGGCCGCGCCGGGTCTCGCCGCCGGCGAGTGCGGCGGCCGCCGTCTCAAGGCGCTTTACCTCGTCGCGCAACTCACTCAGTCGCTCGCTGATCGCTTTGCGAGCTTCGTCTAGATGTTCGCTCACACTGCCTCCGATTTGGGTTAATGGACGGACCTTAACCGTAACGGTTGGGGGTCCCTGACGCGTAAGATACTCATAGTCGGTGCCTCCGCGCTGGGCGGCGAGACCGCCGAACGGGCCCTGGCCGCAACTCCGGCCGAGGTGCTGCTGCTCGATCCGGACGGTGAACGCGCGCGCGACACGGCCGGCGACCTGGCCGCGGCGGACGGCGCGCGGGTGACGGGAACCGACTCCTGGGACGACGGCGCCGGCGCCGGTGTGGTGGTGCTGGTCGCGGGTGACGTGGAGGCGGGCGCGCGCGCGGCGGCCGAGCGCTGTCCGGACGCCGTGGTGGTGGTGGCCTGCGAGCCGGTGGAGGAGAGCTGCGGGGTGGCGCTGGCGGCGACTTCGTTCCCGCGCGCGCGGGTCGTCGGCGTGGCGGGCCTGGTGGAGTCGCTGCGGCTGCGAGCCGGCGTGGCGCGGGAGCTGGGTGTCTCGGCGCGCGACGTGACCGCGATGGTGCTGGGCGGGCGCGGCGAGCGCGCCGTGCCGGTCCTGCGGGCATTGCGCGTGGGGGGCACGGCGGTGACCGACAAGCTGGCCGCCGAGCGCGTGGCGGCGGTGGTCGCGGGGCTGAGCTCCGGCGCCCCGGCGGGAGTGCGGACGGTGGCCGCGGCGACGGCGGAGGTCGTCGCGGCGCTGGCCTGCGACCGCCGCGCGGTGCTGGCCTGCGCGCTGCTGTGCCAGGGGGAGCTGGGAGTCCAGGACGCGGTGGCGGGGGTGCCGGTGGTCCTGGGCGCCCGCGGAGTCGAGCGGGTGCTCGACGTAACGCTGGACGAGGACGAAGCCGCCGCCCTGGCGGCGTCGGCGGCGCCCTACGGACGGTAGCGCGGCCGCTCAGTCGCCGCGCTCCACCAGCCGCTTGAGGTTGTCCAGCGTCGCCCTGGCCTCGCGGTCCGGGACGCCGCCCACCAGTGCCCGGCTGGCCGCCGCGCCCAGCGGACCGAGCGGAGCCTTGAACTCGTTCTCGTAGTCGAAGCGCGTCCCACCCGATCCGTCGGCGCTCAGCCGGTACGCCGTGTGGGCCTTGGAGCGCGCCGGGCCCCGGCCCTCCCACACCGCCGTCTCGGGCTCGCGCGCCTCGGCGACCTTCCAGCGCACGTGGAAGTTGACGCCGCGCAGGCACAGCTTCTGCTCCAGGGTGGACCCGGCGCGCAGCGGCCGGTCGGAGACCTTCTCGACGCCGCGGTGGATCGAGACCCAGTCGCCGAGGCGCTCGGGGTCCATCAGCACGCTCCACACGGCTTCCGGCGGGGCGTCGATGTCGATGGAGGCGGTGACCCGGCTCAAGGGCGCGGGACCCTAACGGGCCGCCAGGGGCTCGCGGGCCTCCCACTCGCGCAGCGCGCGTTCGACGGCGGCGTCGAAGTGGTGCAGGCGCACGTCGAGCAGGCGCCGTGCGGAGTCGTCGCGCGGCAGCAGGTCTCCGCTGAGGCCCTGCATCAGCGGGCCCACCAGGTCGTGATCCTCGCCGGTGACCGCGGCGCCGACCCGGCTGGCGATCCCGGTGGCGGTGCGCTTGGTCCGGATGGAGGGGCGCGAGACCAGCATCAGGTCGCGGATGCGCTCGACCATCTCCCCGTAGGCCAGGACGTCGGGACCGGCGATGTCCAGCGAGCGCCCCGCGACCTCGGGGGCGTCGGCGGCCCGGGCCAGGTACTCGAGCACGTCGCGGCCGTCGATGGGCTGGGTGCGGTTGTCGCGCCAGGCCGGGAGGGCGAGCACCGGGAAGCGCTCCACGATGCGCACCAGGAAGCGGAAGGAGCGCGAGCGGGCGGCGATCACGATGGAGGCCCGCAGCGCCACGCTCTCCGGGCTGGAGCCGAGCAGGATCTCCTCCACCTCCAGGCGGCTGGCCAGGTGCGGCGAGGCCGCGCCCTGCGCGGGGACCAGGCCGCCCAGGTACACGACGCGGCCCACCCCGGCGGCCTGCGCGGCCTGGGCGAAGGCGGTGGCGGCGCGGCGGTCGCGGTCGGAGAAGCTGGTCTCGCCCGGCTCCATCGAGTGCACGAGGAAATAGGCGACCTCGCAGCCGTCCAGCGCCTCGTCCAGCCCGGCCCCGGTGACCACGTCGCCGACGTGGACGGGCACGTCGGCGGGCTGGTCCACCCGCGCCGGGTCGCGCGCGAAGGCGCGCACCGAGTGGCCGTCGGCCCGCAGCCGGGGGATGAGCGCGGACCCGACGAACCCGCTGGCACCGGTGACCAGGATCTCCATGGAGAGCCAAACGTTCCCAAAGTGCGGCGTCAATCGACATCCGGGTGCTTTTTGTGCTGCGTTTCGGGCACTTCTACGAAAACCCCGCGCTTTGCGGGATCGCCACATGACGGCCTTGGGCGGCGGTGTTTGAATGCCCCCATGGCCAAGCGACGCAGCGGCAGCTCACTCCCCAAGCCCCGGTGCGAGGACTGCTACTTCCGCAAGAACATGCTGTGCGCGCTGCAGCTCGACGAGCCCTGCGCCACCTACCGGCCGGACAGCCCGGACGGCCTGCGCCCGCCGCGTCAGCTGCGCTTCGCCTTCCGCCAGGACCGCCCGCGCGCCGCCTGGGCCTTCCCCAGCGCCCAGGACCAGGCCGCGCTGCACGCCGCCCGCTAGGTCTCGGCCTCCTCGGCGTGCCGCGCGATCCAGTTCGCGCCCGGCGTGTCGGTCAGGCCGTGGAGCACGATCGAGCAGAAGACGGCCAGCGCCGCCAGGTTGAACAGCCGCTCGCCGGACGCGACGTCGGACTGCGCGAGGACGAGCAGCGCAAAGGTCATCGTGGCCACGCCCTTGGGCCCGAACCAGGCCATGAACCCGCGCGTGCGCGCGTCGGTCGGCGTCCCGGCCAGGGCGCCGAACACCGCCACGGGCCGGGCCACGAACAGCGTGAAGGCGACCAGCGCGACCGCGGCCCAGCCGTCCCCGAACAGCCCGCCCAGGGTCAGCAGCGATCCGAACACCACGAAGATCCCGAGCTTCACCACCTCGACGATGTCCTGCGCGCGCTCCTCGAAGGTCTCCGCGACATCGGGCCGCATAACGCCCAGGACGATCGCGCACACGTAGACCGCGATCAGGCCGTTGCCCTCGGGCCCCACGGCGGAGACGCCGTAGGCGGCGAAGGCGACACCCAGCGCGTAGAGCGAGCGCTGGTGGGCCGGGATCCCGCCGCCGCGGGGCATCAGCTTCGCGGCCGCGAAGCCCACGACCAGACCGAACAGCAGGCCCAGCGAGACATCCTGCGCGACGAACCGCCACCACACGAAGTCGCTCTGCGACGCCCGGGCCGCCTCGATCAGCGCCAGCACCGCGGGCAGGGCCAGCCCGTCGTTGAGGCCGGACTCCAGGTTCAGCGAATGGCGGATCACCCGCGGCACGCGCGGGTTGGTGACCACGGCGGAGGACAGCACCGGGTCGGTGGGGGAGAGCAGCGCTCCGAGCAGGAAGCACTCCACCCACCCGAGGTCGGTGAGCGCGTGCGCGGCCAGCGCGACCAGGACACAGGTCAGCGGCATCGCCAGGACCAGCTTGCGGAACGGCAGGTGCCACTCGCGCTGCAGCAGCTCGCCCTCCACCGCGATGCCGTCGCGGAACAGGATCACGATCAGGGCCACGAGCGCCAGGTCCCCGACGAACTCCCCCGTCGGGTCGAAGTGCAGGACGTCCAGGCCGTCACGGCCGAGCAGGAAGCCGGCCACCACGAACAGCGCGGTCAGCGACACGAAGGAGCGCCGGGCGATCCCCGAGACCAGCGCGCCCCCCACCAGCGCCAGGCCGAGCACCAGCGCCACCGTCTCGAACGTCACGCCGGGTAGAATCTCAGACGAGGAAGGAACTGGGAGTGCGAATCACCGTCTTGGGCAAGAGCCCTTCATGGCAGGACGCGGGCGGCGCCTGCAGCGGCTATCTGGTCGAGGATGGCGAGACCTCCCTGCTGCTGGACTGCGGCAACGGCGTGTTCTCCAAGCTGCGGCGCTTCCGCGACTACGTGTCGCTGGACGCGGTCGTCATCTCGCACATGCACGCCGACCACTTCCTCGACCTCGTCCCGTTCTCCTACGCGCTGACCTACGCGCCGCGCCAGCAGCCCGTGCCGGTGGACCGCTGGCCCGGCACCGACTCGCCGGCCCGGCCCGACCTGCACGTGCCGGCCGGCGGGCGCGACGTGATCCGCCAGGTAGTCGGCTCCTGGGGCAACGAGGACCTGGTGGAGAACGCCTTCCACATGCGCGAGTACGCGACCGCCGACGAGCTGGAGGTGGGCTCGCTGCGCATCCGCTTCCACGAGGTCCCGCACTTCCTGGAGACGCACGCGGTGGACCTGGTCTCCACCAACGGCGGCGGGCGCTTCACCTTCGGCGCCGACTGCCGGCCCTGCGACGAGCTGCCGAAGTTCGCCGAGGGCACCGACCTGCTGATGCTCGAGGCCACGCTCCCGCGCCCCGAGCGGGCCGGGCCCCGTGGCCACCTGACGCCCGCCGAGGCCGGGGAGCACGGCCGGCGCGCCAACGCCGCGCGCCTGGTCATCACCCACATCTCCGACGAGCTCGACGAGCTGTGGGCGCGCGACGAGGCCTCCCGCGCCTTCGGCGCCCCCGTCGACGTGGCGCGCGAGGGCGCGGTCTACCGCCTGTAGCGCTACGGCCTACCCTACGAGCCGATGTCCCCGGACCGCGACCTGTTCGCCAACTTCGAGCGCATGCGCCGCGAGATGGACGAGCTGTTCGGCACCGTCTTCGAGCGCACCGGCCTGACCACGCGCGGCGAGGGCTTCGCGCCCTCGGTGGACGTCTACTACGTCGGTGACCCGCCCCGGGCCGTGGTCAAGGCCGAGCTGGCCGGGATCGACACCGCGAGCCTGGGCCTGGAGATCCGCGGTCGCGAGCTGATCATCACCGGGCACCGAAAGCCGGCCGACCCCGAGGGCCGCGTCTACCAGCAGATCGAGATCGAGCACGGGCCGTTTCGCCGGGCGATCGCGCTGGGCGCCGACGTGGCGGCCGACTCGGCGAAGGCCGTCTACGAGGACGGGCTGCTGATCGTGGAGCTGCCGCTCGAAGCGTCGCACGCGCGGGCGCGGCGGGTCCCCATCGACCTACCGAGCGAGGACGCATGATCGAGATCGCCGACTCCGGCGAGGCCGAGACGATCGACGTCCCGATCTCGGCCACGGTGCCGTCGGGCCTGCCCGCCCTGCCGCTGCGCGACAGCGTCGCCTTCCCGGAGACGGTCACGCCGCTGGCGGTGGGCCAGCCGCGCTCCATCCAGCTGGTCAACGACGCGCTGGGAGGCAGCCGGATGCTGGTGATGGTGGCCAGCCGCGACCCCGCGCTGGAGGCGCCGTCCCCGGAGCAGCTCTACGACGTGGGAGTGGTGGGGACGATCGCGCGGATGCTCCGCGCCCCCGACGACACGCTGCGCCTGCTGGTGCAGGGCGGCCAGCGGGTCAGGATCGATCGCTGGGTGCGCACGGATCCTTACCTGTTCGCCGAGATCTCCGAGCTGCCGGACGTGATCGAGGAGACGCCGGAGCTGGCCGCGCTGATGCACAACGTCCAGCGCACCTTCGGCGACATCGTCGAGCAGGCGCCCTACCTGCCCGAGGAGCTGCAGATGGCGGTCGCCAACATCGACGACCCCAGCACCCTCTCCCACCTGGTCGCGGGCGCGCTGCGGCTGAAGGTGGAGGAGAAGCAGGAGCTGCTGGAGGAGGTCGACGTGGCCAAGCGCCTGCGCCGCCTCTCCCAGCTGCTCGCCCGGGAGCTGGACGTCATCTCGCTGGGCTCCAAGATCCAGTCGCAGGTCCAGTCCGAGCTGGACAACACCCAGCGCGAGTACTTCCTGCGCCAGCAGCTCAAGGCCATCCAGGAGGAGCTGGGCGAGGTCGACGAGATGCAGGCCGAGGCCGACGAGCTGCGCGCGCAGCTGGACGCGCTGCAGCTGCCGGAGGAGGTGCGCCGCCAGGTCGACCGGGAGCTCTCGCGGCTGGAGAAGCTGCCGCCCGCCTCGGCCGAGCACGGCGTGATCCGCACCTGGCTGGAGTGGATCGCGTCCCTGCCCTGGCACAAGCACACCGAGGACAACCTCGACCTCGCGCACGCGCGCGCGGTGCTGGACGAGGACCACTACGACATCCAGACGGTCAAGGACCGCATCCTCGAGTTCCTGGCCGTGCGCCGGCTGAAGCCCGACGCCCGCGGCGGGATCCTGTGCTTCGTCGGGCCGCCGGGCGTGGGCAAGACGTCGCTGGGGAAGTCGATGGCGCGTGCGCTCGGCCGCTCCTTCGAGCGGATCAGCGTGGGCGGCGTGCGCGACGAGTCCGAGATCCGCGGCCACCGCCGCACCTATATCGGCGCCATGCCCGGCACGATCGTGCGCGCGCTGCGCGACGCCGAGGCCAACAACCCGCTGTTCATGATCGACGAGATCGACAAGATGGGCGCGGACTACCGCGGCGACCCGGCGAGCGCGATGCTCGAGGTCCTGGACCCCGAGCAGAACGCCACCTTCCGCGACCACTACCTCGACGTCCCCGTCGACCTCTCGAACGTCATGTTCGTCACCACGGCGAACACGCTGGACACGATCCCGGGCCCGCTGCTGGACCGCATGGAGGTCATCCAGCTGGCCGGCTACACGGAGGAGGAGAAGCTCCAGATCGCCCGGCGCTACCTGGTCCCGCGCCAGATCGAGCGCAACGGCCTGCGGCGCTCGCAGATCGAGATCACCGACCCGGCCCTGCGGGCGGTCATCTCCGACTACACGCGCGAGGCAGGCGTGCGCAACCTCGAGCGCCAGATCGGGACCATCTGCCGCAAGGTGGCGATGCAGGTGGCCGAGGGGAAGGCCAAGCGCAAGGTCACGATCTCCGAGAAGCGCGCCCGGGAGCTCCTGGGCAAGCGCATCTTCTTCTCCGAGGCGCGCCGGCGCACCCAGGTGCCGGGCGTGGCCACCGGCCTGGCCTGGACTCCCGCCGGCGGGGACGTGCTGTTCATCGAGGCCACGGCGATGCCGGGTCAGGGACACCTGACCATCACCGGCCAGCTGGGCGACGTGATGCGCGAGTCGGCCGAGGCGGCGCTCTCCTACGTGCGCGCGCACGCGGGGGAGCTGGTGGACGGGCTGCCGGACGACTGGTTCGCCACCCACGACCTGCACCTCCACGTCCCGGCCGGCGCGATCCCCAAGGACGGCCCGAGCGCGGGCATCACCATGGCCACGGCGCTGATGTCGCTGCTGACCGGGCGCTCGGTGCGCGCGGACGTCGCGATGACGGGCGAGATCACGCTGACCGGGCAGGTGCTGCCCATCGGCGGGCTCAAGGAGAAGTCGCTGGCCGCGCAGCGCAACGGCATCCGCACGATCGTGGCGCCGAGCCTCAACGAGCAGGACATCGAGGACGTCCCCGAGCACCTGCGCAAGGATCTCGAGTTCGTGTTCGTGGACCACGTGCGCGACGTGTTCGACGTCGCGCTGCAGCGCCGCCGGGCCCGGGTCGCGGCTGCGCCCGCCCGGCCGCCCGCGCGGCGGACCGCCTCGCCCGAGCGCCGGGCCGCCCGCGGCACGCGCTAGCGGCGCCCTGTCTCCACCTTCCCGGGGCGGGTATGCTCATCCGGCACGGCAAACACCGGTTTTCGAGGGAGAGTTCATGGCATCAAAGCGCACGGCCAAGGTGGGCGACGCCGCGTCGGCCGCGCGGAGCAACCCGTACGTCCAGCGCGTGATCGAGGACGCGGAGCTCCGCGAGACCCTTCGCGAGGCCTATGAGCGCTCCCGCAGCGCTTACGGGCGTCTGTCCAACGGCAAGGCCCCGTCCAAGGCCCTGATGGAGGACAAGAAGCTCCAGAAGGAGCTCAAGGCCGCGGTAGCGGCGATCGGGGCGGCGTCGACCGCGCTCCGCGAGGGCCCCAAGAAGCGCCGCAAGCGCGGCGGGCTCGGGCGCAAGCTGCTCGTGCTGGCGGTGGGCGCGGGCCTGGCGCTGGCGCTCAGCGAGGGCCTGCGCAAGAAGGTGCTGGACACGATGTTCGGGGCCGAGGAGGAGTTCGACTACACCTCCACGACCACCCCGGCACCGGCGCCCGAGACATCGGGAGCCGCGGCCTAGTTTCCGCCGCGCTGTCTGTCTGTCGGAGAGGGCGCCCACGTGGCGCCCTCTTTCGTTCCCGGGGCGTTCACTGTGCCGTTTTGGTGGCCCTGGCCCCCATTTCGTCACAACGAGTGGTGTCCGGGCCGGGTGGCGGGCGGGTCCTGTCCGGGGTCCCTGGCCCGGATTTCGCTGTCGCAAGAATCCGTCAGTAAGACCCCCGCCACCCGCCCGATCGGCGTTTGGTGTGCGGCGGGTGGCTGGCTACGCTGGGTTTGTGAGCACGCAGCCTCTCGTGGTCCTGCCGCCGGCGCCTGCGGTCGTCCCTGACCGCGAGCGCCTTGTGCGCCGTGCTCGTCTGCTGGCTTGGCTGGGCCTGGGCTGGCATCTGGTCGAGGCGGCGGTGGCGATCTTTGCCGGCGTCGTCGCCGGGTCGGTTGCGCTGATCGGCTTCGGCGCCGACAGCCTGATCGAGGCCGCGGCGGGCATCGTGGTGATCTGGCTGATGGCCGGCGGGCGCTCCGCGTCTCCCGGCTCCGAGCGCCGCGCGCAGCAGTTGATCGCCTCATCGTTCGTCGTGCTGGCGGGCTACATCGGCGTCGAGTCCATCCGCGACTTCGTCGCCGGACATCATCCCGACGCGAGCTGGGTGGGGATCGGCCTCTCCGTCGTCACGCTCGCGACGATGCCGCCGCTGGCCCGCGCCAAGCGCCGGGTCGCCGAGGGGCTCGGCTCCTCCGCGACGGCGAGCGAGAGCCGCCAGACGATGCTCTGCGCCTACCTCTCGGCCGCGCTGCTCGCCGGGCTGCTGGCGAACGCCGCCCTGGGATGGTGGTGGGCCGACCCCGCCGCCGCGCTCGTCATCGCCGCGGTCGCCGGCCGCGAGGCCCGCGAGGCTTGGCGCGGCGAGTCCTGCGGCTGCTGCCCTTACGCCGGACGCCGTGGCGGGCGGGTCCTGTCCGGGTCCCTGCCCCGGATTTCGCTGTCGCGAGAATCCGTCAGTAGGACCCCCGCCACCCGCCCGATCGGGGGGGGGCTCTGGCGACCGTATGGTTTAAGCCGGTTGGGGCCGGCTCGCTTGCACAGCGGGCGAAGCTGCATCAGTGCCCTCGCCAGGATCTCGCTCCTCGGGTGAGCTGAAGGGCGGGGGTTCGGGGCGCGCGGGGCTGGGCGTTGGGGCCGGTGCTTCGGGCGGGAGCTGCGGCGCCGGGGGCTGCCAGGCTCGCAGCCCCTGGACGATGTCGCGGTAGAAGTCGATCGCCTGCTTACGTGTCACCCGCACGAATGAGCCCTCCTCCTTGCCGCGCTTTGTGCCCATCTTGCGGGTGAGCGCCACCCGGAACCCTCTCGGCTCGCGCTTGGGGTCGCTGCTGGAGAGCAGGCCGTCGGGAGTCTCACGGGCCTCGGCGAGCAGCAGCGAGCTGGTCTCCCGGGTGTTGGCGAATCGCACGTCGATTCGGAGGTCGTCGGGCGCCTGCCGTAGCTGTCGAAGTAGCCAGTTGATCCGCGTCTTTGCTCTTCCATCGCGGGGCGCGTCGACGACTACGGCGGTAGTCACCCGGCGGGTCCGCAGGTCCGCCTCGACCGTGATCAGGCCCACCGCATCGGGAACTCGGATGGAAGCCTCGAGACGACCCGTGTCCGCCAAAGTCCGCGCGGCCGCGTCGCAGCGGGCTGGCAGCGCCTGGCCTCGCGATCGCACAGGAGTGATGTCGCGTCCGAGGTCTTGTCCTAGTCCTAGGCATAGGTAGTCGACGAACTGGTCCCAGCGCTCGGCGACGTCTCTGGCACCCGGGTCGCCGGCGCGCAGGGTCTCGTTGGCGGCGGCGGTACGGACCGCCACCCAGCTCTCGCCCATGCCCTGAAACCCGCCGGCGCCGGATCGCTCATGATCGAGGTAGGCGATGAGCTCTCCCAGCAGCCACGCCTGGTCGGGATCCGATACGCCGCGATGCTTGCTCTGGACGATCGCCTCGGTGAGGACTCGCCACCAGGACAGGTGATGAGCCGGACCCGCTTTAGCTTCCGGCCGTCGACCGTCAGTGGGAGGTCGCTGGGCGAAGCGGTGATCTCGTTCGAGATGGTCAGAACGGCGTCGAATCCGTTGTCGCGCGCCCAGTCGAGATACCTGGAAACCTGCTCGACCTTCAGGCAGGCAGCCCCGGTCTTCACCTCGACGAGACACTGCCACCTGGTGTTGCCCCGCTCCACCACGATCGCTCCGTCGGGGATGCACCGCTTACCAGCGGCGTCGGTCAGCTGCAGCTCGGTGTAGGTGGTAACTCGCCCTCTCGGCGCCCCGAGATCCTCGAGCAGCGCGCGACCGAACTCCGGCACGGCGTACAGGACTGCCAGCAGCGACGAGGTCGCCCGCTGCTCTTGCTCCTCCTGCCCGCGCAGTCCGACCGTGGGCAGTAGGCGAGCGAGCTGCCAGGACTCCGGATCGACCGCCGCCGCCATTTTCCGGACACTAAACGAACTCTGACCGAACGATCCACTGCAGAGTGGATACTTGGCTCGTGTCCCAGGACGACGTCGAACGGCTTCGGAAGGGGTACGCGGACTTCAACTCCGGGGACTTCGCGGCCGTTTTCGAGCTGTTGGACGACGAGTTCGTGGTCCGGGATCGGGATGAGGTTCCGGACCCGCAGGTGTACCAGGGGATCGAGGGGGCGCGGCGGGTGTTTGCCGTCGTCGGGGACGGGTTCGAGGAGTATTCGATCGAACCGATGGAATTCGCCGACGGAGACGGCTGGGTCGTCGTGGCCGCCGTGCAGCGGGGTAGGGGAGAGCTGAGCGGCGCCGTCGTGGAGGGCGACATCTTCCACCTCTGGCGGCTCCGGGAGGGGCTCGCCACCGAGCTCCGAGCCTTCTCCGCCAAGGAGGATGCGCTCGCCGCCGCTCGCGATCCTGGCTGGCCGTCCAGCTAGAGTCTGCTGCGTGGAAGCTGCGTCCAAGCCGCGTGATCTGGCCGGGGAGAAGGCCCAGCGGATCATCGATGCGATGCGCGACGGAGTGGCGCAGCGGGGGGCCGCGGGGTCGACGTTCGACCACGTGGCGCGGGAGGCCGGCGTCTCCCGGGGCCTGCTGCACTACTACTTCGGGACCAAGGAGCGGCTGCTGGTGGAGGTCGTCCGCCGCGACACCGAGATCCGCATGGCCATGCTGGACGAGGCGCTCGCCGACGCGCACACCGCGGACGACTTCATCGACGCGCTCGTCTCCTCGCTCGAGCATCTGGTGCAGCACGAGCCGGACTTCGTGACGCTGTGGTTCGAGCTGTTCACCGTCGCCCGGCGCAACGCGGAGATCGGCGCCGAGGTCGCGGAGCTGACCCGCCGCACGCGCGAGCACGTGGCCGAGCTGCTGGAGGCCAAGCAGCGCGAGGGCGTCATCCGCCTGCACGACGAGCCCGAGGCCGTCGTGACGATCCTGTTCGCGCTGGCCGACGGGATCGCGATGCGCATCCTGATCGAGCCCGAGCGCGACTACGCGGACACGCTGCGCGCCGCCATCGTCTGCGGCCGCGCGCTCCTCACCGACTAGGCGCCTCCGATGTCCCGCGCCGCCCGCCGCGCCGTCCTCGCCGCGGCCGGGCTCCTGGTGCTGCTCGTCGTGTTCCAGCTGCTGCTGCCCGTCCTGGCGGAGAACCGGCTGCGCGGGCGCCTGGAGCCCGACGGGAAGGTGGAGTCGGTCGACGTCAGCGCCTTTCCCGCGCTGAAGCTGCTGTGGGGGCGCGCCGACCGGGTCACGATCCGGATGGCGGACGCGGGCGCCGGGCCCGGCCGCTTCGCCGACCTCCTGGCCTCCACGAGCGAGGCCGACGAGGTCGATGCCCGGATCGGGAGCCTGCGCATCCTCACGCTCACCTTCCGCGACGTGACCCTGCACAAGCGCGGGCGCGATCTCTCCGGCACGGCGACGGTCACCGGCGCCGACCTGCGCGCCGGGCTGCCGGCCGGCTTCGACGTGCACCCGGTCGCCTCGGGCGAGGGCGCCCTGGTGTTCCAGGGGACGGTGACGCTCCTGGGGCGAAGCCTGACCGGTCAGGCCGTCGTGGCGGCGCGCAACGGTCGCGTGCTGCTTGCACCGAACCTCCCGTTCGGCGGCTTCCTGGCTTTGACCGTCTTCCAGGACCCGCGGATCGAGGTCCTCGACGTCGGCGCGCGAGCGCGCCCCGACGGCTTCGTGCTCACCGCCCGCGCGCGCCTGCGCGAGTGACGGTCAGCGGCGACGCAGAGCGGGGAGCAGCGTGAAGGTCCGCGACCGGGTCTTCGCGACCAGGCGGGTGGGACCGACCGCCCCGAACGTGAGCCGGTAGCGCCCCAGCGTCAGTGGCCGGCCGGCCACGCGACCCCGGAAGGCGAGCGTGTTGAGCCCGGCCCTGCCGCTGCCCGAGATAGCGGCCCGGCGCAGGTACACGGCGCAGCGCACGCCGGTGCGCACCGTCCGCGACTGCAGGACGCAGCGCCGGCCGCGCTTGCGGCCGGGGAGGATGCGGTCGAAGGTCAGGTCGTAGCTCGCTGCCTGGGACAGGCGGAAGCGAATCTGCGCGAGCGATCCGAGGCGGAAGCTCGCCGGCACGACGGCATACCCGGTGATCACGGGGGCGGTCGGCGTCGGGGTGGGCGTCGGCGGCGGGTTGCCGTTGGGGTTCGTCGGCCCCGTGCCGCACGACGGAGTCTGGCGCGCCGGGTCGGCCGGACACCCGTCCTGGGTCTCGTCGCCGAAGCCGTCGCCGTCGGCGTCGGGCTCGACCACGGCCTGGACGAGGAGCTCGTACGGACGGCCGTCGCCCTGCGCGGTCTGCCCGTCCGCGAGGCCGGTCGGGAATCCGTTGACTGATCCCCACACCACACCAGTGGCGCCGGGAGTGGACGCCCAGATGAGTGCGCTGTTACCGATGTTGAGACCGACACTGTCGCCCGCCGCGATCTGTACCCGCGATGCGGTCTCGGCGATCGAACCGTTGGTCGTGCCCGGCGTGCTTGTCCGCACGGCGCGGTACGTGGTGCCGGTCGTGAACCTCAAGACGCGAAGCGCGACGGGGTTGCCGGAGCTGCCCGACTTGACGCGCCACTTGACGACCACGCCGTTGATCGGCGAGGTCAGGCCGTTGGCCGCCGTGCTGCCCGGAGGGAGCGACTGGTTTGTCCCGGTGCAATTGCCGGAGCCCGGGCAGTACGAGCCGAGGTTGTCGAGCGTTCCGCTCGCCGCCAGATTGCTCCCAATCGTCACGGCGCCCGACGCGGCCGCGGGCAGGGCGAGGGCGGCGAGGACGGCGGCGAGGGCGAGTGGGAAGCGCATCAGAAGCTCCGATCCTATTCGGACACCTTGGGGCTCGTCCAGGGGGCGGCCAGCCGGTGGACCAGCTCGTCGGCGAGCTCGTCGATGGGAATGCGCGTCTGCTCGAGGGAATCGCGGTCGCGCAGGGTCACGGTGCGGTCCTGCGTGCTCTGGTGGTCGACGGTGATCCCCCAGGGCGTGCCGATCTCGTCCTGGCGGCGGTAGCGGCGGCCGATCGAGCCTCCCTCGTCGTACTCCGCCTGCACCACCGGCTTGAGCTTCGCGTACACCTCGTGCGCCAGCTCGGGCAGGCCGTCCTTGCGCACCAGGGGCAGCACCGCGGCCTTGACCGGCGCCAGGCGCGGGTGCAGTCGCAGCACGGTGCGCTGCTCGCCTTCGACCTCCTCCTCGTCGTACGCGTCGACCATGTACGCGAGCGTGGCCCGGTCCGCTCCGGCGGCGGGCTCGATCACGTGGGGGACGTAGCGCTCCCCCGACCCCGAGTCGAAGTACTCGAGCTTCTTGCCCGAGTGCTCGGCGTGCTGGCGCAGGTCGAAGTCCCCGCGGTTGGCGATCCCCTCCAGCTCCGACCAGCCGATGGGGAACAGGTACTCCACGTCCGACGTGCCGGACGAGTAGTGCGACAGCTCGTCGGGGTCGTGGGCGCGCAGGCGCAGGCGATCGGGCCGGATCCCCAGGTCGGTGTACCAGCGCATCCGCTCCTCCAGCCAGTACGCGAACCACTTGTCCGCCTCCCCCGGGGGCACGAAGAACTCCATCTCCATCTGCTCGAACTCCCGCGTGCGGAAGATGAAGTTCCCCGGCGTGATCTCGTTGCGAAACGACTTGCCCACCTGCGCGATGCCGAACGGCGGCTTCTTGCGCGAGGTCTGCATCACCTGGGGGAAGTCGACGAAGATCCCCTGCGCGGTCTCCGGGCGCAGGTAGATCTCGGCGCCCGACTCCTTCACCGGCCCGATCGTCGTCTCGAACATGAGGTTGAAGGCGCGCGCCTCGGTCAGGTCGCAGTTCGGCCCCTCGCCGGGGTGCTTGGACGGCTTCTCGGGGCACTCCAGCTGGTCGAGGTGGTCGGCGCGGAAGCGCTGGCCGCAGCGGCGGCAGTCCACCATCGGGTCCGTGAACGAGGCCAGGTGGCCGGAGGCCTCCCACACCCGGGGGGACATCAGGATCGCCGCGTCCAGGGCCACGATGTCGTCGCGCTCCTGGAGCATCGAGCGCCACCACTCGTCCTTGACGTTGCGCTTGAGCAGCACCCCGTAGTGGCCATAGTCGTACGTCGACGCCAACCCTCCGTAGATCTCGGAGGAGGGGAAGATGAAGCCGCGCCGCTTGCACAGCGCGACGATCTTGTCCATGGTCACGGCGTCTTCGGCCATCGAGGCGCGGAGTCTAGACTTGCCCGCCGATGCCGATCTACGAATACCGCTGCGAGAACGGGCACAACTTCGAGGTGATGCAGCGGATGACCGACGATCCGGTCGACAAGTGCGAGGTCTGCGGGGCGCCGGTCCAGCGTGTGTTCCACCCCGTCGCCGTCCACTTCAAGGGCTCGGGCTTCTACAACACCGACTACGGGACCAAGAAGCGCGCGCGCGAGCTGAAGGACTCCGCCGAGTCCGGCGTCGCCAAGACCGACGCCAAGGCGGCGGACAAGGCCAAGGAGCGCAAGGACAAGCCCAAGGACTCGGGCACGAGCGGCAGCGGGAGCGACAGCAAGGCCAAGAAGCCCTCCGGCTCGTGACGGCCCGCCAGGCCGGCCTCCTCGGCCTGCTGGCCGTGCTGTGGGGGGCGTCGTACCTCCTCATCAAGTACACGCTCCAGGACTTCTCCCCGGCCATGATCGTCTTCGCGCGCACCCTGCTGGGCGCGGCGGTGCTCTACGCGATCATCCGCGCGCAGGGCGGCGAGGCGCGGGCGCGCCTGTCCGATCTGCGCCGCCGCCCGTGGACCGCGCTGCTGCTGGGCGCTGTCGCGATCACCGCGCCCTTCCTGCTGATCTCCTACGGGGAGCTGGAGGTCCCGTCGGGCCTCACGGCGGTGCTGATCGCCGCCGCGCCCCTGTGGGTGGCGATCTTCGCGCCGCTGCTCGACGCATCCGAGAAAGTGGCGGGCCGCCAGGCGGCCGGCCTGGTGCTGGGGATCGCGGGCGTGGCCCTGCTGGTCGGGGTGGAGTCCATCGGGTCGCTGGGCCAGTTCCTGGGCGCGCTGGGGATCGTCGGCGCCGCCGCCTGCTACAGCCTGTCCTCCTTCATGGTCAAGGGCAACTACCGGGGCATGCCCGCGCTGACCACGAGCTTCATCTCGGTGGGCGCCGGCTGCCTGCTGGTGGCGCCGGTGGCCGCCGCCACGGCGCCCACGCACGCGCCGGGCCTGCGCTCGGTCCTCTCCCTGGTGGTCCTGGGCGTGGCCGGCACCGCGTTCGCCTTCTTCGTCTTCTACCGGCTGATCGCGGAGCTGGGCGCGGGGCGCGCGTCGCTGGTCTCCTACCTGATCCCGCCGATCTCGCTGGCCTACGGCGCGCTCCTGCTGGACGAGCGGATCACCCCGGCGGCGATCGGCGGCCTGGTGCTGGTCTGCGCGGGGGTGGCGCTGGCCGCCCGGGGCTCCGAGGCGGCGCCGGAGGGCGCCGAGGCGATCGCCGAGGCCGAGCGCGAACGGCGCTGAACGACGGCGGGCGCCCCCGGAGGAGCGCCCGCCGTGTCGCAGTGATGCGGCCGAGCTACTTGGTCTTGGCCGTGTACGGCAGGTTGCCGGTCCGGCAGGTGATCGTCCCGCGGGGGTCGATCTTGCCCTGGGCGTTGTAGCTGCGGGTGCCGCTGAACGTGCCGGTGGCGGTCTTGCCGGAGATGCTGCCCTTGTTGACGTACTTGCTGCCACCCGACGAGCCCCTGAACGTCGCGCTGTAGCGGCCGTTGACCACGTTCTGGGACGGGAAGCCCGACAGGACGACCTTCGACAGCGAGGTGTCCCCGTCGGTGCAGGTGAATGCGACGGTGATCTTGAGGTTCTTCAACTTCGATGCGGTGACCGTGAAGGACACCGGGCGGAACTTGGTGGCCCTGCTCGTCTTGCCCGTGTAGTTCCCGGGGGTGAAGGCGGCGAGGGCGATCGCCGGGACGAGGAGCATCGCGGCGAGGGCGGTTAGGAGTATGCGCTTCATGGAGCGCACACTAGCGCTTACTTCAGAAAGCGCTGTACCTCGGCGCGCTTCTCGTCGTCGGACACCACGAGGCCCGATCCGCCGCCGGGCGTGGTGGCCACCCCGGAGGGCTTGAGCACGCGCGGGGCGGGGGTCCCGCCCAGCTGGATCGCCGTGAAGAGCCCCAGCAGCGTGGGCCCGCTCATGTCCGTGCGGATGGCCTTGGGCGCCGTCCACGACACCCAGGGCAGGCGGAAGAAGGTGGTGGCCGAGAACAGCTGGCCCTTGATCCCGTTCAGGATGCGCTGCTGGCGCTCGGCCCGGTCCAGGTCGTTCTCGGCCGGGTTGCAGGCGTTTACGCGCACGCGGGCCAGCCCCAGGGCGTGGTGGCCGTCGAGGTGGTTCGTCCCCTTGTGGAGGTTCAGCGTGGTCCCGCCCCTGCCGTCCCCGCCATCCAGCTTGGCCCGCACGCAGCCGGACAGCTGCACGTCGACTCCGCCCAGCGCGTCGATGAACTGGGGGAAGTTGTCGAAGTTGACCTCGACCAGGTGGTTGATCTTGATCCCCAGGAAGCGCTCGACCGTGGTGATGGTCAGGGCGGCGCCGCCGATGGCGTAGGCGGCGTTGATCTTGTCCTGGCCGTGGCCGGGGATGTCGACCACGGTGTCGCGGGGGATCGAGAGGCGGGCGCTCTTGAAGCCCCCGGTGCGGATGAGCATCAGCGTGTCCGAGCGCGAGGGGCCCCCCACGTTCGCGCCGCCCTCCTTGCTCCCCTTGGGGCGGGCGTCGGAGCCGAGCACCAGGATGTTGTTGGGGGTGAAGGGGAGGGGGCCGCCGCCGTCCAGGGCGCGCTGGGCGGAGTCCGAGACCTTGCCCTGCTCGATCTGGGCGCTGACCAGGAAGAGGACGATCGAGAGGGCCAGCCACCCGACGATGGCGAGGACGATCCACTTGACCACGCGCTTGGGGGTCCAGGGCTTGCGCCCCGCGCGCCCGATGCGCCGCTTGCGCTCCTCGCGCAGGCCGCCGACCCCGCGAAACTCGGGCTCGGGGCCGCGCCGCAGGCCTTCGAGCAGCCGGGGACGCGACCGGTAGCGCGTGTACTGCGGGCGCTCGCGGTCGTCGGGCATCGAGCGGGTATGGTGACAGGGGCCATGCCCGCCCCGTGCGTCGTCGGCGTCGACATGGGGGGGACCAAGCTCCTCGCCGGCGCGGTAGACGAGAACCTCAACGTCCATCACCGCGCCCTCCGGTCCATGGCGGGCCTGGACCGCGACGGCCTGCTCGACGCCGTGGTCGACGCCGTGGAGGAGGTGCGCGAGTCCGTCGACGACCCGATCGACGCGGCCGGATTCGGGATCCCCTGCACCATCGACCAGCAGCGCGGGATGGCCGTCCAGGCGGTCAACCTCCCGCTGGCCGACGTGCCCTTCCGCGACCTGATGGCCGAGCGCCTGGGCGTGCCGGCGTTCGTGGACAACGACGCCAACGTCGCGGCGCTGGCCGAGCACCGCTTCGGCGCCGCGCGGGGGACGCGGCACTCGGTGACGCTGACCGTGGGGACAGGGATCGGCGGCGGGCTGGTCCTCGACGATGCGCTGTACCGGGGCTCGGTGGGGGCGGCGGCCGAGCTGGGACACATGGTGGTGGACATGGACGGGCCGCCGTGCCAGGGGAACTGCCCCAACCACGGCTGCCTGGAGGCGGTCGCCTCGGGGACGGCGCTGGGCCGGGAGGGGCGGGTGCTGGCGGAGCGCGAGCCGGACTCGGCACTGGGCCGCGCGGCGGCCTCCGGGCGCGAGGTGACCGGCGCGCTGGTCACCGAGCTGGCCCACGACGGCGACGAGGTCTCGCGCGAGGCGATCGCCCTGATCGGCCGGCGGCTGGGCGTGGGGATCGCGTCCCTGGTGAACATCTTCAACCCCGAGGTCGTGGTGGTCGGCGGCGGCGTGATGGGAGCGGGCGAGCTGCTGCTGGAGCCGGCCCGCGCCGAGATGCTGGCCCGTGCCCTGACGCCGGGGCGCGACCTGGTGCAGATCGTCGCCGCCCGGTTCGGGACCGAGGCGGGGATGGTGGGCGCCGCGGCGCTGGCGCTCGACGGGCTCGGGCCGGCATGAGCGCGGGGCGGCTGGTCGTCTGCCCGACGCCGATCGGGAACCTCGAGGACATCACCCTGCGCGTGCTGGCCGCCCTGCGCGACGCCGACGTCGTGGCCTGCGAGGACACGCGGCGCACGCGCGTGCTGCTGGACCGCTATGGCGTGAAGGCCAAGCTCGTCTCCTACCACGAGCACAACGAGCGGGCGCGGGCGGGGGAGCTGGTGTCGAAGATGAGCGCGGGGGCGGTGGTGGCGCTGGTCTCCGACGCGGGGATGCCGCTGGTCTCCGATCCCGGGTTCGTGCTGGTGCAGGCCTGCGTGGCGGCTGGGCTGGCCGTGGAGGTCCTGCCCGGGCCGTCGGCGGCCCTGACCGCCCTGGTCGCGTCGGGGCTGCCCGCCGACCGCTGGCGCTTCGCGGGGTTCCTGCCGCGCAAGAAGGGCGCGCTGGTGGAGGCCCTGGGAGCGCCCGAGACGCTGGTGGCATTCGAGTCGCCGCGGCGGGTGGGATCCACTCTGGCCGTCTTGGCCGAGCTCGACGCGCTGCGCCCGGTGGCCGTCTGCCGCGAGCTGACCAAGGTCCACGAGGAGGTCGTGCGCGGCACGGCGGGGGAGCTGGCCGAGCGCTACGCCGGCGAGCCGCCGCGGGGGGAGGTCGTGCTGGTCGTGGGGCCGGCCGCCCCGGCGGGCGCGGACCTCGAAAGCGCCCTCGACGCCCTGCGCCGCCTGGTCGACGCGGGCGCCAAGCCCCGCCCCGCGGCCGCCGCGGTCGCCAAGCTCACCGGGGTCCCGGCCAACGCGCTGTACCGGGCGCTGCAGGCGTAGGGGGTAGGCGGGGCAGCGGCCGGCGGCGCGGGCGGCCGGGGCCGGCGGCCACCCTCCCGGATTCCGGCGGCCGGGCCGAACCCAAGTGCACTTGACCGCCACATAGGCGGCAAAGTGCAACCGCATCCAGACCCAAGTGCACTTGACCCCCACATAGGGGGAAAAGTGCAACCACGTCTCCGCGCCGGCACCGAACGGGCCGCCAAATGCGACGGAACCGCGGAGCCTCAG